>WHTI01000284.1 GCA_009377815.1 Actinomycetota bacterium
CGGCTCCGTCCAGGTCGTTGGAGTCGAGGGCGAGCGAGTCCCACGGCATCAGGTCCTCGACCATGCGGTGACGGTTCATGCTCTCTTCTCCTCGATAAATGGCATCATCTTGCGGAGCTCTCGGCCCACCTGCTCGATCTGATGGTTGCTCTGTGTCTCGCGTTGCTCGATGAGATGGGGTGCCCCCTCGCGGGCCTGTCCGAGCCATTCGTTGGCGAAGGCTCCACTTTGGATCTCGTCGAGGACCTTGCGCATCTCGGCACGGGTCTCGTCGGTGACGATCCGGGGTCCCCGGGTGTAGTCTCCGTACTCGGCGGTGTTGGAGATGGAGTGGCGCATCCAGCCCATGCCGCCCTCATAGAGGAGGTCGACGATCAGCTTGAGTTCGTGGAGGGTCTCGAAGTACGCCGACTCGGGCTGGTATCCGGCCTCGACCAGCGTGGTGAACGCCGACTTGATGAGCTCAGCCACCCCACCGCAGAGGATTACCTGTTCCCCGAATAGGTCGGTCTCGGTCTCCTCGGCGAAGGTGGTCTCGAGAACTCCGGCCCGACC
Organism: Actinomycetota bacterium; assembly: GCA_009377815.1. Classification (GTDB taxonomy): domain Bacteria; phylum Actinomycetota; class CADDZG01; order CADDZG01; family WHSQ01; genus WHTI01. The sequence goes on from WHTI01000284.1 coordinate 556, forward strand.
GCCACCGATGGCCGAGGCGTAGGCGAGAGCGATGTCCTTGGCCTTGCCCGAGACGTCCTGGTGCACGGCGACGAGACAGGGGACACCCGACCCGTCGGCGTAGGTGCGACGCACCAGGTGGCCCGGGCCCTTGGGAGCGATCATCACCACGTCGTTGCCCTCGGGTGGCTCGATGGCGCCGAAATGCACGTTGAAGCCGTGGGCGAAGGCGAGGACATCACCCTCCTCAAGATGAGGAGCGATCTCGCCGTGGTAGATCTCGGCCATGATCTCATCCGGGACGAGGACCATGATCAGTTGGGCCTCGTCGACGGCGTCGGCAACGTTCGCCACCCGCAGACCGTCGCTCTCTACCTTGCTCCGGCTCGACGAGTCCTCACGGAGTCCGACGACCACGTCGACCCCCGATTCGTGGAGGTTGAGGGCATGGGCGTGACCCTGGGAGCCATATCCGATCACGGCCACGGTGATGTCGTCGAGGAGTTCGATGTTGGCGTCCTTGTCGTAATAGATATTCGCCATCGCGGTGGTGTCCCTTTCTCATTAGGGGGTGGGGAGAACTGTCAGATGGCCCTGAGCTGGTTGGAGCGGCTTCGTCGCTTCTGCTCCTTGGCCATTGCGATCGAGCCCGACTTAACCAGGTCGGTTAGACCGTGCGTCCCGACCAGTTCCACGAAGTCTTCGATGTGCTCTGGGGTGCCGATGACCTGGAAGGCGAGACTCTGCTGGCCGACGTCGATGGCCTCGGCGTCGAAGAGGGAGGCCAGCTCGAGGATCTCGGTCCTCTTCCCGGCCGGGGCGTGCACCCTGATCAGGGCGAGTTCCCTCTCGATGGCCTGGGCGGGGGCGAGCTCGCTGATCTTCACCACATTGACCAGCTTGTGGAGCTGTTTCTTGACCTGTTCCAATTCCGGGGCCTCGACGACGATGGTCATCCTCGACATACCCGGCTCGTGGGATGGGCCCACGGCGAGCGAGTGGATATTGAAACCACGTCGAGCGAGCAGCGACGACACCCGGGCGAGAACCCCCGGTTTGTTCTCGACATGGACCGACAGCGTGTGGTTCATCGTTCCACGGTCACTTTCTCGTCCGGTCCGACGAAGACGGTGTCGTTGGAGGCCCCGGCGGGGACCATGGGGAAGACCATCTCGTTCCAGTCGACCTTGATCTCAACCACGACGGGCATGTCGTTCACGGCGAGGGCCTTCTCGAAGGTCGGGGCCACCTCGTCGGGACTGGTGGCCCGGAAACCGGCGCAACCCAGGGCTTCGGCGAGACGGACGTAATCGACCTTGTCGCCGAGTTGGCTGGCCGACAACCGCCCGTCGTAGAACATCCGCTGCCACTGGGTGACCATCCCGTGGGCGCCGTTGTTGATCACGACGATCTTCACATTGATTCCCTCGGTAGCCGCCGTGATCAGCTCCTGGAAGGTCATCTGGAAACAGCCGTCGCCGTCGATGGCGATCACGAGGTCGTCGGGTCGACCCGCCTTGGCGCCGACGGCGGCGGGGATGGCGAAACCCATCGTGCCCAGGCCACCGGAGTTGATCCAGCGACGGGGGTCGGTGAACTTCCAGTGCAGGGATGTCCACATCTGGTGCTGGCCCACCCCCGAGACGATGGTGGCGTCACCACCGGTGAGACGATGCAGCTCCTCGATGGCGTACTGCGGTTTGATCGGACCCTCGGGGTCCTGGTCATAGCGGAGGGGGTAACGCCGCTGCCAGTCGGATACCTGGCTCGCCCACGCCGTC
>WHTI01000233.1 GCA_009377815.1 Actinomycetota bacterium
GGGTGCGCCTTCTCGATCTCGTCGAGGAGCACCACCGAGTAAGGACGACGTCTGACCGCTTCGGTCAGCTGACCGCCCTCTTCGTAGCCGACGTAGCCCGGAGGCGAACCGACCAGACGACTGACCGTGTGCTTCTCCATGTACTCGGACATGTCGAGCATGATCAGCGCGTCCTCGTCGCCGAACATGAACTCGGCGAGTGCCTTGGCGGTCTCGGTCTTCCCGACGCCCGAGGGGCCGAGGAAGATGAACGATCCGGCGGGACGCTTCGGGTCCTTCAGGCCGGCGCGCGTCCTGCGGATCGAACGCGACACCGCGGAGATCGCATCGTGCTGACCGACGATCCGCTTGTGCATCTCGTCTTCCATGCGCAACAGCTTGGCGGTTTCTTCCTCGGTAAGTGAAGTAACGGGGATGCCGGTCCAGGACGACAGGACCTCGGCGATCTGCTCCTCGTCGACCGTAGCGAAGGCGTCGCCCTGCTCGGTCTTCCACTCGGATTCCTTGAGCGAGCGCTCCTCCATGAGGGTCTTCTCCTCATCGCGGAACGACGCGGCGCGCTCGAAGTCCTGCTGCTCGATCGCCTCTTCCTTCTTGCGCCGGACATCGGCGATCTTGTCGTCGAGCTCGCGGCTGTCGGGCGGTGCCGACATCCTGCGGATGCGCAACCTGGAGCCGGACTCGTCGATCAGGTCGATCGCCTTGTCGGGCAGGTAACGGTCTGCGATGTAGCGGTGTGCGAGGTTGGCCGCGGCAACGAGGGCCTGGTCGGTGATGTTGACCCGGTGGTGCGCCTCGTAGCGGTCACGCAGTCCCTTGAGGATGTCGATCGTGTGCGCGACCGACGGCTCGGGGACCTTGATCGGCTGGAAGCGTCGTTCGAGAGCCGCGTCCTTCTCGAGGTGCTTGCGGTACTCGTCGAGTGTGGTCGCACCGATCGTCTGGAGCTCCCCACGGGCGAGCATGGGCTTCAGGATGCTGGCCGCGTCGATCGCGCCTTCGGCGGCACCCGCACCAACGAGCGTGTGCAGCTCGTCGATGAACAGGATGATGTCGCCCCGGGTCTTGATTTCCTTGAGGACTTTCTTGAGGCGCTCTTCGAAGTCACCGCGGTAGCGCGAGCCGGCGACCAAAGCACCGAGGTCGAGCGTGTAGAGCTGCTTGTTCTCGAGTGTCTCGGGCACCTCGCCCTTGACGATCGCCTGCGCGAGGCCCTCGACGATCGCGGTCTTGCCGACGCCGGGCTCGCCGATCAGAACGGGGTTGTTCTTGGTGCGGCGAGACAGCACCTGCATGACGCGCTCGATCTCGTTCTCGCGACCGATGACCGGGTCGAGTTTGTTCTCACGTGCGTTCTGGGTCAGGTTGCGACCGAACTGGTCGAGCACCAGCGAACCCTGCGGGGACTCGCCACCGCCGCCACCGGCGGCTGCGGGCTCGCCCTTCTGACCGGAGTAACCGGACAGAAGCTGAATGACCTGCTGACGGACACGACCGAGATCGGCCCCCAACTTGACGAGGACCTGAGCGGCAACGCCTTCGCCCTCGCGGATCAGCCCGAGAAGGATGTGCTCGGTGCCAATGTAGTTGTGTCCGAGCTGCAGCGCCTCGCGAAGCGACAGCTCGAGAACCTTCTTGGCTCGTGGGGTGAAGGGGATGTGACCCGAGGGTGGCGACTGGCCCGCACCGATGATCTCCTCGACCTGCTGACGGACCTTCTCTAGAGAGATCCCCAGCGACTCGAGGGCCTTGGCTGCGACGCCTTCGCCTTCATGGATCAGCCCGAGCAAGATGTGCTCGGTGCCGATGTAGTTGTGATTGAGAAGCCTCGCCTCTTCTTGAGCGAGAACTACCACCCTGCGGGCCCTGTCTGTAAATCGTTCGAACACTTGGGCCACGCCTCCTCTGGCTTGCGCCCGACATATGCATCGGGCCTCTTGTCTGACCTATCTCGATTATACGGAGGGGGATGTCATATTCCTTCCCCCTAAGCAACTACTACCAATAGAACGTTCGAGGTATCCGATACGTTCCCTGCCAACGTCCGATGCTCGATGTGGGCCCCAGACACGATTCTGGCCGTAAACCCATAACTGCTCCATCGGCACAGCCGAGGTCGTGCCTAAGTGAAGCGGAGGGCGAGTTTCGCGGTCCGAGTCATCTACGACCAGGGATCGGACCGGGGGGTCGAAACCCCGAACCTCCACCGGCGGTTCGCCGGCGGAGGAGCTCCGGCCGGGGGTGGGTTCCGGAACAGTGACTCCCAGTCCGAAGGGGCAACGTCGGTCACTTTGCCGTTGAGCGAGAACCCGCGCGCCAGAGGAACCCAGGGGAGGTTCTCCGGGAGACGGTCGCGCTCCCTGACCTCGGCTGCCGCGGCCGGAACCACCCAGAGCCCGACGCGAGATTGATCGACCAGCATGTGATCGTCGGGCCCGAGGGTTATGTCGAGGCCGCCGAACCGCTGGCCCTCGATCTTCTCCATCTCGTGGCTGAGGTCGGCACCGGGCTCGGCGCGCTCAGCCGCCCACCCGATCAGCTTCACCGCGTCGTACGAACGCTGTTCCCATGCGAACGGCTCCTGGTCCCACCACTCTTCGAATGCGATGCGGAACGATTTGAAGCTCGGCACCGGAAGGTAGTGGACTCCCCGTGCGTAGGTATCCGAGGCCACCGTCCCCGGGGGGGTGCCGGGACCCACCCGCGGGCTGATCGCTCCATCGAATGCCGCCAGTTGCGGGTGCCACCAACCGGTGACGGTGCGAGCGCGACGATCCTTTGGTCGAGCGGAGGCGATACGCGCCGACTCGGTTCCTTCATAGAGAGCACCCATCTCGGTCACCGCCTCGATGGTAGTGCGGAAGCCCGCCGGGGAACCGTCGAAGATCACCGCCTCGACATGCGCCCGGCGAAGTCGTTCCAGACCGGACCTCAGGGTTTCCTGCGATGCATAAGTGACCCCGACAACCCTCGTGCGCGACGGCATCTCCGCCTGGATCGCTTCGATCGCGACAGCTCCTTCGTCGGTGTTCGGGGCGAGGACTCCGACCTTGCGATAGCCGCGGTCCGAGTCGAGGTACGCGGCCAAGCGGCGAGCCTCCCAGACCTTCGAGGGACCGGCCTGGAACGTGTGCTCGGTCATCGCCTCGGCGCCGTAGGGATCGGAGAAGAGGGTGATCGCGGGGATCCCCCGCGCGGCCAGGATCTCTTCGGCTTCCGGAA
>WHTI01000445.1 GCA_009377815.1 Actinomycetota bacterium
GCGACCCGGCGAACGGGGGGTTGGCCAAGATCAGCGAGTAAGCCTCCTCCTCGCCGCCGTGCTCCTCGGCCAGGGAGTCCTTGTAGCGGACGTCGGGGTGCTCGATGCCGTGGAGGAGCATGTTCATGCTACCGATGCGCAGCATGGTGTTGTCGAAGTCGAAACCGTTGAACATCTCCTCGTGGAAGTGCCGGTTCAGATCCGGGTCGCGCAGAGCCTCGGGATGGTGGCGTCGCACGTACTCACCTGCGGCCACGAGGTAGCCGCAGGTGCCGCTGGCCGGGTCGCAGATCACGTCGTTGGGCGCTGGGGCCATCATCTCGACCATCAGCTGGATGATGTGACGCGGTGTGCGGAACTGGCCGTTCTGGCCGGCCGTTGCGATCTTGCTGAGCATGTACTCGTAGACGTCGCCCTTGGTGTCGCGGTCGACCATCGGCACCCGGTCGAGGCCGTCGACGGCCTTCTGGAGGAGGCCGGGCGTGGGGATCGTGAAGCGTGCGTCGCGCATGTGGGTGGCGTAGGTCGAGCCCTCACCGCCGAGGGTCCGCAGGAAGGGGAAGACGTGCTCGCCGGCTATGGTGAACATCGCGGCCGGCGCCATGTTCTTGAAGCGGCTCCACCGGAAATCCTGGTAGGAGCGCCCGCGGTCGTCTTCGCCGTCGGGAAAGATCGACCGGGTGACGGGCTCGCCGAGGCGGTTGGCCTTGTTCTCCTGGAGGGTCTGGAGGTCGTCGAGGCGCTTGATGAAGAGCAGGTAGGTGAGCTGCTCTATCACCTCGAGTGGGTTGGAGATGCCCCCGGACCAAAACGAATTCCAGATGCCGTCGATCTGCGACCTCAGCTCGCCCGTCAACACCCGTTTATGCCTCCGTCTCGTCCCGTCGCACGCCCCCGAACAGGCCAGGCAGCCTGAGCCTCCAAGCAATCTATCGGTTGCGGGGTCAAGAGGTAACGCTGCGGCCGGGTGAACCACCGAGTTATACGTAGAAGTTGTGGATGGGCCATCCGGAAAAGAGGGCGGCGTACCCTCCCGAGATCCTGAACTCGAGTCGCCGGTTGGAGCCGGCGGGGAAGGTACGCCTGATGTTGAGAGTAGTGCATGAC
>WHTI01000197.1 GCA_009377815.1 Actinomycetota bacterium
ACGATCACGCCGCCGACGAACATCGGGACCCGTCGCCTTCTGGCATCGGGAGCGAGGCGCTGGGGCTTCGACCGGCGCACGACCCGCAGCGCCGGCGGCACCGGACGCTTCTGCGCGCGCCGTACCTGCGACGGCTGCGCACTCACGCTGTTCCCCATCGCGACGGGCGTGCCCCGAAACGGACGTGCATGGACTCGCTCATGACGCTTTCCTCTCACCAGGGAGGGGTGCGGCCTCGGCCGAAACTCGTTCGGCCGCGCGAAGCTTGGCCGCAGAGGCTCGGGGGTTCCTCTCGATCTCTTCGGACCGAGGCCGCACCGTGGACCTGGTGATCACGCGCAGGGAGGCTTGCGCGTCGCAGCGACATACGGGGAAATCTGGTGGGCAAACACAACCCTTGGCCGACTCGTTGAAGAACCTCTTCACGATCCGGTCCTCCAGCGAGTGATACGAGATGACGACCACTCGGCCACCGGGCTCGAGGGCATCGACGACCTGGGGAAGAGCGCGCTGCAGTTCTCCCAACTCGTCGTTGACCTCGATCCTGATCCCCTGGAACGTACGGCGCGCCGGGTGACCACCGGTGCGACGGGATGCGGCCGGCACGGCGCCCGCGACGACCTCAGCGAGTTCGGTCGTGGTCGACAGCGGCCTCGCCCGGACGATCGCCCGCGCCACACGGCGTGCGTAGCGCTCTTCGCCGTAGGAGCGAAGGACGCGCTCGAGTTCTAGGACCGGGTAGTCGTTCACGACACCTGCCGCCGAGAGACGTTGGGTGGGGTCCATGCGCATGTCGAGGGGTCCGTCTCCTCGGAAAGAGAAGCCTCGATGCGCTTCATCAAGTTGGGGTGAGGAAACTCCAAGGTCGAGTAGGACTCCGCGAACCGCCGCAATCCCGAGTCGTTCCAGTACGGACGAGAGTCGCGCGAAGTCGTCACGAACGAACCGAACGCGCTCCGAATACGCGGCGAGGTTGGTCCGACACGCCTCCAGGGCTTCCGGGTCGCGGTCGATGCCCACGAGTTCCGCTTCCGGCGCGCCGTCGAGAATGAGCCGAGCGTGTCCACCGCGACCGAGGGTGCCGTCGACGACGACTCCCCCATGTTCCAACGCAGGGAGGAGGAGGTCTCGGGCTTCTCGTGCGAGGACTGGCTCGTGGTCCACGTGTGGTCTCCCATCAGAGGTTCCCCAGCGCCCGGACGGCGACCTGGAGCATGCCCACGACGACGGCTGCCGTCGACGCGCACAGGGTGGCAACGAGTACAGCCTGGCCGAGATACGTCCTTACGTGATCCCTCCTGTAGTCCATCGCGCCCGCCCTTTCCTCTCGCCGAAGCATCAGAAGTTCAGTCCGCTGGCTAGGTCGTCGAACGATTCGCCGTCTGCCGTGTCCGCTTCGTGTTCCGCCCAACGCCGTGGGTCCCATAGCTCGACGTGGTCCAGCGCGCCGATGACCACCGTGTCCTTGTCGATCCCGGCAACGTCCCGCAGCTTCTGGGACACTGAGACCCGTCCTTGCTTGTCGATCTCTTCGTGGGAGGTGCTCGAAGTGAACTGCCGCAGGAACCGCCGTGCGTTCGCCTTGGAGCGTTCCTGCTCCTGGAGCTGGGCCACGATCCGGCCCCAGCCCTCGTCCGACCACACCGCGATGCAGTTATCGAGCCAGCGGGACAGGCGGACGTTGGTGCCGAGGCGCTCGCGCAGGGAGGAAGGCACGATCAAACGCCCCTTGGCGTCGATCGAGTGCCGGAACTCCCCGGTGAAATCCACTCGCTCCCCTGTCGTCGTCTCGTTGGAGGTGTGGCGGAGGGTTCTGCTCCCCGTTGAACCACTTTCCTCCACTTCACTCCACTTGAAGGGCAAAGTACGCCCGTTTGCCCCACCGAGTCAACGATGCAGGCATAATTACGAACTTGTAATTTGTTGCGCGTGTTGTTCCTGTGCAAGCTTGCGCTTGCCTGTGATGGCCAAAGTCGGCGTTTATCCACCGAAACCGGACGTTATGAACGGATCCTGTGGATATCGCGGTGGGTGGGTGGAGAGGGCGGAGGAGCGGGAACCTCAGACGAGGTGGGCGGAGAGCTTCTCCGGCAAGCGGAGGTATTGGTGCCAGGTCGGGTCGATGTGGCGGTCGGCGGCGACCACGATCCACACGCTCTCGTGTGGCGCTCGGGGGGCTCCGCGGAGCCTCATCCCGAGGTCGGAGGGAGCTTTGTTCTCTTTGCGTGAGTTACACGGGCGGCACGAGGCGACGACGTTCTCCCACGTGTGCTCCCCTCCCCGGCTGCGGGGCACGACGTGATCGACGTTCTCCGCCGGCCGTCCGCAGTACTGGCACTCGAAGTTGTCCCTCACGAATACGGCCCGGCGGGACAGGGATGCCCTCGCCCTCAGGGGGACCTTCACGAAGTAGTTGAGCCGCACGACGCTGGGGCCCGGGATCTCCAGGGACTCGGACCGGAACACGATCCCGTTGTGATGAAGGACCTCGGCTTTGCCCTTCAGGGCGAGGACCAGCGCCCGCCGCACTGGAACTACGCACAGCGGCTGGAACGAGGCATTGAGTACCAGCGCTCTACCCAAGGTGCCGCAAGTATAAGTAGAAGCAGTGCCCCTAACGGGCCAATGCCCCAGGTGGGGCCCCGCCCCCGAAGGGGGGCGGGGCAGCGAGTTACTTGTGGAGCGTTCCCACTGTCTGGGTTCCGGAGAAACCCAGCCTTTCGGCGGTCTCCTGGGTGAGGTCCCATTCGGCCGAGGTGTACGGGCCTCGGTCGATGACCGGGACCGTGATCGACCGGCCCTGGAACACGATGCTGACCATCGTTCCGCACGGAAGCGTGCGGTGGGCAACCCCGAGGGTCTTGCGGCGAAGGGTTTTGCCGCAAGCGGTGCCGTTGCCGTAGAAGCCCGGTCCGTACCAGGTCGCGGGGTCTGGGTCGTAGACCTTGAGGACGCCCTTGCGACTGCGGGCCGGGTTCAGCTTGTCACCGGCGAAGACGGCCTTGAACTTCCGCTTCCCGACCGAATCCGACGACACCTTCAGGGCGAAGGTTCCGTCGCCGGCCGCGATCTTCTTCACGGTGCTCCACTGCCCGTTGTTCTTCCGCATGATCGCGACCTTGCGGCTCGACAGGGCGGGAAGGAGCGAACCCTTGAGCTTCACGCTCGCACCCTGGAAGGCGTGCTTGGGCTTGAGGCGCACCGTCAGTCTCGGGCGCACCTTGACCCGGTGGGTCTCGCTGTACTTGCTCACGTCGGTGAGCTCATCGACCCACTGCAGCCGGAAGACCTTGGTGGTCTTCAGGTCGGCGGCTCGGAACGAGACGGTCCGATCCTCGGAGACCGGCTTGGTCTTGAAGTCGTTCCACTCTCGACCGGGTCGTTTGAACTGCAGGGTCACCTCGTCACCCCGGGCTCCGTTCTCGAGGTGTCCCTTGATCGTTGCACCCGAGAGGTACCAGATGGCGCTGGGAGCGCCGTCTATCACCGGCTCGGGGGTGACCTCCTGCGCGAACGCAGGTACTGCAAGGCCGATCATCAACGCCGCCACCGCCAGGCGGAGGGCGCGCGTCGAGATAGAGGGTAGGCGCGACATCGCGTCTCCTTCTGCTCGTCTTACTGTCCGCCCCGGCTCCCCGTGGTGGGGCCGCCGCCGGAACCCGGAGTACACACGGGCTCTCTCTGGTCGCCAGCCGTACGGAGGGACATTTCAAGGCGTCCACGTCCCGTACGACCACACCCGGTTGCAAGCTCTTGGACCGCCCGCAGCGACCGGCTCCGGACCGACCATCACCACCCGCCATGGAGGCGGTGCGGCGGATCAAGCCCGGTAGGGCACGGCGGTGAAGGTAGTCCACCTTGCTAACAATTGCAAGCACCCTCCCAGGGGGACGACCTTGAGCCATTTGGGACCTTTGTGGTCCCGGGGGCTTGCTTAAGAGGCCGTCGCAGAATCGTCGACCAGGAATCAGGCCGGCAAGATGGTGAAGACGCGGGAACCGTTCCGAGTCTGAGCCGAGGCCCAGACCCTGCGGAGGTTCTGGGCGGCGGCCATCATCCGGAGCTCACA
>WHTI01000198.1 GCA_009377815.1 Actinomycetota bacterium
ATCATCGGGTTCCGGGAGCAAGCCGCTGCTGTCGCAGTCGGCGCTCAGTCACTGATCAACCGAGCCATCGCCGAGGGCACCGATCTGATCCTCGAGGGTGCTCACCTCGTTCCCGGGTTCCTGCAAAGCATCGAAAGTGACGACGCCGTGGTGGTACCGCTGCTCGTGACGGTCGAGGACGAAGAACTCCACAAGAGTCACTTTTACCTCCGCAGCCGGGAGGCTCGGATGCGTCCCCAGGACCGGTATCTGACGTCGTTCAAGAAGATCCGGAGACTCCAGAAATACATGGTGTCGTCGGCTCTGATGCGAGGGGTGCCGATAGTTCCGCACTACGACCTCGATGAAACCCTCACCAAGATCATCGAGATCGTGATCGAGAAGGCGCTCGAAAGCGCCGAGCGGGGTGTCTCGGTATCGGATGAGAAAGGTCTGCTACTGGAGCGAGCGGTCGAAGCTCGGTCCTCGGAGAAAGGGATGGTTACATGAAGTTGTCGATCGATTCCGCGAACCTCGAAGAGATCCGGAAGGCCGCTTCCTGGGGCGTGCTGCGCGGGGTAACAACGAACCCGACGCTGATCGGCAAAGAGGAAACCGGTTTCCTTCCCCTGGTCAAAGAGATCTGCTCGGTCGTGGACGGAGATGTCTCGATCGAGACGGCCTCGAACGACACCGATGTCCTGGTCAAGCAGGGCCGCGAGATCGCCCAGATCGCCGACAACGCGGTCGTGAAGATCGCGATGACCCCGGAGGGACTGGGCGCGTGTCGGGTCCTGTCGGATGAGGGGATCAACGTGAACATCACCCTGGTGTTCACCCCGAGCCAGGCGATCCTGGCGGCCGAAGCGGGGGCTTACATCGTTTCCCCATTCTTGGGTAGGCTGGACGACATCTCCACGGATGGTCTCAGGGTCCTTTCGGATATCTGCGAGATCTACTCGGTCCAGGGGTACGAGACTCAGGTCCTGTCAGCGAGCCTTCGCCATCCAGTTCACGTGGTCGAGTCGGCTCGTATGGGTGCGGACATCGCGACGATGCCGTTCAAGGTCTTCGAGTCCCTCGTCAAGCACCCGCTCACTGATGCGGGATTTGAAAGATTCATCAATGACTGGGAGACAGCTAAGCCGCATCTCGGCGAGCTGCCTTCCTCGATGCAGGAGGCATAGATAGGTGTCAGAGACGCTGAACAAGAGCGTTCTAGAAGAGAAGGGCGTCGCCGAACTCAAGACGATCGCCAAGTCCCTCGATCTCAAGGTGAACGGCCTCAAGAAGGCCGAGATCATCGAGAAGATCGCGGGCAGCAAGCCGTCGGGTAACGGCAGTCCGAAGCGCGAGAGCGCTCCGGCGGCCTCGACACCTGAGCCGGCTAAGACTCAGGAACGGAAGCGCGAGGCCGCACCTCCACTCGAGGGCGCCGCTCCGTCCGAGTCGTCGGGAGTCCGTGACGAGAGCGCTCACGACGATCGCGACCGCCGCGATGACCCCCGCAACAACAATCGCAATCGGAACCAGAACCAAGGTGGGAACCGCAACCGGCCGCGCGAGAAGGCGGACGGTCCGGGCGGGGGCCAGGGGCGCCGCAGGCGTCGCAGACGCGGTGGCGGGGGGGGTCCCGGTCCCGGGTCGGGCAACGTCGCCCCTCAGCACTACAAGGACTACGATGATGTCGAGGTCGAGGACGATCCGAATGCCGAAGTCAGGACTGGGATCCTCGATCTCCTACCCGAGGGCTACGGCTTCCTGAGGACGAGCGGCTACCTGCCCGGCGACAAGGACGTTTACGTGTCGGTCTCGCAGGTGCGGCGCTTCCATCTCCGGAAGGGTGACGAGGTCACCGGTTCGGTGCGCTCACCCAAGGACACCGAGAAGTACCAGGCGTTGCTCAGGATCCGCGAGGTCAACGGAGCCGAGCCGGAGAAGGTTCAGAACCGTCCTCGATTCGCCGACCTGACCCCGCTGTATCCCGAGGAGCGTTTGACCCTCGAGCAGTTCGAGAACCCAAAGGACATCACTCCGCGCATCATCGATCTGATCGCACCGATCGGTAAGGGACAGCGCGGGATGATCGTGAGCCCTCCGAAGGCCGGTAAGACCACGGTCATGAAGGAGATCGCCAACTCGATCAGGACGAACAACCCCGAGGTCAAACTCATGGTGCTGCTGGTCGACGAGCGTCCCGAAGAGGTCACCGACATGCAGCGTTCGGTGGACGGCGAGGTCGTGTACTCGACCTTCGACCGTCCGTCGGACGATCACATCCAGGTCACCGAGCTCACCCTCGAGCGTGCCAAGCGTCTCGTCGAGATGGGCGTGGATGTCGTCATCCTGCTGGACGGGATCACGCGTCTGTCACGTGCCTACAACCTCGCGACGCCGGCCTCCGGACGCATCCTTTCCGGTGGTGTCGACTCGACCGCTCTGTACCCGCCGAAGCGGTTCTTCGGTGCAGCTCGGAACATCGAGCACGGCGGCTCCCTGACGATCATCGCCACGGCTCTGGTCGAGACCGGATCCAGGATGGACGAGGTCATCTTCGAGGAGTTCAAAGGCACCGGTAACTGGGAGCTGAAGCTCGACCGCAAGCTGTCGGAGAAGCGGATCTTCCCGGCGATCGACATCCAGGCTTCGGGCACGAGGAAGGAAGAACTCCTCCTCACGCCGCAGGAGCTCCAGCTCGTGTGGCGTCTTCGCCGGGTGCTCCACGCCCTGGCCGACGGCGGTGCGCTCGAACTACTGGTCGACAAGATGAAGGCGACCGGAGGGAACGCAGAGTTCCTCCAGGAGATCTCCAAGGCGCCGGTCAAGGGGGAATAGTTGCTCCTGGGGCTCGGTTGGCCGCAGTGGCTGACTATCATTCTGCTGGTGGGCGGCCTTATCCTCACCTTCAAGATGATGGCGAAGGCCTCGGTTGCCTACGAGAAGGCTCGAAAGGCTCGAGAGGCCCAAGCACAACCAGAACCAGAAGAGACCGATACTCGAAAGGAAGAGACATGAGGCAGGGGATCCATCCCGAGTACACCGAGACCCAGGTGACTTGTTCCTGCGGGAACGTCTTCACCACGCGCTCGGTCAAGCCCGAGCTCCACGTCGAGCTCTGCAACCAGTGCCACCCGTTCTATACGGGTAAGCAGAAGCTGGTCGATACCGGTGGTCGCGTCGAGCGCTTCCAGAAGAAGTACGCGAACCTCCAGAAGCCTGCTGCGCAGGAAGCTCCCGAGGCCGAGACGGCCGAAGCTTCAGCCGAGTAGCAGACTCAACCAGTCGTGGGGGATAAAGGGCCGATCCATTCGCACCCTCAAGGCGCGCGCCCCTCGATCGGGGGCCAGGCCGTACTAGAGGGTGTGATGATGCGCGGTCCGGCGTCATGGTCGGTGGCGTGCAGGAAGCCCGACGAATCGATCGTCGTCGAGCGCCACGAGCTCCCCAAGATGGCCGAGCGTCACCCGTGGCTCAAATGGCCTCTCGCCCGTGGCGTGATGGTGCTCGGTGAGTCGTTGTCGATCGGGATCAAGGCATTGATGATCTCGGCCAACCACGCGCTCGAGGAAGAAGAGCAGGTCTCCGAGAAGCAACTCGGATGGACCCTCGGCTTCGCCATGATCGTGTTCTCCGCGGTGTTCATCATGCTGCCGGTGTTCGGCACCAAGCTCATGGGCAACCTCTTCAACGTGTCGGCGGACCGCGACCTCGCCTACAACTTGATCGAGGGCGCCATCCGGCTGGCCCTGTTCGTCGGCTATCTCTTGTTCATCGGTCAGTTCAAGGACGTCAAGCGCGTCTTCCAGTACCACGGAGCCGAGCACAAAACGATCTACGCGTACGAGAACGGTGATCCGATGGACCCGGCGCTCATCGATGAGAAGTACTCGACCCTGCACGTCAGGTGTGGGACGAACTTCCTGTTCATCGTGCTGTTCCTTACGATCCTGGGCCACTTCGTTCTGGACCTGTTCCTGTCGGCGGCGTTGATCCCTCGCATCAGCCTGCGCTTGGCGATGATCCCCTTACTGGCCGGACTCGGCTACGAGGCGATCAAGCTGGCGTCGCGCAACGAGA
>WHTI01000204.1 GCA_009377815.1 Actinomycetota bacterium
CCGCGGATGTGATCGCGGGTCCCGTATCCCCTCGGGTTCCGGACCTCGGTTCTGCCCTTGTAGTGAGCCCCCACGAAGATGGTGCCCACGGGATGTCCGTCCTGAGCCGCCGGGCCGGCGACACCGGTGGCCGAGATACCGAGGTCGGCCCCGAACCGTTCCGCCGCTCGTTCGGCGAGTTGCCCCGCGGTCTCCTCGCTCACCGGTCCGTGCTCCTCGAGCAGCTCGCGATCGACACCCATGATCGTCGCCTTGGACTCGGTCGCGTAGGCGACGATCGAGCCGAGGAAGAAGTCGCTGGCGCCCTCGGCCTTGGTGAGCTCGGCACCGATGAGACCTCCCGTGAGCGATTCCGCCGCCGCCACCGTCTCACCGCGACCCTTGAGGAGCCAACCGAGGACCTGAGCGACGGTGCCGCCCTCGCCGGCGATCGCGTTGACCCCAAGGCGCGAGCGGATCTCGCTCTCGACCGGTTGGATCAACGCGAGCGCGTCGTCCTCGGTATCTGCCTTCGCGGTCAGCCTCACCTTCACGAAGCCCGAAGACGCGAGGTAAGCGATCGTCGGGTTCGTCTGCACGGCGACGATATCGGCGATCGTCTTATGGGTGTGCGATTCGCCGAGACCGATGACGATGATCTCCCGCGTCGCCAGGGTCGCATCGCCGGTCATGCGCCGCAGCTCGGGAAGCACCGTCTTGTCCATCATCGCCTGCATCTCCCACGGCACCCCGGGAACGCAGAACAGGATCTTGTCGCCGGCACGAGCAACGATGCCGGGAGCGGTCCCCTCCGGAGCGATCGGCTCGGCGCCTTCGGGAAGATCGGCCTGCTTGAGGTTCTCCTCGGGCATCACGCGCCCGAGCGACTCGAAGATGCCCCGGATGATGCCGGCCAGGGTCTCGTCGCGGACCAACGGAACGCCGAGCGCGGCCGCGACCGCTTCCCTGGTGAGGTCGTCCGGGGTCGGTCCGAGCCCACCGGTGACGATCACCGCGTCGGACCGGTCGAGCGCGGTCTTGATGGTGTCGACGACCCGGTCGAGGTTGTCGCCGACCGCAACGTGATGGTGAACGTCGACCCCGATGGTGGCGAGCATCTGCGAGATGCTCTGTGCGTTCGTGTTGGCGATCTGACCGAGCAGCAACTCGGTCCCGACGCCGACGATCTCGGCCCTCAGGTGACAACCTCCGGAGAACGAGCCAACCTCAGCATCCTCACGCCCGCATCTCTTCGCCCGCGGACGCTCGGATGCTTCGGAGGAAATACTCAACGCCTGACGTCATGGTGGTCACCAGTACGATCCACATCAGGGCCCAGTGGCCGACGTTGATGTCGCTCCACGGCAGCAGCCACCAACCAACCATCAGGATCTGGAACGAGGTCTTCAGCTTGCCGGCCTTCGAGGCGGGCATCGATCCCCCGCCACCGACGATCTGGGTACGGAGGATCTGGACCGCGATCTCCCGGGCTCCGATCACGAGCGCGGCCCACAGGGGGAACTCCCTGGTGTCGACGAGGACAAGTAGGGCCGCGCCGACCAGCAGCTTGTCGGCGAGCGGGTCGAGGAACGCCCCCATCCTCGATTCGAGCCCCCGGCTGCGGGCGATCCTCCCGTCGAAGTAGTCGGACACCGACGCCACGAAGAACACGGCGAAGGCTGCGACCGCACTCGCGTCCGAGTTCCGGTAGGCGAGCCAGAGGAACACCGGCACGAGGAAGACGCGCCCTACGGTGATCGAATTGGGAAGGTTCACCCAGGAAGCGTAACCGCGCCGCTCAGATCGGCGCCGTTCGCTCCGGTGATCTCGACCTCGAGGTAGTCCCCCACCGACACCGGCTGAGTGGATTCGAAGCTGATCTCGCCGTCGACCTCGGGGGCCTCCCGCTGTGACCGCCCGATCCACGCCTTCTCGTCGATGTCGTAGCGCTCGGCGAGGACCTCGAAGCGGTGCCCGATCAGGGACGACGCCCGGCGCCCCATGGCGTTCTCGGCCGCCACGGACACCATCTCGGAACGCTCTCGGGCCGCCGAGGGATCCACCTGGGCGTCCATGTCGTGGCTCCGGGTCCCCTCCTCGCGCGAGTAGGTGAAGACGCCGATCCAATCGAGTTCGGAGTCCTCGATGAAGGAGCGAACCTCGCGGGCATCGGCGTCGGTCTCACCCGGAAAGCCCATGATGAAGGTCGAACGTACGCCGGCGAGCGAGTCGGCGGCGCGGATCCGACCGATCATCTTCTCGAACCGGTCCCTGCCGCCCCAGCGGCCCATACCTTTCAGCACTGAAGGTGCCACGTGCTGCAGGGACAGATCGAAGTACGGCACGACGACCTCGGACTCGAGCATCGTGTCGATCAGCTCGACGGTGACCCCCTGGGGGTGGAGGTACATGAGACGCACGCGCTTGAGGCCGTCGATCCCCTCGAGCTTGGTGATCAGACCCTTCAGTTCCCCGGCGCCGGTGTCGCGTCCCCACATGACCGAGTCCTGGCTCACCAGAGAGATCTCCGAGATGCCCTGGGATGCGAGATGACGGATCTCTTCGACGATGGTCTCGGGAGCGCGCGACACGAATTTGCCGCGCATCAGCGGGATCGCGCAGAAGGTACAGCCGCGATCGCAACCCTCGGCGATCTTCACGTAGGCCCACGGCGCGCGTCCGAACCTGATGCGTGGGCTCGCGGCGATCGTTGCGTCCCACCATGCGGGATCGAAGCGCGTTCCGGGATCGCCCTGGATGCGTTCGGCGAGCGTCCCATTCGCGACCTGACCGACGATGTCGGCGACGCGCCCGTAGGCCGCGAAGTCGACGAACGCATCGACCTCCGGGAGCGAATCGGCGAGGTCGTCCGCCGCGCGCGCCACGAGACAGCCGGTCATGATCAGACCCTTGAGCGCCACATCCTTGAGTTCGGCCAGATCGAGGACCTCTTCGACCGTCTCGCGCCGTGCCGGATCGATGAACCCGCAAGTGTTGACGAGCACGACGTCGGCATCCTCAGGCGACTCGATGACATCGTGACCGCCGGCCGCGAGCAACCCGCCGAGACCCTCGGAGTCGATGGCGTTCTTGGGACACCCGAGGGTGACGATGGCGACCTTGGCCGGAGCGACCACTTCTGCAGGGGCTCGCACTAGAGGGAGTCGATGTCCTCGGGGAGGTTGAGGACGGACTGATCCGGGCCCCCGGGGGCGCCGAAGTTCTGGCCGTTCACGTGGAGATCGATCCCCGGTGCGAAGCCGAAGATGATCGACATGTCGTCCTCGGCGGTGAACTTCTGCTCCTCTCCCATCAACATCGTGTCCGAGAAGACCACCTCGCCGTCGACCGTCACCTCGATCCAGCAATCGGCCCGGGCGGCGACGAGCTTCACGTTCAGCCCGTCGTTGACCGCGACCTCGTCGTCCTCCTCCGGTTGCTCGGTGGCGGACTCGGTCGGCGTGGGCGTGGGGGTCGGCGTCGCGCTGGCGATCGCGGTCGGACTGGCTTTGGCCCCGGCCTGGTCGCCGGGATCGTTGCCGCCGCCCTGAGAGAGACCGATGAACATGAGGAAGATCAAGACAACAGCCGCAGAACCCGCCGCGACGATCCAACGGTTGCGCGGGTTGCGCTCTTTGGGCATCTTCTTGCGTTCTTTGACGAGGTACTCGGTCGGATCGATCCGGCTCGTGGCGTAGCGCCGTTCGAATTCGCGGAGCAAGGGATCGGGATCGGCGCGCAGGTAGAGGGCGTACTGCTTGAGGAAGCCCCGGACGTAGGCGGGCGCGAGGAAATCGAACTCGTCAGACTCCATCCGCATGAGGAAGTCCGCCCGGATCTTTGTGTCCTCCGAAGCCCGCTCGATCGAGATGCGTCGTCTACGCCGCGCGCCGCGGAGGTATGCGCCCATCGACTGGGATTCGCTCATACGCCTCCGTCACCTAAGCTCGTCCCGCGTTC
>WHTI01000065.1 GCA_009377815.1 Actinomycetota bacterium
TTCCGAAACGAGGACCCCCGGCACGTTGAGGTACTGACCACCTTCGCCGCCAACGCGTATTCCAAGATCCAGCTCGCCGCCAGGCTCGAGAGTCAGTACACATCGACGATCGAGGCTCTGGTCTCGGCCCTCGAGGCTCGCGACCCTTACACGCAGGCCCACACGAGTCGCATCCGCGATCTTTCGGGTGCGCTCGCCGACGCGATGCAGGTGACGAACGAGACGCGCCAGGCGGTGCGTCTCGGTTCGATCCTCCACGATGTCGGCAAGATCGGGATCCCGGATGAGGTCCTGCGTAAGGACGGTCCCCTCACCGAGGACGAGTGGGCGATGATGCGGACGCATCCCGCGATCGGGAAGCGGATGCTCGAAGGGATCGACTTCCTCAAAGCCGCGCTGCCGGTCATCTATCACCACCACGAACGTTGGGATGGCACCGGCTATCCGATGCGCCTCAAGGGTGACCAGATCCCCCTCGGAGCCCGCATCGTGGCAGTGTGTGACGCGTTCGACGCGATGACGACCGACCGTCCCTATCGGAAAGCATTTCCGATCGAGCACGCTCTCGACGAGATAGTGAAGAACGCAGGCATTCAATTCGATCCGGTGTGCGCGGCGCTCCTGGTTGAGGTCATCGAACGCCTCGGCGACGTCAATCTCGAAGACCGCTTCGTCCGTTACGCCTGACGCACGTTTCCGTCGTTCCCCCTGCCCCTCTGGGGGTACGGTCGATCCATGGAAGTAAGTCCTAACGCCCGTCCTTATATCGGCGTGGTGGGGGCCGGGGTCCCCGATCCCGGTACCGATCGGCTCGCCGAAGCCGTGGGGCGCGCCGTCGGAGAGAGCGGAGCCGTGCTGGTCTGCGGAGGCATGACCGGTGTGATGGAGGCCGCCTGCCGGGGAGCCAAGTCCGCCGGCGGCACGACCCTCGGGATCCTCCCGACCTCCGACCGTGCGGATGCGAACCCCTACGTCGACGTCGCGATGACCACCGGCCTCGGCGAGATCCGCAACGCGCTCGTGGTGAGGGCGTCCGATGCCGTGGTCGCGGTGCGAGGCGAGACGGGTACCCTCTCGGAGATCGCCTTCGCCCTGAAGACCGGGACGCCCGTGGTCGGGATCGAGACCTGGGACCTCCCCGGCGTGGCCCCCTTCGAGGACCCAGTTGAGGCCGTCACGGAGGCATTGAGGCTTGCAGGGCGAACCGTCAAGTAGGGGTTGGGAGGAGCCGATGTCATCTAGGCAAGCGAATCCAGCCCTCCGGACGGGAGGCGGCAATGAGCAGCCGGTTCTTCAAGATGGTGACCTCGGACACGGGCCTCGCCCTCGCGGGCGCAGTGCTGATCGTGCTGTTCATCGCCCTGGCGCGTTAGCCCGGGGGCCTTTCCTTCACCGATCTCAGGCTCTGTAATCCTGAAACGATGACGTACCTCGGGAATCTGACGTGCTCGGATTGCGGGTTGACCTTCACCTCGAGGTGGGGCTCGGTGCCCGGAGCCGACGAGTACCGGTGCGAGCACGATCACTCGGTGCAAGCCTCTAGCACCTCCGGTGCCATCGTCCTGGTCGAAGGCGCCCCGGTCGAGGGCCCGACCCTGGCCGATCTCCGAGGCCTGTGTCCTCTGTGCCGTACCGAACTGGCCTCCGGTCTGCTTCCCCAGTGCCCCGTGTGCGGGGGCCGGGACCACGACGTCCGCGTCGACGGAACCCTCGGCTGAGCGAGAAGGTCGCCGGTTAGCACTCCTGGAAGTTGAGTGCTAAGGGCGGGTACGATGGAGCCACCATGCGGACACAGAACCCAGAAGCTGGCGAGCCTCTCGACGATCGCAAAGCGACCATCCTGAGGGCGATCGTTTCCTACTACGTGACCGCCGGTGAGCCGGTCGGTTCGAAGACGCTCGTCGAGCAGTATGGGCTGGGGGTCTCATCCGCGACCGTCAGGAACGAGATGGTCGCGCTCGAGGAGTTGGGCTACATCCATCAGCCGCACACCTCGGCCGGCAGGATCCCAACCGACCGCGGGTATCGCTATTTCGTCAACGCCTACGCCGCGGGGGCGAAGCTTCCGTCCGCCGAGACCAAGCAGATCCAGACTTTCTACGACGAGGCTCGCTGGGAACTCGAGGATGCATTGCGCCAGACCGCGGGCCTTCTCTCGAACATGACCAACCATGCCGCGCTCGTGTTCTCGCCCGCCCTCGATCGCAGCGTTGCTCGTCACGTCGAACTCGTCGGTCTCGGCGGCGACAGGGCGATGGTCGTCATCGTGTCCGACTCGGGTCGCGTCGAGAACCATGTCGTCCGAGTGCCCGAGGACATCGATGACGGAGAACTCGATCGCACGGCCGCGATCCTCAACGGACTGGTCGTCGGGAAGCCGCTCGAGAGTGTTGCGCAGACGATCCTCGGCGCGGTCGAGGGTATCCCACTTGAGTTCAGAGATGCCGCTACGCGCGTCGGCACAGTACTCGAATCCGCACTGGCCGCGCACGAGGGCGAGCGCGTATTCCTTGAAGGAACCTCGAACATGGTCGATGAACACAAGTTCTCCGACCTCGAAACGGTTCGACAGGTGATCGGAGCACTGGAGCATCGCCGCATCCTGCTGGAGTTACTCGCCGAAGGTTTGTCGGTCGATTCGATGTCGGTGCGGATCGGATCCGAGAACCTCATCGAAGAGATGCAGCACTGCGCCGTGATCACCGCTCCTTACGGCTCCGAGGGCGTGGTCCTGGGAACCCTTGGCGTGGTCGGGCCGACGAGGATGGACTACCGGCGCTCGATCGCGGCGGTGTACGAGGTGGCCACCAACCTCGGTCGCATGCTGACCGGGCCCTCCGCCTAGAGTGCACTGATGGCTAAGGATCACTATGAGGTTCTGGGGGTGACCCGCGACGCGACCGTCGAGGAGATCAAGGTCGCGTACCGGCGGCTCGCCCGGGAGCTGCATCCCGACACCAACCCTGACCCCAATGCCCACGAGCGTTTCAAAGAGGTCTCGCACGCGTACGACGTCCTTTCGGACGACGGGAAGCGGAGCCACTACGACCGCTTCGGTGATGCGCGGGCAGGCGCCGGGGTCGGCGACTTCGGAGACTTCGGCAGCATCTCGGACATCTTCTCGACGTTCTTCGGAGGAGCGGGCCCCCGTGGCGGGTCACGAGGATCTGCCCGCGGAACCGACCTCCTCGCCGAGGTCGTGATCACCCTCGAGGACGCAGCGACCGGTGTGAACAAGGACGTCGAGATCAGCACACTCGGAACCTGCGAGGACTGCACCGGCAACGGCGCGGCTCCCGGGACCTCTCCGATCACCTGCTCCACCTGCGGCGGCGCGGGTCAGGTGCGCCAGGTACAGCGTTCCATCTTCGGTGACGTGATGACCGCAGCCACCTGTCCGAAGTGCTCCGGGACCGGAAACGAGATACCCACCCCATGCCCCGCATGTCGCGGAAAGGGGCGTGTGCCGGTGGCGGACACCATCACCATCCAGCTCCCCGCGGGGATCGACGACGGCGCTCGCCTCAAGGTCGCCGGCAGGGGAGAGGCCGGCGTGAGAGGCGCGAGCGCAGGCGATCTCTACGTGCAGATCCGCGTCGAGCCGCACGAGATCTTCCAGCGCGGCGGCGACGACCTCGCCTGTGAGGTCAGGGTTCCGTTCACGATCGCAACCCTCGGCGGGGTGGTTCAGGTCCCCACGCTCGAGGACCCTGAGGAGATCGAGGTCTCTCCTGGTACCCAGTCGGGCGAGATCATCCGTCTCAAGGCACGGGGGATGCCGAGACTCAACGGTCGCGGCCGAGGAACCCTCGTCGCGGTCCTCAAGATAGAAACGCCCACCGATCTCGACGCCGAGCAGGTCGATCTGATCGCCCGGCTCGCGGAGATGCGCGGCGAGGAGGCCGGGTCCAAAGGATTCTTCGAGAAGTTCAAACAAGCCTTCCGATGAGCAACCAACCCTGGTTCCTCGTCCCGCTCGGGTCGTTGGGGGCCGGTGAGGTAACCCTTCCGCCCGATGAGTCACGCCACGCTCTCAAGGTGTTGCGGGTGGCTCCGCCCGACGTGATCACGGTGACAGACGGGGCCGGCACGGTCGCGCGCTGCGCGGCCTCTCGTGTCGAGGGTGGATCCCTCATCGCTGAGATCCTCGAGAGCGAGCTCCGTCGCCCCCTACTCCCGGAAGTTGTCGTCTACCAGGGCGCGGCCAAGGGCGGGAAGGTCGACGACGTCGTTGAACGGCTCGCCGAGATGGGCGTCGCCGAGACGACCGTGTTCGCGTCCGAGCGCTCGGTGGTCCGGTGGGACCAGGCCAAGGCCGCACGCTTGGCCGAGCGTTGGGGAGCGATCGCGAGATCGACGGCCAAGCAGTCCAGAAGCCCGTTCGTGATGCGTACGGATCAACCACTGTCGTGGGAGCGGATGCTGGCGAGGGTCGCTAACGAGCAGGCCACCGTCGTCTTGTGGGAGGGCGCATCCCTTCCTTTGCGGACCGCGCTCCACGGGCCCCCGGATCGCATCGCTCTCGTTGTCGGTCCCGAAGGTGGCTTCGCCCGCGAGGAGGCAGAGGCCCTCGCGGATGCCGGCGGGCAGCTCGTATCGCTGGGTCCCCGCATCCTCCGGACCGAGAATGCGCCGATCGTCTCCGTCGCCGCCGTTCTGTACCACTACGGCCTCATCGGCTAGGCGGAGTGCACTAGATTCTTCCGATGAGCACCGGGGTGGAGGCGCCGAAGGTTCTGTTCCAGACGCTTGGATGCCGCCTGAACCAGGCCGAGTCGGACTCGATGGCCGAACAACTGGCGACCCGAGGTGCGGTCGCCGCTCGGGCTGATGAGCCCGCCGACGTCGTGGTGATCAATACCTGCACGGTGACCCGTGAAGCAACCAAGGCATCGCGCTCGGCGATCCGCCGGGCGGTTCGCAATCATCCTGACGCCAAGGTCGTGGTCGTCGGGTGCTACGCGGTGTCCGACCCGGATGAGATCGCCGCGATCGAAGGCGTCGATCTGATCGTCGGTAACGACGAGAAGGAGCGTTTCGCGGAGCTCCTCGGCGAACAGGCATCTACGGCGCCGCTGTTGCAGATCGGGATGCGTCGCGGCGATCCCCGCCCGACGGAGATCGCGGCCGGAACCCGCGTACGGGCCAATCTGAAGGCGCAGACTGGTTGCGACGAGTGGTGCACCTTCTGCATCATCCCGACCACCAGGGGACCGCTCCGGACGCTCGACGAGGACGCTCTCATCGACGAGGCCACGAGGCGCGTACGAGCCGGAGCGCGCGAGGTCGTTCTGACGGGAGTGCACCTCGGCAAGTACGGCTACGACCAGGGCGGAGACGAGAAGGACCTCCTCCGTCTGTTCGAGCGGCTCCTGCGCATCGATGGGTTGTGGCGCCTGCGGCTGTCCTCGATCCTGTCGAACCACCTGACCACGGAGGTCATCGACTTCATCGCCGCCGAGCCACGGATGTGTCGGTACCTCCACGTTCCCATGCAAGCGGGTCACGATTCGGTCCTGGCCGCTATGAACCGTCCCTATCGGATCCGCGGGTTCGTCGAAGCGGTCGAGAAGGCCAAGGCCCGCATCGATGGACTCGCGTTGGCGACGGACATCATCGTTGGATTCCCCGGCGAAACCGAGGAACAGTTCGGGGCAACGCTCGCGATGACCCAACACGTCGGGTTCTCGAAGCTCCATGTCTTCCGATACTCGGAACGCCCCGACACTGCGGCTGCGAGGATGCTCGAGGACACTCCACCGGAAGTAAAGAAGGATCGGAGCAAGCGATTGATCGCTCTCGGCAACCGGATCCGGAGCGAGTTCCTGCGTCGGCACCTCTATGTCCCTCTGGAGGTCCTGGTCGAGGACGAGCGCGAGATCGACGGCGTGACGGTGTCGTCGGGGCAGACCGACGACTACGTGAGGGTCTGGTTCGAGGGAGGCGGCATGTTGGGTCAGATGGTCGAGGTCATCGGCGAGCGCGTGAGGGCAGACGGGATAGCCGCCCGCCTCGGCGATAGAGGCGCGTTGTACGCGCGAGGGGGAGTGAGCGTGTGAGAGATCCAGAATGTCTGTTCTGCAAGATCGTGCACAAGGAGATCGATTCGACCCTGGTGAGCGAGAGCGAAAGGGCACTTGCCTTCAGGGACATCAACCCGGCGGCCCCCACCCACGTCCTCATCATCCCTAAGGACCACCTGGTGTCGGTCCGTGAACTGACCACCGCGCACGGCGAGCTGATCGGCGAGATCTTCGAGCTGGCGGCGCAGATAGCCTCCGACGAGGGCCTTGAGGACTACCGCCTGGTGTCCAACGTGGGCCCCGGTGCCGGGCAGAGCGTCTTCCACCTCCATTTCCACGTGCTCGGTGGACGCTCGATGTCCTGGCCTCCGGGGTAAACTTCCTTCCAGAAACCTATGTTGACCCATACAAAAGTGAAGATCCTGGTCCCGGGGCACCACGAGATGGTCCGCCTGGTCGGCGCGAGGGACGAACTACTCAAGCTCATAGAGGATGCCTTCGACGTCGATGTCCTGGTCCGAGGCAACGAGATCGTTCTTTCCGGCGAAACCGCGGAAACCCAAAGGGTGTCCCGCCTATTCGAGGAACTCCTGACCCTTCTGGAGGCCGAGCACATCTTGACGTCTGAATCCGTCGAGCGATCGATCGACATGATCAAGGACGAGGAGCGGTCGCGCCCCTCCGAGGTCCTCTCCGACACCGTGGTAACCACGCACACGGGCAAGCCGATCCGTCCCAAGACGCAGGGGCAGAAGTCATACGTGGACCTCATCCGGAAGAGCACGATCACGTTCTCGATCGGTCCCGCCGGCTCGGGCAAGACCTACCTCGCGGTCGCGGCGGCCATCCGCGCGCTGAAAGCTGGAGAGGTTTCCCGGATCGTGCTAACGAGACCTGCCGTCGAGGCCGGCGAACGCCTGGGGTTCCTGCCCGGTGACCTCGCGGCGAAGATCGATCCGTATCTCCGCCCGTTGTACGACGCCCTCTACGAGATGCTCGAGCCGAACACTTTCCTCCGCTACGTCGAGCAGGGGACGATCGAGATCGCGCCGCTCGCGTTCATGCGCGGGCGCACCTTGAACGACTCGTTCATCATCCTCGACGAGGCGCAGAACACGACCCCCGAACAGATGAAGATGTTCCTCACTCGTCTGGGGTTCGGATCACGTGCTGTGGTCACCGGAGACGTGACGCAGGTCGACCTTCCCGCCGGAGCACGCTCTGGGCTGATCGTCATCGAGCAGATCCTCACCGGCATCCCAGGTGTCACCTTCACCCATCTCGATGCGCGCGATGTCGTCCGACACAAGATCGTTCAGGAGATCGTGGAGGCGTACCGCATCTACTCCGAGACTCTCAGCACCTCCGAGTGAACGTCTTCGTTGCCAACGAGCAGGACCTGCGCGTCGATGAGACACGTCTGTCGACTTTGGCGCGCCACGTGATGGGCGCCGAGAAGATCGATGACTCGATCGAGTTGTCGATCCTGTTCGTCGGTGCCGATCACATCAAGAAGCTGAACTCCAGATTCGCCGGCAACGACTACGCAACTGACGTACTCGCCTTTCCGATGATGGATGAGGACGATGCTGAGGACGAAGCGATGCTCGGCGATGTAGTCATCTGTCCCGAGATCGCCGACGCCAACGCCAAACGCTTCGGACACGACCGGGACCGAGAGGTCGAGACCCTCCTCGTCCACGGCGTGTTGCACCTGCTCGGCTACGACCACCAGGGACCTGAAGACAAGGAGCGTATGGATAAGCGCCTGAAAGAGATACTCGATTCGTTCGAACCCGAGGCCGTCTGATGGGCGACCTCGCGGTTGGTTTATCCATCCTCGCGTTGCTCCTGATCGCCGGGTTCCTGAGACTGGCGGAAGCTGCGATAGCGAGGACCACGAAGATTAAGGCCCATCACCTGGTGGATCAGAAGAAGCCGGGCGCCGACCGGCTCCTAACGATCGTGCAGGACCCGGCCCCCTACATGAACGTGATCCTCCTGTTTTCCCTGCTGGCATGCGTCGGTGGGGTGGTGCTGGCGGCGGGATGGGCGGTCGACAACTTCGGCGTAGGGGCCGAAGCGATCGCGATCGCCGCGATGACGATCCTGCTGTATGTCCTCGCCGAGATCGGCCCCCGCACGGTCGCGATCCAGAACTCCGAGCCCGTCGCTTTGCGGGTCGCGTCGGCGGTTTATCTACTGGGAGTCGCTCTGAAGCCGTTGGGCCGGATGCTGGTTGCGATCGCCAACCTGATCATCAGCCCGCTGCCCGGGCGCACCTTGCGGAAGGGTCCCTTCGTCACGGAGGAGGAGATCCGCGATCTAGATGAAGACGATGACGACGAGGACGATGACGACGACGAGATCGAAGAGGATGAGCGGCAACTGATCCATTCGATCTTCGAGTTCGGCGACACCGTCGTCCGCGAGGTGATGGTGCCCCGTACCGACATGGTGACCGCACGGACCGATGCTTCGCTCGACGAAGCCCTAGAGACCATCATCGGGGCCGGTTACTCGCGCATCCCGATCTACGAGGGCGACGTCGATAACGTCGTCGGCGTGCTTTATGCCAAGGACCTGCTCAAGCGGATCCATGAGTCCAAAGGCGACGCGAAGGCATCGACCCTGGGTCGGGCTCCTCTGTTCGTGCCCGAGCAGAAGAAGGTCGCGGAGCTCCTACGTGAGATGCAGAAGCAGCACGTTCACATGGCCATCGTCGTCGACGAGTACGGCGGCACCGCTGGTCTCGTCACGATCGAGGACCTGATCGAGGAGATCGTGGGAGAGATCATCGACGAGTATGACCAGGAGGAGCCGCTCGTCGAGCCGGTCGATGAGGTCACGATCAGGGTCGACGCCAAGCTTCCGATCGACGAGGTCAACGAACTCATGGAGGTCGAACTTCCCCACGAGGAATGGGACACCGTGGGCGGACTCGTGTTCGGTCTCACCGGGCGCGTGCCCATCCCAGGAGAGAAGGTGCGCTACGACGGCCTCGAACTCACCACCGAGCGAGTCTCCGGCAGGCGCATCCAGAAGGTCGTGATCCGCAAGCTCGATCCGTCCGAGAGGATTCCCGAGGGCGACGAAGTCGAGCGCGCGTGAACCTCGAGGGTTACCGCTCGGGATTCGCTGCCATAGTGGGCCGGCCGAACGTAGGCAAGTCCACCCTCGTCAACCAGTTGGTCGGCGAGAAGGTCGCGATCACCTCCGACAAGCCCCAGACGACGCGCAGCGCGATCAGAGGGGTCCTCGAAACCGGCGACAAGAACGGGATCGGTCCCGGGGTCCAGGTTGTCTTCGTCGACACCCCCGGGTACCACAAGCCCAGGACGCTTCTGGGCGAGCGACTCAACCAACTCGTGCGCTCCGCGTGGTCGGACGTCGAGGTCGCCATCTTCGTCGTCGATGGTGAGTCCGGTATCGGCCGGGGGGACGAGCGCGTTGCCCAAGACCTCGATTCATCGAGGGCGACCGACACGCCGGTGTTCCTCGTGGTCAACAAGGTCGACCGGATGTCCAAGGACCAGATCATCGACTCGCTCGCGAGGGCCTCCTCACTGGGGGACTACGAGGAGTACATCCCGGTCTCGGCGCTGACCGGAGACGGCGTCGACATCGTCCGGGACCTCGTCGTCGCACGCATGCCTGAGGGGCCCATGTACTATCCGCCCGGCACCAGGCGAGACCAACCACCCCCGGTGTTCGTAGCCGAGTTGGTCCGAGAGAAGCTCCTGGCGCGGATGCACGACGAGATCCCACACTCGATCGCCGTGATCACGGATGAGTACGAGGAGCGGGAGGATGGCCTCCTCGCGATCAGAGCGCTCGTCTACGTCGAGCGTGATTCGCAGAAGGGCATCGTGATCGGCAAGAAGGGCGAGACCATGAAGCAGGTTGGCACCGAGGCTCGGGAGGAGATCGAGTTCCTCTTTGGCCAGAAGGTGTTCCTGGAGCTCCGCGTCAAGGTCGAGAAGGACTGGCAGCGTCGTTCACACGCGCTCGAGCGACTCGGTTTCGGGCACCACGCGGACGACATCTGATGCGGAACGCTCCGGCATACGAGGTCCGCCATCTCCGCAAGGTCTACAACGACCCCAAGGTGCTCGCCAACGACGGCATCACATTCAGCGTGCAACCCGGCGAGACCTTCGGCCTGCTCGGCCCCAACGGAGCCGGAAAGTCGACGGTCGTTAAACAACTCGTCGGCCTCGTGGCTCCTACTTCGGGTGAGGTCCGTCTCTTCGGCGAACCTATCGTCGCCGGCGCGGGTGCCGAGATGCGTGTGGGTCGGACCGTCGCTTACCTCCCGCAGGCCGTCCTGCCGCTCGGCGAACTCAAGGTCAACGAAGCCCTGCGATGGACCGGCATGTTGCGCGGCCTCGGCAAGAAGACCGCTCAGACCGAGGCCGACGAACTGATCGAGGTGCTCCAGCTAGGAAGCATCGTCGACCGCCAGATGCGCAAGCTGTCCGGGGGCCAGAAGCGCTTGACCCACATCGGCATGACGCTCGCCGGTCGACTCCCCGTCCTGATCCTCGACGAGCCCACGGCCGACATCGATCCGTCGCTCCGGCGCAAGATCTGGGGGCTGATAGGGGACCGCACTCGGCACGGCGCCGCGGCGATCCTCGTGACCCACGATGTCGCCGAGGCCGAGCATGCGCTCGGGCGCGTCGCGATCATCGATAGGGGGAAGGTCGTCGCCAGCGGGACACCTGCGGAGCTGAAGGCCGACCTCTCGCACCGCACGCGCATCGAACTGGTCGTCGCAGAGGGGGCCGGGATCGATGTCCGGCAACTCGCCCGCGAGATGGGCGGCGACACCCGGGTCCGGGGACGCCACGTCTCCGCCTGGGTCCCCGCCGATCTGGCGCTGCGAACGCTCGAGAAGGTGATGGCGTGGTCCGAGCCCGGACAACTCGAGGACGTCCGGCTCGTCACCCCCGGCCTCGAGGACGTCTATCTCGAGCTCAGGGGACACGCCTTCGAAGAGGACGAGGCCGGCTCCGTCGACCAGGCGGGTGACGACTGATGGCGACTGCCTCGGCAACGACCACCCGGCGCGGACGCTTCTCGATCCTTCTATGGATCCAGATGGCGAGGCTCCGAACCTCGTGGCGCCCGTACCTGATCGTGTCCTCGGTCATGCCGCTCGGGATCGCCGTCCTCATGCGGGCGATCATGGACGAGCCGCAGGTCGCCGAGTTCGGCGAGCAGATCGTTGCCGGCTCCGCGGTCCTCGCCATCGCGATGACCGCGATCGTCATGCTCGCCCAGCGCGTCTCGGCCCTGAAGGAGAACGGAGCGCTCGACTACTACCAGACGTTGCCGGTCACGCGCACCGCGGTGGTTGCGAGCGTGCTGCTTTCGTTCGCTGCCTTCTCTCTCCCGGGCACCGTCGTGGTACTCGTGTTCGGTTCGATGTTGTTCGATCTGTCCCTCGCGGCACTGTGGACCGCGGTTCCGGTGTGGGCACTGGGCTCACTAGCTCTGGCTGGCATCGGCGTGGCGATCGGCTTCGGGGCCAGGGACGAGCAACTGGCCGGCATGTACTCCAATCTCGCCATGATGGCCGTTCTCTTCCTGGGGATCCTCCCGGCCGACAAGGTCCCCGGATGGATGGGCCCGATCCGCTCGGTCCTCCCCTCGACCTACGCGGTCAACGCCCTCAAGCCGGGCCTCGAAGGCAACTTCAACTCCGGCCAGATAGGGGATCTCCTTGTACTGGCCCTCTTCGGTGTGGTGGGGTTCTTCCTGGTGCGCGGCCCTCTGTGGCCGAAGTCCGACTAAGTCTGCTCGGGTAATCTCTGGAGCGTCCGACACGAGACCACGAGAGGGATCCGATGCCGCAGGCGACCGTCAAGGAATACGACTCACTGACCCGGACGGGCTCGTTGCTGGCCGACGACGGCGAGACCTCCTACGAACTTGATGCCACCGCCTTGGATGGCTCGATGTTCCGTTTCCTTCGGACCGGGCAGCGGGTTACCTTCGACCTCGTCGAGGAGGACGGCGCCAAGAAGGCTCGCAACATCCGGATAGGGATCGTCTAGACGATCCCTAGATGCGGAATGGAATCGTCTGACGCCCTTAGGCTCTTAGGCATGCCCGGGCTCTATAAGGACGAGGGAATCGTCCTCAAGACGATCAAACTAGGCGAGGCGGATCGCATCGTCACGCTCTTCACGCGCGAGAACGGCAAGGTCAGAGCTGTCGCCAAGGGGATCCGCAAGACCAAGTCCCGTTTCGGGGGACGACTCGAGCCCTTCACCCAGGTCAACCTGATGGTCTACAAGGGCAAGGGCGCCCTCGACACGATCACCGCCGCCGACATCATCACCTCGTTCGACTCGGTCAGGAACGACTACCTGCGCCTCACCTCGGGGGCCGCGATCGTCGAGTTGGTCGAAAAGATCTCCGAGGAGCGGGAGCGGTCGTTCCCGACCTACTCGATGCTTCTGGGGGCGCTCCAGTCGCTGGCGCTCGGGGGAACGAACGTCGTGCCCGCGTTCCTCGTGAAGCTCCTGTCGATCTCGGGCTATCACCCGCAGTTGACCGTGTGCGCCGGGTGCAGCCGCAAGGACGGCCTGGTGGCGTTCTCTCCGGCACTCGGTGGGGTGGCGTGCGACGGCTGCCGGCGTGAGGACCACAACGCCGTCCGCCTGACTCCGGGGGGGCTAGCCCTCCTCCAGCGGCTCCTCGCTAATGACTTCGGACAGGACTCCGATCGAGACGCAACGCTCGATCTGACCGCCGCGCTGAGGGGCTACGCGGAGTACCACCTCGACCGTCCCCTGAAGAGCCTTCGCTTCCTGGTCGCCACCGGATGAGCGCCCCCGAGATTCCTGCGGAGCGCGTTCCGGCTCACGTCGCCATCATCATGGACGGCAACGGCCGCTGGGCCGAGGAGCGGGGACTCCACCGGACCCAGGGTCACGAGATGGGGGAGAAGGCGCTGTTCGATGTCGTCGAGGGCGGCCTCGAGGCCGGCATCCGTTACTTGTCGGTCTACGCATTCTCGACCGAGAACTGGAATCGGCCCCAGGTAGAGGTCGACTTCCTGATGGGCTTCAACCGGATGCTTCTGCGGCAACGGAGGGACGACCTCGATGAGCGCCGGGTGAGGATCCGCCGCATCGGCCGCCGCGAGGAAGTGCCCGAGGACGTCCTGGTCGAGTTCGACGAGGCCGAGGCCAAAACCGCCCACCACAACCGCATGGACCTCTTGATCTGCTTCAACTACGGGGGCCGGGCCGAACTCGAGGATGCGGCCGCCACCGGGGGCTCGCTGGCCGAGAACCTCTATGCTCCCGAGATCCCCGACGTCGATCTCCTGATCCGGACCTCGGGTGAGATGCGTCTCAGCAACTTCCTCTTGTGGCAGTCGGCGTACGCGGAGCTCTATTTCACCGACACCCTGTGGCCCGACTTCGACCGCCAGGCTCTCTACAAAGCGCTCGAGGACTATGCCGCCCGCGAGCGCCGTTTCGGGGGCCTCTAGCAGAACGAACGAGCCGCACCCCGGTTCGTGATTAATCGGGCAGAACCACCCCCCATGCGGCGCCCGATGATGCTACGGTTCCTCGTGCATGTGGCGGGAGCTCCTCGACAGGAATGAGTCTGTCGGCTCCTGTTAGAGAAAGGAAGTGTGGGTGTAGTGGCTGAAGGAACCGTGAAGTGGTTCAGCAACGACAAGGGCTACGGGTTCATCTCGCAGTCCGATGGTGAGGACGTCTTCGTCCACTTCTCCGCCATCATGGTTGATGGCTACAA
>WHTI01000059.1 GCA_009377815.1 Actinomycetota bacterium
GACCGTCAGTCGGTGATATTCGTGACCAGGTCGTTCGACGGCGGCCAGAGGTTCGAGCGTGCGCGCGTAGCCGCCGAGGTCGATGAGGTCGGTTTGTTCGACCCGGTGCAGGGGCGGCTCACGTTCGACGGCGTCGCCGGCGCCCGTACGAATAGCTTCCCGATCGCCGACATCGCCAACGGGGCGCCTGACGGGGACGGTCCCGACACGATCATCCTTACGTTCTCGGATGGGCAGACGCCGGACGCTCCCGGCGAGCCCAACGAGCAGGCACGCATCCTCACGTCCGTGGACCAAGGCGAGACCTTCACGGACCAGACGGTCGCATCGCCCGGCGGCGACCGCCCCGACTTCCCGGCCGTTGCGATATCGCCGGACGGGACGGACGCGTACGTCGTCTACAACAACTTCCTGCAACCGTGGCAGAGCAGCATCCTCAACCCACCCCGGCTGATGCAGGGAGTCGTCCGTCACGCCGAGGTCGATCCGGGTACCGGAGCCGTGGGCGCGTGGGGCGATCTGCTCCGGGCAGAGACCGGAGACGCGCGTGGGTCGAGCGCCAACGGTCTGACTTCCGAGTTCATCGGCGACTACAACTACGCGGTGGCTACTAACGACTTCGGCGTCGCAGTCTGGAACGACGTGCGCGAGGCTGCGCAGTGCCCCGCCGTCGACGAATTTCGCAACTTTGCGGCCGGCGGTCCCGAGGCACCGGAACCGCGGCCGAACACCGATTGCCCGCAGTCCGAGGGCAGCGCGTTCGGCAACAGTGACATCTTCGGGGGGGTCTTCACCGACCCGTCGTAGACCGAACACCCCACGGGGGGCACTCCGAAGAGTGCCCCGTGGGGTGGATCAGGTCGACAGTTGGGGCCAGCCGATTCGGCGTCGCGGCCTCGCTCATCTCACTTCCCGCCTCTAAGGGCCCCGCCTCCGGCGCGGCCAGGCGTCCGGCGAACCCGACGCGATTCGTCGAGTCGGTCGCTGAGGGCTCATGGGCACCGACGCTACGTTCGTGGCCTCCGGACGTTCGCCTAGCCTGCGGTGATCGTTCTGCTCGGCGCGTGCACGAGTGCGACAACGCCGCGGCCCCAGGGCCGACCGATTCGGGCCGCCTCGGCGGGCCGATGTCTTGTTCGACCACGCGGAGCAGTTCGTCGAGGACTTGGCCACCGGCGCGCCGGCACGCAGGAGGAGCTTGCCGCGCATAGGGAAACGCCCTGCGCAAGAAGACCGGATGCACCGAGGAGTCGGTCACGTGCCTCACGCAAGAGTTGCAGAAGAAAATCGCCGAGCGCCAAGGGATCGGGAGATCGCCGACGAGCAGCGGAAGCTGCTGGGCGCCTACTGGGCCAACGCGCTCCCGCCTGAGCTTCTCAAGGAGAAGCAGGACCGCATCTCGTCTTAAGGAGCAATCGGCCCGAGTTCACTGAGGTGTTCTGGCCCTCTTCTCTCGGCCCCAAGGTCGAATAGGAGGACAGGGGTGGGCCCAGATGGATTTGAACCATCGACCTCACCCTTATCAGGGGTGCGCTCTAACCGAGCTGAGCTATGGGCCCTCGGGTCGTGCATATTACCCGTCCCCCCGGGAGATCCCGTCAGGCGACCGTAGCCACCGGCAGGCCGACCTCCCCGGCTGCTCGGAGGAGGTCGCCATCCCACGTTGCCATCACGAGGTCGTCGCGCTCGGGGATCAAGGCACTGGAGAGATGGACCGCGTCGTAACCGCGCAGCGAGCATCGCTCTGCTAGTTCGCCGGCAACGAGACCCGTTTCCCTGGTCAGTTCGACAGTTGTGATCTGAGCGAGAAGGTCGCGCAACCAGCTTTTGGCTTCGGCGTATCCGTCGTCCGTGAGTCGCCCCATCCTGAACGCCGAAGCCAGTCCGGCCCGCGCTTCCGGATAGGTGATCCGGCTGCTGAGCCGGGCGTCGGCAGCGTCCCATATCGAGGCGGCGGTATCCGAGTGCTCTTCTTCGAGGATCAGCTTGACCAGGGCCGAGGTCTCGAAGTAGACGATCACCGCCGCTGTTCCTTGATGAGTTCAGATACGGACCCCGACGCGCGGATCCTCTTTCGGTTCCTCATCGAGACCGCCGGCTTCTCGGGTTTCGAGATGACCCCCCTGTCGATCAGGTCCTGGAGGGTGCTTGACCGTTCGATACCCACGAGCCGGGCCACGGGGCGACCCCGCTCGGTGACGACGACCTCCTCACCCGTTTGGACCCTCTCGATCCAGGCCTTGAGGCCGTTCCGGAACTCCCTGACCCCAACCTCCATGGCTCGCTCCTAGATGTGTACACAGCAACGAATCTCTGACGTACACATCATACACAGGAGCTGCGACACGAGAAAGGGCGGCCCGGAGGCCGCCCCTGGCAGATCTTGTGATGGCGATCAGCCGTTGAGGCCGAGCCCCGAGATGATGTCGTCCTTGGGACGGGCCCCCACGACCTGGGCCGAGAGGTTGCCGTCGGTGAACAGGGCGATCGTCGGGATACTCATGACCCCGTACTTAGCCGCAACCGACGGGTTCTCGTCGATGTTGAGCTTCACGATCTTGACCTTGCCCTCGTATTCGACCGAGATCTTCTCTAGTTCGGGGTGTACGAGGCGGCACGGCCCACACCATTCGGCCCAGAAGTCGACGATGACCGGCGTGTCGGACGCAAGGACGGACTCGTTGAAGTCCTGCTCGCCTACCGCCTGGAGTTCTGTCACTGGGATTGCCTCCTCGATCGATACCTATCTGCTTTAGGAAACCTCAGCCCGGACCCTATATTCCCGGCAGCAGACCTTCGACTCGTTGAGATTACGTACTAAGCCCCCTTTCCTGCGGCCTCTACTTTACGTAGCTTTAGCTGGCACCGGCCCGCGCCTAGAGAACGGAAGTCTGTCCATGACATCCAGCAAGACAAGCACCTCCTTCGCTGCCCTGCGCCTGCTCGGCGTGACGGTTGCCCTGGCTCTTCTGGTCGCCGTCGTTCCCGCGTCGAGCAAGGCCGACACGCGCGAGGCGCCGCGTCGCGCGACCGAGGCGGCCTCTGCTCCGAGTCCTCGCAACGCCGCCAAGCTCGGCAAGGCAGTCTCCCGCAGCCCGTTCCGCAGCGTCTCGGAGCTTCGCTCCGCGGTCGCCGGCAGAGGCACGGTGCGCGTGATCGTCGGGTTCGATGCTGAGTTCGCTCCCGAGGGGGAACTGTCCGCGGCGCAGGCCTCCGCGCAACGCGCCGGCATCAAGAGTGGACGGCAGGCGTTGCTGGCCGCGGTCGCCGGCACCCGTCACAAGGTGGTCCGTAAGTTCAAGACGATCCCCTACGTGGCCCTCGAGGTTTCCGCCGCGTCGCTAGCGCGTCTCGAGGCATCGGGCGTGGCCACGAGCATCAGTGAGGACGTCGCACTGCCTCCGACCCTGGCCCAGAGCGTTCCCCTCATCCAGGGTGACGACCTGTGGGCGGCCGGTTTCGACGGCACCGACCACGTCGTCGCCGTGCTCGACACCGGCGTCGAATCGAGCCACTCGTTCCTCACCGGCAAGGTCGTTGACGAGTCGTGTTTCTCGGCCAACGGCAGCTGCCCCAACGGGTCGACCCAGCAGTTCGGAGCCGGCGCCGGTCAGGACTGTGACTACGCCGACGGCTGTCTCCACGGTACCCACGTCGCAGGCATCGCGGCCGGGACCAGTGGCTCTTTCTCCGGTGTTGCCAGGGGCGCCGACATCGCGGCGGTCCAGGTGTTCTCCGAGTTCACGGGAGCGGACTGTGGTGATGGTGAAGACCCGTGCGCTCTGTCTTACAGCTCCGATCAGATCGCCGGTCTCGAGCACGTCCTGGACCTCAGCGACACCCACGACATCGCGTCGGCCAACCTGAGTCTTGGTGGTGGACAGTTTTTCCTCACCTGTGACTACCTCGATCCGGCGTACCAGGTGATCATCGGCCAACTGCGTTCGCTCGGCATCGCGACCGTGATCGCCACGGGCAACGAAGGCTTCGTTGACTCCATGGGGTTCCCGGCCTGCCTCCCGAACGCGATCAGCGTGTCCTCGACAGACAAGTCCGATGCCGTCTCCGTCTTCGCCAACAACGCCTTCTTCACCTCGCTGATGGCCCCCGGTGGAGACGGAACTTCGACTGGAGGGATCAACTCGTCGGTGCCGGGTAACGCTTTCGCCGTGCTCAACGGAACCTCGATGGCGACCCCGCACGTCGCGGGCGCATGGGCGCTGATGCACGACGTTCAGCCCGCGAGCGTGTTCGAGACCCTGAGGGCTCTGCAGGCGACGGGGAAGCTGATCCCGGACGCCACCGCCACGATCCCGAGGATCAACGTCTTCGACGCCGCGGCGATGCTCACCGCGGGCACCACTCCGGGGCTGACCCTGACAGGGGTCAGCGACGCGCCCGATCCGTTCACGCCGAAGGCCAAGAAGAAGAAGGCGACCTTCATCGAGTGGACCCTGTCCCACTACTCGATCAACACCAAGGTCAAGATCCAGAAGAAGAGCGGCAAGCTGGTCAAGTTGCTGGTCAACCGAGACCTCGGCATGGGTCCCTGGTTCGTCAAGTGGAACGGCAAGAACAAGAAGGGCAAGGTCGCCAAGGCCGGGACCTACAAGTACGTGATCTCGGCGATGAACGACGACGGCCAGGTGGTCAAGAAGACGGGCACGGTCAAGCTCAAGAGGTAACAGATCCGGGAGGATCCGAGGCGTCGGACCGCCCGCCAATACCAGATCAATGAGAGTTGATATGGTTGGCGGGTGGTCCAGGCCCCCGTTCTTGCAGCCGCAGATCCCTTCAAGGCTCTAGCCGACCCCACC
Source organism: Actinomycetota bacterium (assembly GCA_009377815.1). Classification (GTDB taxonomy): domain Bacteria; phylum Actinomycetota; class CADDZG01; order CADDZG01; family WHSQ01; genus WHTI01. The sequence goes on from WHTI01000059.1 coordinate 4,818, forward strand.
CGGTGGGCCATCTGCGAGCGCCTCGCGGCCGAGGAGCTGTGCGTCTGTCACCTCGTCGACGACATGGGCCTCAGCCAGTCACTCCTCTCCCATCACCTCAAGGTCCTCCGTGATGCCGGCTTGCTCGAGCAGCGACGGCACTCGTACTGGACCTACTACCGCCTGAACCGTGATGCCTTCGCCGCGCTCGGAGCACGGATGTCGTCACTGTCCGAGCGTGCCTGCGAACCCGGGAACGGACGGCCCTGCTGCTGACGTTGGAAGACAAGGAGGCGGTGTGATGCGGGATCTGAGTGGCTACGGTTCGCCCGAGGAGATGGTGTCCCACGTCTGTGGGCAGCTCGCCGATGAGTTCGCCGGCACCTTCACACCCGAGACGATCGCGCGGTTCGTGTCGGAGTCGTTCGACTCGCTCTCTCACGCGAAGGTACAAGCGTTCGTCCCGCTGTTCATCCATCGCTTCGCCAGGGAACGTCTCCGGGCGGTCGCTCAAGCGGAAGGAGTCATCGTGAAAGAGGTTCCCGAGGTCCTATTCGTTTGCGTTCACAACGCGGGTCGCTCGCAGATGGCCGCCGCGCTGCTCGATCACGCCGCCGAGGGCAAGGTGCACGTCCGCTCGGCCGGTTCGACGCCGGCCAACGAGATCCACGCGGGGGTGCGTGAGGCGATGGCCGAGATCGGCATCGACCTCAGCAAGGAGTTCCCCAAGCCGCTGACTGATGAGGTCGTCAAGGCGGCCGACGTCGTCATCACGATGGGTTGCGGGGACGCCTGCCCGATCTATCCCGGCAAGAAGTACCTCGACTGGGAGCTCGAAGACCCGGCCAACAAGACGATCGATCAGGTCCGTCCGATCCGCGACGAGATCGACCGCCGCGTCCGTGTCCTGCTCGAGGAGCTGGTGGCCGCAGGGTGACCCCGTGGGCGGATAACCTGTGACCTCTGGGGCGGTAGCTCAATCGGTAGAGCACCTGCTTTGCAAGCAGGAGGTCGTCGGTTCGATCCCGATCCGCTCCACTTGGTAGGCCCGAAATAGCAGGTCAGAAGGCATGCGAAGACTCTATAACTGTCGGGGCGATGGGGTCAAGAACACTTGCACAACGCTCCTACAGGAAATAACCTTCCGGCGTGGATGCCCTCCGAGAACTGGCCCGAAGTTATGAGCGGAGCCTTCTAGCAGAGAACAAATCCCCCCGAACCATCGAGATTTACCTAGCGGGCGTCGAAAAGTTTGCGGCCTACTGCGAGGCCCAGGGCGTCACTTTCGATCAGCTCGACCGGAGCCACGTCGAGGGCTTTATCGCCTACCTGCTCGCCAACTTCAAACCGGCCACGGCAAGCAACCGCTACCGGGCGTTGCATGGGTTCTTCAAGTGGGCCGAATCGGAAGGCGAGATAGAGCCGTCACCTATGCAGCACATGAAACCGCCCCACGTCCCCGACGTCCCCGTACCTGTGTTGACGGAGGTGGAGCAGAAACGGCTACTGAAAACCTGCGAGGGTAAAGACTTCGAGGAACGGCGCGATCACGCAATCATTCGACTGTTCCTTGATTCGGGAATGAGACGCGGGGAGATGAGCGGCCTAGCCGTCTCCGACATCGACTTTGAACACAACGTCGCCCTAGTCATGGGTAAAGGATCCCGCCCGCGCGCTTGCCCCTTCGGTCGTAGGACGGCGGTTGCACTCGACCGCTACCTGCGGGCTCGGACCTCCCATCCGTGGAAGGACTCACCGGAGCTTTGGCTAGGTCGTCGCGGACCTATGACACCTTCGGGGGTTCAGCAGGTAGTCGAGAAGCGCGGACTGCAAGCGGGCCTCAAGGGACTCCACCCCCACATCCTGCGGCACACGTTCGCATCGGCGTGGCTGAGAGCAGGGGGAGCGGAGACTGACCTAATGCGGTTGGCGGGCTGGCGATCACGCGCGATGCTGTCGCGCTACGGAGCATCGGCAGCGGATGAACGCGCAAGGGAATCGCACCGGAGGCTTTCACCGGGCGACCGCCTGTAGCGTTTCACAAACGCACACCCCCCCCTTTGCCATTTCCGAACGCTGTGCTTGAATGCCGATTGTTAGGGGGAGAGAAAGCGACACCGATGCGAAGTGGCACTAACACCTACGGAGCGCACCCTGCGCGCTCGACTGGCGGCGTACTCACTCCACGCCCAACGCGATAGCAGGGAAGTAACCGCACCAGCGCGAGCGAAGTTTCTCGAACGCTTCGAGCGCGAAGTCGATCCAAATGGAGTGCTGTCCGAAACCGAACGTGCAAGGCGGGCTGAGTGCGCGCGCTCTGCGTACTTCACGCGCCTAGCTCTGCTGTCATCGACAGCCCGTAGAAAGCGGGCCTCGTGAAAAGGAAAAGGGGCCCCCGCCAGGAGCCCCCCACCCAACAACCTCAGCCGAGAGTTTACAGCAAGCGCGCAAGGGGGGCCAGCCGATGAGCGGCTTTTCTGCGGTTCCCCCATCCATGTATGACCCCGCGTTCACCGCGTTGTCTGAAAGCGCACAGCGGCTTGAGTTCTACATCCGCACCTGCCCGCAGCGAAACAGCGAGGGGCTTTCACGTATGCGCTGGGGAGCAGTCGAGGACGATCTTGGGATGCCCCGAGACGTGGCTAGAACGGCGCTGAATGAGCTACTACGCGCGGGGCGGCCGTTTGTGTACGACGACAGAGCCGAAGTCATCCTCGACAAGGACGCTCTCAGAACGCAGCCCATCGGCCGGAAGAATGTTGACCCCGACGCATGGGACAAGGACGCGAAGCACGACAACAGACTCAAGGCGGCAGTAGCGAGGATCAACGACCTACCCCGGAGCCGGGAACTCTTGAAGCACCTGTACATCGTCGCGGAGTCCTACGCGCCTGAGTTCGCCCGACTGCTTGCCGAGGAGTTCACAGACATAACAGAGCCCCTATCGGAGCCCCTTCTTAAGCCCCTTAGTAAGGGACGAGTAGAGCAGAGTAGAGAGGAGGAGAGTCGAGATGAGCGAGCCTCTTGATTCTGATGCTCCTAAAAAAATGCCCGCTCAAAGCGGATTCTTCGACGTGCCACGCGCTAGATGGTCGCACCCGACAACCTCGCGACGGGCGGCAGAGTCGATCACGCTCACGCGCGTGTCGGTACTACAGCGCGCGATCCTCAACGAGCTTCGCATGGCCCAACGTCCGTTGACTGACGATGAACTAGTCGAACGTCTCTCACGTTGGCGGGATGACTCGGAGCAGTCCATACGGACAAGACGATCAGAGCTAGTGCGCGCCGGCCGCGTTGCAATCGCTGGTAGCGGCACGACGACACGCGGCCGGAAGTGTGCTACTTGGGAGGTAGTGGATAAGTGAGAGGGAGTGTGGAGCTAAATGGACGAAGAACAACAAGCGGCGATCACGAAGCAACTGCAGGAGCAGTTGACCCAGGAAGAGCTGACTCTAGCTATGGACGCATTCAACCGCGGAGACTTCGAGTGGATACCGAACGAGTTCGGAGTCCTCATGCTGGTGTTAGCGGGCGGAAAGATACGGGTCAATATCATCTTTCCTCGTCCCCCGGATCCGACGGTGAACTAGACCCCGGACCCCTAAAAGTCGAGGGAATCGCTGTCACGCCTTACCCCCGGCCCTTTCTCGCATTGTGTCGGACTCTGAGACTCCTGAAACTTTTGGGAGCCTTCGGAACCCGTACGCAAGGCCAGGTGAGTCGGGTCTCTTTCGCCCCTAGGGGGGCCTGCCGAACTTCGGACCAACCCCCCACCCCTGCAACCTGTCCAGGACAAATATCCGGGCGTCATTTCCCGGTTCCATTTTTTTGAGCGAAAGGATTTTGACCATGGGTGAGTACGACGTAACCCCCGAGGACGTAAGGCGCTCCATCCGTGGAACCGCCGACCCCGAGCTGCGGGACGTGCAGAAGTACCTTCGCATCTGGGAGGAAGGGATACAGAAGACCTCCGAATCGCAGGGCTGGCGCTACTTCCGGACGCTGCGCAGGATGGTCGAGGACGAACTACTCGACCGAAACGAGGGCTTGCAGTCGCTCGAAGGTACGGACGTTTGCCGACTCGTGGCGACGTTCATGGAGCTCCGGGACAAGGCGGCATTAAAGCCGACCCCTGAACTCCCACCGGGGCCAGCGGCATTCTGGGGTCGTGCTCTCGTGCACGTCGACCAGGAATTGCGGGCTCGTCGTGTGGCAGCGGGGGAGATCGAGCGAGAGATCGCGGCCCTACCCGGCACGCTCGATGCTGAGATTAGAAAGTTACTCGGGTGATTGTCCAGGTCGGCGGCATCGCGATGCGGTTCGGCGTACGGATACCGCCCGACCTATTCGAGCCGTGGTGGACGGAGTTTGTCCCCAACGCCTTCACCTTCACCGATTCCATGCGGCGAGGCGTCCCGGTGCTGCTCGATCACGCGGAGGGCGTGGAATACGGGCACAGCCGCAGCGGGTCGCTTCAATTCTCCCAAGACGAAACGGGGCTCAGGTACGCCGTCGGACTCGACACCGAAGTTGAGGGAGTCCCCGCGCTCCTGGCAGAGATCGAATCGGGGGCAATCACTGGCGTCTCCCTCGGGTGGGGGAGCCGCGGTGAGAGATGGAACTTCGCAACAACCCCCGCGTTGCTGACGGTCACGCGCGCAACCGTGGACGAACTGAGCTTCGCTCGCGAACCGCGCGCACCCGGCACGTCGGTAGAGATTCTTCGGGCGACCCATGCTTGACTTGTCGTACGCATCCTTTAGGGTTGAACGCGTAACAAGTCTTCAGTCACGAGGCCGGGAGCGTCGGCGGGGCGGAAACCCCGATCACGGCACCACTCGTAAGCCTGAGGGCCATGTACGTCTCATACGGAAGGGCCGGACACTCGGCGGGGCGGAAACCCCGACAGCGAGATTCGCTTCCTTCAAGCCACGTCACCCGGCAAGGGTGGCTGTCCTAACGGTTTGAACGAAAGCGAAAGGCCTCAGAGATATGGACGTACTCACATCCCTCCAAGAACAGCACCGCGCTGCCGACAAGGAAAAGCGCGCTCTCTTACGCAAGTCGGTTACGGAGTCTCGCGACCTCACCCCTTCCGAGGCGCAGCGATACGCGACTCTGGATGAGGAAGTCGAAACTCTTGGCGACCGAATCCACGAACTCAAGGTCGCTCACCGGGACGGAGCCGACGCCGACCGTCAGCGCGCGCCCTTCGAGCACGTCGCCCGGTCGGGCCACGGAGACGGCAGATACAACAGGTCGAGCCTCCCAGGGACGGACGAAGAACTGCGCGCGTTCGCCAGGGGCGAGACTGACGCTATCGACCTCGACCTCCGCGACCTGCGCGTTGAACACAACCGCGACGGCTCTTACGAAGTCCGCGACCTTTCGGTTGGAGCAGCGGCGGCGGGCGGAACGACCGTTCCCAAGAGCTTTCGCGCGCAGCTCTACGAATACCTCGTGTCAACGACCGGCGTTCGGCAGACGAACGTTACCGTTCTGACGACTGCCGGCGGCGAGAACCTCACGATCCCGCGCGCGCAGAGTCACGGAACCGCTGCAATCGTGGGTGAGGGCTCGGCGCTCCCCGAGAACGACCCGACCTTCTCGGCAATCACGCTGGGGGCGTGGAAGCACGCCGAATTTCTCGAGGTCACGAACGAGCTAACCACCGACACGGGAATCGACCTGGAGGGCTACCTCGCCCGGCAGGCTGGGCGCGCTATCGGGCTCAAGTCCGGCAGCGGGTACACGATCGGTAGCGGGGCCAACGAGCCGACCGGCGTCTTCACGGCAGCAGGTACAGGGGTTGTCGGCGCGACCACGGGCAACGGCGGGCAGCCGACCGCGGACGAGCTTATCGACCTGTTCTACTCGGTCATCCCCGAATACCGCCGAAACGGCTACTGGCTGATGGCTGATTCGACGGTCAACTACATCCGCAAGCTGAAAAACAACGACACCGACAAGGACTACCTGTTCGACTACGGGCAAAGCGGCGGGCTCGACACGTTCCTCGGTCGTCCGATCGTTGTAGATGCGGCAGCGCCGGCCCTTGGCTCAGCGGTCAACAGCATCGCCTTCGGAGACTTCTCGGGCTACTACATCCGCGACGTCAGCTCGATCAGGTTCGAAAAGTCCACGGACTACCTGTTCAAGAACGACATGACCGCCTACCGCGCGATCCTCCGTACGGACGGCAACCTTGTCGACCATACGGGCGCGATCCAGCTCTACCGCGGCGCTTCCACATAGCAGCAGAAGTCGAATCCGCGCGGGTAAACCGGCGGGCCGTTCAGCTCCCCTGAAACGAGCCTGTCGGGGCGGATGGATTCGATAAGGGAACCGGGGGGCCTGGGTACGGCCTCCCGGTTCCCGCCCCCCTCATTTGACGAACGAAGGAAAGACCGATGGAGCATCGCTTCGTAGAGAGCAACTTCGAAACGCGAGCACTCGCCAATGACAAGGCGATCATTGCCGGATACGCCTCCGTCTTCGACCGCGACTCTCAGCCTCTATTTGAGGGCTACCGCGGGCGGTTCATTGAGCAGTTTCGGCAGGGTGCTTTTGCGAAGACGATCCGCGAGACGGACGACATTCGCGGACTGTGGAACCACGAAACCAACTTCGTCATCGGTCGCACCAGGGCCGGAACGCTTCGGCTGTCCGAAGACACCATCGGCCTTCACTACGAACTAGACGCGGACCTCGGCAACTCTGATGTTCGCAACCTCTATCGGCAGATCGAGCGCGGCGACGTAACCGAGTCATCCATCGGTTTCATCGTTCCCGAAGGGAAAGACGATTGGGACTTCGACGCGGAGCCGATCAGGAGGACCGTCCGCGAGGCGCGCCTATATGACGTTTCCCCCGTTGTCTTCGCGGCGTACCTCGACACGACCTCGGAATCTCGCGCGGCACTCAAGAGTCTCGCCACGGCCACGCGGCGACCCCTAGACGAACTGCTTACGGCAGTTGAGGCAGGAAGCATCTCGACGTACCTCCGCAGGGAGCGCGGCCAATCGTCGCAACGGCGGTTGCTGGCTCTCTTGGAGAGTGACTAATGGCAGATCGAACCCTACGAGTTGTATTCGCCGGTGACGCAAAGGGCGCGATAGCTGCGTCCCGTGGAGTACAGACGGGCCTCGCACGCCTCTCCGAGTCGATGCGCTCAGTCGGACAGAAGATGACGGCGGTCGGCTCTCGCCTGACCCGTTCGATCACGCTTCCCATCGTTGCCCTCGGCGGGGCTGCCGTGAAGTCGGCGGTTGACTTCGAGACTGCGTTCACCCGCATCGACGCCGTATCGAACGCAACTCAGGAGCAGATGGAGAGTTGGAAGAAGTCGGTCCTCTCACTCTCGGGCTCAACTGCCCGCGCTCCCGAAGAACTAGCCGACGCCCTCTACTTCCTCGCCTCCGCAGGACTGAAGGCCGACCAAATCATCCCCACGCTGGAGATGTCGGCCAAGGCTGCATCCATCGGTTTGGGGCAGACCGCCGACATCGCCCGCCTCACCGCCAACGTCCTGAACGCCTACTCCTCCGAGGGCATGACGGCGGCGCGCGCTACCGACATCCTCATAGCGGCCGTCAAGGAAGGTACGGCAGAGCCAGAGGAGTTCGCCAACGCCCTCGGTCGCATCCTCCCCGTCGCCGCTAAGGCAAAGGTCAGTTTCGATCAGGTCGCCGGGTCCCTCGCTGTGCTGTCGAACATCGGCCTCGACGTGAATGAGGGCACCACGGCCATGCGTGGTCTGCTCCAGGCCCTCGTCGCCCCGACAACCCAGACCAAGACGGCTCTCGATGAACTCGGCATCAGCACGACAGAACTCCGGGACCGGATCGAGAAGCGCGGCGTACTAGACGCTCTCCGCTTCCTCGACAAGGCAGCTGACGGGAACATCGAGACGCTGCGAAACATCATCCCCAACGTGCGCGCCCTGACGGCTGTGTTCGGACTCACCGAGCAGGAAGCCCAGAAGGTCACCGACTCGTTCGACGCAGTTAAGAACTCGACTGGAGAACTGGACGAGGCTTTCGGTAAGACCACCAAGTCATCGGCGTTCAAGTTCCAGCAGCTGCTCGCCAAGCTCAAGAAGCTCGGCATCGAACTAGGCAACGCCCTACTTCCCGTGGCCCGTGACATCACGAAGTCGCTGGGCGAGTTGGCCGACCGATTCAGCAACCTATCCCCGGAGGTTCAGGGAACGATCATCAAGGTAGCGGGGCTCGCTGCTGCTCTCGGCCCCGTCCTCTATCTAGTCGGGAACGTGACGAAGCTAGCCGGGGGCCTAACTGGCGCATTCAAAAAGGGCGCGCTAGCGGTAAGGGGTCTGACGGGAGCGATACAGCTGATGCCCGCGGCATTGAACCCCGCAGGAGCGGCAATCGCCGTGGTTGCCGCGGGGCTACTCCAATGGAAGGTCCGATCCGATGACGTAAAGCGCGCTGTTGAGGAAATGTCCGACGCTCTCCTCACCGGCACGAAGACGGTTGAGGACTACAACGACGAGTTTCGGACCTGGCTCGAACACATAGACGAAAGCCCTTGGGCGCTCAGGCTGGCGAAGGAAGGCGAAGACCGTCTAGCGGATGCCGTCAAAGTCGTTACCGCGGACCTCAACGGCCAACTGAAAGCGCTCGAAACCCTCCCCGGAGCATTGGACGAAGGCAAGCGTAAGACCGTCGCCGGGATGATTGCCAACGAACAGTTTGCTCAGGCGCTAGAGATTATGACGGCATGGGAGGAAGACGCCCTAGACGCCCTGCGCAAGCGCGGCGATGAGATGGAGCGCGCTTCCCACGAAACCGAACGACTGATGAACGCCACCGAGCGCGCCCTCAAGACCGAGAAGGCGGCACACGACGACCTGCTCGCATCCCTAGCGCGCGAGGACGAAAAACTCGTAGAACTAGCGGCGAGTTGGACCAACTACATCAACTCCATGATGACCGGCCCCGGCGACACCACGCCCGTAGGACCGCCCAGGGGCAACAGGGGCGGCTCGGGTGGCGGAGCATCGACCGTCAATTACAACGTGACCGTTCAGCCGTCGCCCGGAGTGTCAGCGCGGGAAATCGAATACGCCGTCAACCGCGCCCTTCAACAAGCCGACCGGCATCGCTCGCGCGTTGAGCGCACGAGTTGGGCGGTGGGGTAGGCCCATGTTCTTCCACTTCACCGTCAACCGTATCTACACGCAGACAGAGGGCTCGATCACGCGCGATGCCCTAACCGATACGTGGTCCGATGGGGCGAGTCTCCCGGTGGAGGCCGTGACCGACTTCGAGCCCACCGAGGGCGTGGCGGTCATCGACCCCGATGGCACCCCGGAGACGATCTACTTCACGGGCGTCAACCTCGACAACGAGAACCTGACCGGAGTCGTTAGGCCCAACGCTGCCAACCACGCCGCGGGCGTCTTCATCCAGTCGGGCGCGAGCCCAACGACGCGCAAGTTGGCCGCGGGCTACTTCGACTCGGACCCCAACGCCGAAGTCCGAGGCGTCCCCATCCGCGCTGCCTTGGAACCGTGGCACCCCGCGGGGTTCCGCGACGCGGGGACTGAGTATGTAGTCGAGGGGTTCAATGACCCGGACGACGAAGACCAACCCTGGATCGTCAGCGCTCCCATCGACAACCCCGACAAGTCTTTCGACGCCGACCTGAACGTGCTCCCCCCGGTCGGCGGCGGCGATTCCTCGACCACGACCACCGACCCCAACTCCGGCAAGGTGCTCCCCCCGAAGGGCATGGGCTTCGAAGACGGCGACGTACCTAGTGGGACTGTCGTAGCGGAAGCCTTTGGGGGCATCGGCAACACGCTCTGGGTTAACTGGACGTCGATAGCGAACTCGTCGCAACTGACCTATGAGGTCCACGTCTCAACGGATACGGGCTTCACCCCCGACGACGGAACGCTCTACGCCGCGCGCACCCTCTCGGGTGAGCCGGGCCTTCTGCTCGGGCAAGAGGTTAAGGACTTCCCCTCAACGCACGACCTCGACGGAACCGCATCCGACCCCCCGCAACCAGGGACCGACTACTTCATCGTCGTTAGGGTCCGCGACGGCTCGGGCTACGGAACCGACTCGGCTCAGGTATCGGCCACCCCGCTAGAGACGATCCCCGACGACGCGATCACGACGACCAAGATCGCGGACAACGCGATCGAGACACCGAAGCTCGCAGCCAACGCGGTAACGGCGGCGAAGATCGCGGCCAACACCATCACGGCCGCACAGATTGCCGCGGGAACGATCACGGCAACTCAGATCGCGACAGGGACCATCACCGCTGACCGGCTCAACGTCTCGACGCTCTCGGCTATCACCGCC
>WHTI01000298.1 GCA_009377815.1 Actinomycetota bacterium
ATCAGCAGGTAATCATCGGGGGTCCTGCCCCGAACGCGCCCCTCGTGGAAGGCCCGTTGCAGATCCCAGGCCTCTTCGTAGGGCAGCCGACCCAGCCAGCGCACACGCAATCCGCTCATAACATGCGAGGGTAACGCGGTCCGAGAACGTCGGGCACACTCGTCACGTCAATACGGCGAACCTCAGGTTCGGCTGTACCTGGAGGTACAAAATCGGCTGAAGTTCGGGTCGGGGAGCTCCTAGGTTGGATCTCACAGCCACCAAAACCATGAGTCGCCGGTAATCGGTGAGGTCTCGAGGAGATCGCGGAGAGCGACGATGACAACACCGGGGTACGCGAGCGACGCCCGATTGAATCGGGTTGGGTTCGTCAGTATCAACCCGGCATGGGGCGTCTCGGCAGCCACCCAACGGCGGGCAATGGCGACAAAATCCCCGATGTTCTCGGTGACCACCGCCCGCTCGGCGACCGCGCCATACTCGAGGAGATTTTCGTCGGATATCCCCCTCAAGTCAGGCATCTCCGTCACTGCGACCACATCGTGGCCGTCATCTCTGAGTGTCTCGGCGATGACTGCCGCATGCATCTCGTCGAGAATGAGCCTCAACGCTCAAGCAGCTCTCGTTGCCTCTGCCATGCTGCTTGCTCGCGCCGAGCGAGGTCGGCCCGTGCGATGACGTGCGCATCGATCTCATCGGTGAACTCGGCGTAGTACGCCATGGCGGCGTCAACCTGAGCCACGCTCAGACCGAGCAGTCCCGCCGCCCTGGTATGGCGGTCTTCGACCGGCACATCCCCTCCCACGGTCCCCGAAACGACATCGGCAACGTCGGGGCCCCTCGCCAGGACGGGTCGTCTCCCGGTCGGCCCATCCCGGAAGACGATCAGCGGATGGGATTCCATCCGAAGACCTTCGTCGATGAGACGTTCGGCAAGCGAAGAAATGGTGAGGCCACTCCCATCGGCAGCATTCTTGAGCCTCCGATGCACGCCGGCGTCCGAGAAACGGATGGATACGACAGCCATGACTACACGGTAGTCGAGCGTAGTCAGAGATCAACCGAGGGTGAAGCCCTCGTCGATCACCCAGGAACGTCGGTGGGTCTATCGGACCGCGGTCAGGTAGTCGAAGTGATCCACAAAGCGCAGCTCGTCGCGGTCGCCGTACTTCTCCTCCATCTCGGAAAGACCGGCCTGGAGTTCCTCCTCGCTAAAGCTGGTGAGCACCGACATGTAGCAGTTCTCCACCATCATCATGTAGTGCGAGGTGGGAATGCGGTGCTCGTACTCGACAATGTCGCGATCAACCGTGAAGCCCACCTGGCCTAGCTGGTCCTCCAGCTCATCGGGATCGGCGTGCCAGCTCAGGCACCGGTCCAAGGCCGCCTCAAAGAGCGGGTACTCGACCTTTGGGGGTACATGGACCAACAGCATCCGCCCCCCGTCGGGTAGACGGTGGTGGATGTTGGCGAAGAACTCGGGTCGGTCGTCGACGTGGTGGATGCTCTCCTTGACCAAGACCTTGTCGTAGCTGCGGTCCTGTCGGGAGAGGGTGAGAGCGTCGACGGCGATAGGTGTGATGTCGGCATCCTCGGGTATGGCGGCCAGCATCTCCGGATAAGGGTCGGCGCCGAGGATGGGATGGCGCAGCGGCACCTGTTCGAGAATGTCGAGGCTGTACATCCCGGTGCCACAGCCAACGTCGGCCAGCGCGTCGTCGGGACGGAGGTCGAGCTTGTCGACCATCTCGGTCGTCAATGTCCTCACGAACCCCGGGGAGTAGAGAAGGAAGCGGTTGTAGTCGTCGGCGAGACCGCGGTAGTGCTCCTCGAGGACATCGTCGGAATGCGCCGTCAGGTCTGACATGGGGTCTCCAAGCGTAGTGCCCACCGGCTCACGCCAGTTCCTGCTCCCAGTCCCAGGTCTCGAGGTTCTCCTTGATCCTCTTGAGGAAAAGGGCGGCAGGAACCCCGTCGAACGCACGGTGGTCCCAGGTGAGCCCGAGATACCCGATGTGACGGATGGCGATCAGATCACTCGCGTCGGGGCCCTCGATGACGGCAGGTCGTTTCTTGATGCCGTCGGTGGAGAGGATG
>WHTI01000408.1 GCA_009377815.1 Actinomycetota bacterium
GAGTTGTTCTTCAACGGCGGCGGCCGAGTGCGAGGGTACAAGGCAACGTCCGGCTGGGGGGTGAACGTGACCGTCTCCGGACACGAGACACACCTCCACGCAGCCTGGTCCAGTTTCAGGTGGTGATGCGGTCTCAGACCGAGTGAGGCTTGTCCCGGGCCGCGTTCCGTGAGCTCCTAGTCCCTAAAGAGGAGGAAAAAGCGATGCGCGCTCGACGGCTCCAGGATGTCACGGGTTTCGGGATCGACAAGGTCGCGACGGCCGCGGGTGACGACCCCGACATCCTCCGTATGGAGAACCTGGACACCGATATAGCGCCGCCACCCGGTGTCGTGGAAGCGACGCGGGAAGCGATAGGGCCACGCGAGTACAACAGCTGGCTTCCGTTCAGCGGACGCAGCGACCTGAAGGAAGCGGTCGCCGATCACGTCGAGCGGCGCAGCGGGGTGCGTTACGACCCCTACTCAGAGATCGTGATCACGACGTCCGACGGGACCGGGATGTTGGATGCCTTGCTGGCGACGACCGATCCGGGCGATGAGATCATCCTGACGGACCCGACATATGCAGGGGTGATCAACCGCGTGCGGCTGGCGGGAGGCGTTCCCCGCTTCGCCACATGCCTACCGGTCGACGGTCACTGGCGGATCGACCTCGACAGCCTTCGCGATGCCGTCACCGACCAGACGAGGGCCCTCTTCCTCCAGAACGCCACCTTCCCGACCGGCATGGTCTTCAACGAGGAGGAGTGGGAGGCGATCACAACTCTCGTTCTGGAGAGGGACCTGCACCTCATCTATTGGTCATTCATGGAGGGCGTCCTCTTCGACGATCGGCCTCTGATACATCCCGCTTCGTTCGAGGGCATGCGCGATCGCACGATCACGCTCGGCGCGGTCACGATCGAGTACCGCATGATCGGCTGGCGCATCGGATGGGCGATCGGGAACGCCGACACGGCCGACGCGATCGGGATGGTGCATATCTACAACGGCCTGGTCGCGAGCGGCTTCTCCCAGGCAGGAGCGATCGCGGCACTGCGTTCCGATCCCGATGACCTGACGAGAGCGGTCTCGGAGCTTCAGCGGCGCAGGGATGTGGTCATGGAGGAGCTGGAGGGATTGCCCGCCGTCAGCGCGTCCGGGGGGTGGGCCTTGCTGCTGGACACGGAGGCGATGGGCATCGCCCCGCCCGAGGCCTCGCAGCGGTTGCTGGAGCAGAAGGTCGCAGCCACGCCGATGACGGCGTGGGGAGA
>WHTI01000051.1 GCA_009377815.1 Actinomycetota bacterium
ATCTCCAATAGGTGTGCCCGTACGGCATCGAGGCGATGGTGCTCCGCCAATCGGCCATCATCTTCGAGCTCGTCCAACAGCTTGAGTCCCGCCGGGGGCCCATGGACCATCGCGGCGGCGATGGTGCGGTTGAGCGTCACCATCGGGTTGTCACTCATCTTCTCGAGGAATCCGTAGAGCGCCAGGATCTGTGGCCAGTCAGTCTCTTCCGCGGCCTCGGCTTCATCGTGGACCGCGGCGATCGCGGCTTGAAGCTGATACGGACCGATCGATCCCTTGGTCAAGGTCTCGGAGATCAGGGCGACGCCCTCGGCGATGCTTGGTTCATCCCACAGGCTTCGATCCTGTTCCGCGAGCGGGATCAACTCGCCCGCCCCATCGGTGCGTGCCGGGCGACGCGCGTCGGTGAGCAACATCAAGGCGAGGAGGCCGGCCACCTCGGAGTCGTCGGGGAGCAGACCGCGGATCATCCTCGCCAGGCGGATCGCTTCAGAGGCAAGCTCCCGGCGTTGTAGGTCTCGCCCGATGCTGCTGGCGTAGCCCTCGTTGAAGATCAGATAGATGACGTGGAGCACCGCCGCTAGGCGACTCGACCACTCGTCTTCGGTCGGCATGCGGAACGGGACCCCGGACTCCTTGATGTTCTTCTTGGCGCGGCTGATCCGTTGCGCCATCGTCGCCTCCGGGACCAGGAACGAGTTGGCGATCTCGGCGGTGGTCAGGCCCCCGACCGCGCGCAACGTGAGGGATATGGCCGAGGGGGGAGTAAGCGCGGGATGACAGCACATGAACAGAACGGTCAGGGTGTCGTCCCCCTCGGTGAGTCCTTCGGCCAGCGCGGTCGACGCGGCCGGATGGAGAGGCAAGCTCTGCGAGAAGGAGCGTTCCTCACGTTGGCGGCGGGCCGCCTCGCTGCGGAACTGATCGATGACTCGACGCGAGGCGACCTGGATCAGCCATCCGCGCGGGTTGTCGGGAACGCCGTCCTTGGGCCATTGCAGAGCGGCCGCTAGAAGCGCCTCCTGGACCGCATCCTCGGCGACGTCGAAGTTTCCGTGACGTCTGGTGACCGCACCGAGAACCTGCGGCGTCAGCTCCCGCAGCAGGTCCCCGGTCTTGGCGGCGCCCGTCAATGGGCTAGATGTCCTCGGAAGGAGCGTCCATGATCTGACGCACCTCGATCGGCATGTTCAAGGGCGCGCCGCCCGGTCCTGGGGCCGTTGAGTTGTGAGCCGCGATCTCGATCGCCCGCTCCTCGCTCTCGACGTCCACGATCCAGTAGCCGGCGAGGAACTCCTTGGCCTCGGGAAAAGGTCCATCGGTCACCGCCGGCGAGCCATCGGGGTTGGCCTTAACAACCTTGGCCTGCTGGGGCGGGGCGAGACCCTCGCTCCCGACCAGCTCGCCCGACGCGGTGAGGTCATCTCCGATCTGCTGCATGAAATCGACGTGCGCCTTGAAGTCCTCAGGACTCCACCCGGCCAGTCCAGATTCGTCCCACCCCTCACTGGTCCCGGTCATCATCAGGACGTACTTCATATCTTGCTCCTCTCACCGCTCCGCGGCCCTGGTGGGCGCCTTCATAGTGACGTCGAAGCACACACGCCGTTCTCGACATCGATCCAGAGATCAGTCCCTACCTGCCTCGATCCGCCTCACGAGCCGTTTCCCCTGCTTGCCGCAGAGCTTCTCGAGGGCGATCCCACCACGCTCGATCCGGTTCCGGACCCTCCTCTTGATGGTCCCGTCCTCGAGTCTCGAATAGAGATCCGCGCCGGGACAGACGCTCGATGCGTAGTCCCGGTGCCCCTTGATCCGGCGCAGCGGGATCTCGAAGCTCTCCGCACCCCACGCGACGACGTCACACAGCGACGCCAGTTGCCGGCGCGAGATGTTCTGCTCGTCGAAGTTGCCTTCGCACATCACGAGCAAGTGACCCTTGGTTGCGTAGTCGGTGAACGTGTCGCCGCGGGCCCAGCGAGGACGGCCCTTATAGATGTGCCCGTGGCGATCGATCATGAAGTGATAGGCGATGTCGGGGAATCCGGAGCTCTGGTGGTAGGCCTGCGCTCCTCTCAGGACGCTGGGCGCATCACGGTTGTCCGAGAGAACGACGCCAGAGTGATGGATCGTGATGCGAGAGATCTGGTGTCGCTTGAACTTCCCGCTCGGAGGCTTCGCACCCCAGGCCGCCTTGCAGATGACGTCGCCGGTCTGTTCTTTCCCCGAAGCGGTCTTGCCAATGAGGGCAGGCAGCACGAGCGCTCCTGCCCCGGCCGCGATGAAGCGCCGGCGAGACGGATCCGGCGGTCCGCAATCGATACACATGCCTATGCCACCATCCTCCACTGAGCTTTCTATCCACGTCAGTCGTCTATAGCGCGACTCACGTGGAAAAGAAAGGTGAAAGGCCCTCTTTGGAGGGTCCTTTTTGGTTGCTTCACTCGTCGGCTTCCCGTGCCGACCTCAGAAGCATGGAAGCCACCGCGGAACGCCCGATCCCGTGGCGCCCCTTTCTGGGGCTGACGATCTGCACCCTGTTCGGCTGGTTCGCCTTCGTTCGGGGAGTGAACGTTCCTCTCCTAAGTCTCGTTGACCTCGGGTTCCATGAGTTGGGACACCTGGTCACCTATCCCTTCCCAGACCTCGTTACCGCGTCGATGGGTTCGATCACCCAGATCGCGGTGCCTTTCGGTCTCGCCGTCTACTTCGCGACCGTGCGCAAGGACTCCCTCGGGTTCTCCTTCTGCCTCGCATGGGCGGCGACGTCGGCGCAGAACGTGAGCGTGTACGTCGCCGACGCTCCCTTCCAGGCGCTGCCACTGATCGGCGGGGAACACGACTGGGCGTTCATCCTCGGGCGGCTTTCCCACGTCGATGATGCGGCTGCGATCGCGGGAGCGGTCGAGGGGATCGGGATGGTCTTCTTGGCCTTCGCCGCCGGGATGTGTGTGCTCGAGCTCTGGACCACTAGTCCGCGGTAGTTGTGCCCTATGTCCGAAATACGTGTAACTGCGTATTCAACCTGAGACGACTCCGAGCCATGCTTATCCGAACGGATGCACCCCGGGCAGGGGTCTGGCGAAAGGCACGAGATGGCGAAGCTCAAGCTGATCAGCGCAACCGCATCACACCGCGGAACTGACGACAGGGACATCGAGCTCCGTCGAGCCCAGGAGAAAGCTTTCGACGAGGTCAGACTGGCCCGCACCGACTCCGCCCGTGAGTTCGCCATGGGGCGTGCGGTCGCCGAGCTGATCGATGCATGCGAGCGCTATATCTCGGAGGCACCCGCCGTCCGTTTCTGATCTTGGCATCGGTCCACGGCCCTTGGTCGTAGACCGCCGACTTCCGTTCGTTCTCTTTGTCCCGATATCCCTGCGAGATGGGCTAGTCACTAATGCCCTTCCTTGGATTAGTCCCCTCGGATGCCTAAAGCCCCAACCGGGCGAGGACGACCCCCACAACGAGTGACCTTTAAAGGCCGGTGGTCCCATCGATGGGCCCCGGGATCACGAGTTGGAGGAAGCCTCGATGAAGAGCGCGTTCGGGACGACGAACATCGCATACGGAGTCACCTGGGGGGACCGCAAGAGACCTCGTCTGTTCGGCGCGTGGGCCGTAGGCCTGTGCATCGCGCTGATGGCGATGAGTCTGTCGCCCTCCCAGCAAGCAGAGGTGGCCTCGACCGTCGACCGGATGGTCTCGGTCATCGTGCGCGAGCTTCCGGGCGCTGGCTCGGGTCCCGAGGCGGCCGTCGAGGCTGCCGGGGGAACCGTAGGTCGGCGCATCGGCCTTATCGACGGTTTCGTCGCCGGGGTGCCGCGCTCTAGCATCGAACGTCTTCGCGCTTCTGCCGGCGTCTACAGCGTCACTCCCAACCGAAAGATCCAGTTGCTCGGCAAGCCCGACAAGGGCAACAAGAACGTCGACACGGGCAAGATGAAGAACGTCGCCGGGATCATCGGTGCGGACGAGCTCTGGGAGGAAGGCTTCACCGGCGAGGGCGTCGACGTCGCGCTGATCGACTCGGGTGTTGCTCCCGTACAAGGACTGCTTGGTGCCGACAAGATCGTCAACGGTCCCGACCTTTCCTTCGAAGGAAGCTTCCCCGAGGTTCGCTACTTGGACACCTTCGGACACGGAACCCACATGGCCGGCATCATCGCCGGCAACGACGGTGTTGAGGGTGGATTCTCGGGAGTCGCTCCCGGCGCCCGCGTCGTTAGCGTCAAGGTCGCCAACAACGAAGGCGCCACCGACGTATCGCAGGTTCTCGCCGGCATCGACTGGGCGGTCCAGCATCGCAACGACGACGGCCTCAACATCCGCGTCCTGAACCTGTCGTTTGGTACCGACTCGATCCAGTCCTACGTGCTCGACCCCTTGTCGTACGCGGTCGAAGCTGCCTGGCGTAAGGGCATCGTAGTCGTGGTTGCCGGTGGTAACCGGGGCTACGGAACCGTTCACCTCAACAACCCTGCTCTCAACCCCACGATCCTGGCGGTCGGCGCGTCCGACCCGCTCGGCACGAAGCGCACCAAGGACGACGTCGTGGCCTCGTTCTCGAGCAAAGGTAATGCTCGACGGGGGCCGGACGTGGTCGCCCCCGGGAAGTCCGTCGTCAGTCTTCGCGACGCCGGTTCGTTCATCGATGAGATGAACCCATCCGCTCGTGTGGGCGAGCGGTTCTTCAAGGGGAGCGGTACCTCTCAGTCCGCTGCGGTCGTTTCCGGCGCCGCGGCTCTGCTCCTCCAGCAGCGTCCGGACCTCTCCCCCGACCAGGTCAAGCGCCTCCTAGAGGTCACCGCCGACACCCTTAAGAAGTCACCTCCCCGGCAGCAGGGCGCGGGGCTAATCGACCTCGAAAGGGCCATGGGCAGGAAGACCCCCCGGGAGAGATCCTCTAGGCAGAACTTCGCTCCGGCGACCGGGCTCGGCTCGCTCGAGCTCTCCCGTGGGTCTGCTCATGTGACCGATGAAGAGGGCGCCGACCTCACCGGCGAGCAGACGATCTTCGGGGACGTTTGGGATGGCTTTACCTGGTCCGGCCGTACCTGGTCCGGGACCGCCTGGGAGGGCGGCGACTGGCTGGGCCGCACCTGGTCCGGCAACACCTGGGGCAACGACTCCTGGGCCGGGCGCACCTGGAGTGGCGTGACCTGGTCCGGCAACACGTGGTCCGGATTCACCTGGTCCGGTCGCACCTGGTCCGGTCGCACCTGGTCCGGAAACACCTGGAGCGGGAACACCTGGTCGGGCCGTACCTGGAGCGGAGTTACCTGGTCCGGGAACACCTGGAGCGGGAACACCTGGTCGGGATCCGGCTGGGAATGACCGATTGCTGTTTGGGGCTTCGGCCTCAAACGGCATAGGTCTAAGGGCCTTAGTCGTAGCCCGCAACCGCCCTTATGCGCCTTTTAAGACCATTTCCGAGCTTGGAAGGCTAGTCATTAGGAGTCGTCCTCGAAATGGTCTACCGAAACGGCTAAAGCCCCGCCCGGGCGGGGACGACGCCCACTGCAAGTGATCGAGGAGACCGGCGCTCCATCGAGGGTCCGGGTTCACGAGACGAAGGGTAGTTCTAGATGAGAAGCGCAGTCGGGATACCAAACATCGCATATGGAGTCACCTGGGGGGAGCGCAAGAGGCCTCGCCTCTTCGGCGCGTGGGCCGTTGCTGTTTCGGTGGCCCTTCTGGCGATGAGTCTCTCGTCCCCCCAGCAGGCCGAGGTCGCCGCGACCGTCGATCGGATCGTCTCGGTCATCGTGCGCGAGCTTCCGGGTGCAGGCTCTGCTCCCGAAGCGGCCGTCCAGGCCGCCGGTGGATCCGTAGGGCGTCACATCAAACTGATCGATGGGTTCGTCGCGGGGGTGCCGGAAGGCAGCCTCGATGCGCTCCGCTCATCCTCGGGGGTCCACAGTGTGACCCTGAACGGCAAGGTCACGCTCCTGGAGTCCAAGGGGGCGTCCGAGGCCGCTTACACCGGTGAGATGCAGAACGTGGCCGAGATCATCGGAGCCGACGACGTCTGGGCCGCCGGTTTCACCGGTGAGGGCGTCGACGTTGCCCTGATCGACTCCGGCGTAGCTCCGGTCGAGGGCCTTCTGGGAGCCGACAAGATCGTCAACGGTCCCGACCTCTCGTTCGAAGGAAGCTTCCCCGAGGTCCGTTACCTGGACACCTTCGGACACGGAACCCACATGGCCGGCATCATTGCCGGCAACGACGGCGTGGAAGGCGGGTTCACGGGAGTGGCCCCCGACGCGCGGATCGTGAGCGTAAAGGTCGCCAATAACGAAGGCGCCACCGACGTCTCCCAGGTCCTCGCCGGTATCGATTGGGCGGTCCAGCACCGCAACGACGATGGGCTCAACATCCGCGTCCTGAACCTCTCGTTCGGTACCGACGCGATCCAGCCATACGTCATCGACCCTCTTTCCTTCGCGGTGGAGGCGGCATGGCGCAAGGGCATCGTGGTTGTGGTCGCCGGTGGCAACGAGGGTTACGGAACGATCCAGCTCAACAACCCCGCTCTTAACCCCACCATCCTCGCGGTTGGTGGTTCGGATCCCCTCGGCACCATGGACACCAAGGACGACATCGTGGCCGACTTCTCCAGCCGTGGGAACGCCCTCAGGGGGCCGGATCTCCTTGCCCCGGGGAAGTCCGTTGTCAGCCTTCGTGACCCCGGCTCGTTCATCGACGAGATGTACCCCGCCGGGCGCGTCGGCGATCGCTTCTTCCGTGGCAGCGGCACGTCGCAGTCGGCAGCAGTGGTGTCCGGCGCGGCAGCTCTGTTGCTGCAGCAGCGCCCCGAGCTAACGCCCGATCAAGTCAAGCGTCTGCTCGAGGTTTCGGCCGTCACCCTCAAGAGGTCTCCGCCGCAGCAGCAGGGCGCCGGTCAGATCAACCTCGAATCCGCGATGGATCAGAGAACCCCCACTACCTGGGAGTCGAGGCAGTGGAACCTCCCGGCGACCGGCCTGGGTTCGCTCGAGCTGTCCCGCGGCTCCGCCCACGTCACCGACGAGGACGGCAACGACCTCACCGGCGAGCAGACGATCTTCGGCGACCGCTGGGACGGACGCACCTGGTCGGGCCGCACCTGGTCCGGCAACACCTGGAGCGGTGGCGACTGGATGGGACGCACCTGGTCCGGCAACACCTGGTCTAACGACTCGTGGGCCGGCCGTACCTGGAGCGGGGTCACATGGTCGGGTCGTACCTGGTCCGGCAACACGTGGTCGGGTCGCACCTGGTCGGGTCGCACCTGGTCCGGCAACACCTGGTCCGGGGTCACCTGGTCCGGGAGAACCTGGAGTGGCGTGACCTGGTCCGGTCGTACCTGGTCCGGCAACACCTGGAGTGGCAACACCTGGTCCGGATCTGCGTGGGAATGATCACCAGAGGGCTATGAGCACTAACGGTGCGGCGGATCGCGTGAAGGAACGGAAGCTTCGGCTTCCGTTTCCCTCGTCGTCCGGGGAACAGCGTGTGTGGCTGCTCTCGGCCCTCTTCGCGGTGTCCGGAGTCGCGATCTACTTCCTTCACTCGATCAACGTCCCCAGCCACCAGGGCTCGTTCCACATCCCCTGGTGGATCCTGGCCCCCGGCTTCGCGCTCGCCGAGGTTGCCGTTGCTCACCTCCAACTGAGGAAAGAGGTCGTGTCGGCCTCTCTCGTCGAGATCCCGATGATCCTCGGGCTTTTCTTCTCGACCCCCAGCGAACTCACGCTCGCGCTCATGCTCGGGGTGACCTTCGCCTTCGCGGTGGTCCGTAAGCAGCCGCTGCTCAAGATGTCGTTCAACCTCGCCAAGTACATGCTCGAGGTCGGCATCGCCATCGCGGTGTTCCACTTCGTCGTGGGGATGAGCGCTCCGATGGAAGCCCGCGGATGGCTGGGAACCTTCTCCACCACTCTGATGTCGGACATCTTCTCGGGCCTCGCCGTCTACGCGGCGATCTGCATGGCACAGGGGAAGCGCGAGGGGCTCCCGGAGGTCGTCGGCTTCGGAACCATCGCGTCGCTGGCGAACGCCTGCGTCGCGTTGCTCGCGGCCACGATCCTGTGGAGCAGCCCGAAGTCGGGTTGGCTGCTGCTCTTCCCGGCCATCCTGCTTGTCTTCGCCTACCGTGCCTACACGAACCAGCGTGAGAACCACCACAGCATGGAGAAGCTGTTCGAATCGGCCAAGGTGCTACAGCGCTCCGTCGATACGGAGACGGTCGTCTCGGCGATGTTGTCGCAGGCGCGCCAGATGGTCCTTGCGGACTACGCCGAGTACATCCTGTTCGAGAAGGAGGGGAGCCACGCGCTGTTCTCATCGCAGGGCCCCGGTGACGAGTCGCTCTCCTTGCGCCCCCTCGAGATGGATCCCTCCGAGGGACTGTGGGCTCGCATCGCGGCCGAGGGTCAGCCGGTGCTGCTCAGCCGCCCGATCAAGAACGAGAGGCTCGGCAAGCACTTCGCGGCTAGGGGCATCCACGACGCGATCGCGGTTCCGATCTACGGGGCGGACGGCGCGGACGTTGTGGGTCAGCTCCTGGTCGGCAACCACCTCGGGGATGTAAGGACGTTCGAGGAGGGCGACCTGAAGCTCCTCGAGACCCTGGCAACCCACGCCAGCGTCGCCCTCGAGAAGGGAGCGTTGATCGACAGCCTTGCGAGCCAGGCGGCCGAGAACGAGTTCCAGGCGCAGCACGATGCCTTGACCGGGCTGTACAACCGGGCGTTCTTCCACGATCGCGTGATGTCCTCCATCGAGGAGACGGGGGCCGACGGGATGCTGGCGGTCCTTCTGATGGACCTCGACCGGTTCAAGGAGATCAACGACACGCTCGGACACCACATCGGTGACAGCCTCCTCGTTGAGATGGCGGCTCGCCTGTCCAAGAGCATGCCGCACGAGGCAACGGTCGCCCGATTGGGTGGAGATGAGTTCGCCATCCTGCTGCCGAACATCGATGGGCTCGCAAGCGCGACCAGCGCGGCCGACGAGCTCGTCGTCAGGATGACGACACCGTTCGATCTTGAGCAACTGACCCTGGACGTCGACGGAAGCATCGGGATCGCTCTCTACCCGGTGCATGGCGTCGACGCCGACACCCTGATGCAGCGCGCCGACGTCGCCATGTACCTGGCCAAGGAGAACCACCGCGGGTACGAGATCTACGCGTCCGACCGTGACCAGTACAGCCCCAGCCGGCTAGCCCTGGTCGCCGAGTTGCGCGCCGCGGTCGACGCCGACGAGCTCGAGGTCTGGTACCAGCCCAAGGTCGATCTCCTGACCCGGAAGGTGCTGGGAGCCGAAGCACTCGTCCGCTGGAATCACCCGCGCAACGGGATGATGCCTCCCGACGAGTTCGTCTCGCTGGCGGAGCACACCGGGCTGATCGGACCGATGACGGAACTCGTTCTGGATCACGCGCTCGAGCGTTGCCGCCACCTGCGCCGCGCCGGCCGCGACGACTTCAAGGTCGCGGTCAACCTTTCGGTCAGGAACCTCATGGACTCGGCCTTGCCGACCCTCGTGTCGAAGCTGCTGCTCAAGTGGAACCTGCCCGCCGACGCGGTGCAGCTCGAGATCACCGAGAGCACGATCATGGCTGACCCGGTGCGAGCGATCACCACGCTGTCCGCGCTGAAGCGGATGGGCATCGCGCTCTCGATCGACGATTTCGGAACGGGGTACTCCTCGCTGGCGTACCTGAAGCGTCTTCCGGTCGCCGAGGTCAAGATCGACCGCTCCTTCGTCATGGGGATGACGACGGACGAGAACGACACGGTCATCGTGCGTTCGGTCATCGACCTCGCCCGCAACCTCGGTCTCGAGGTCGTGGCCGAAGGTATCGAGACGCAGGAGGCGTGGGATCACCTGGTTGCCCTCGGCTGCCAGATCGGCCAGGGCTACTACGTGAGCCGGCCCCTCCCGGGACCCGAGTTCGATCAGTGGCTCGAGGACAATGCGGTCGACGCTGGCTCGGCGAGGCCCTCGAGGGCCGACGGCGTGGTGCCGCTCGTGCCTCGGCGCACGGCATCTGGGTGGGCCCGCTAGAGCAGGTCACGTCGGCACCACCCCCCGGGAGAGGCGATACTCGCCCCCGTGGAAACTCCTTTCAGGTCGATCGAGACAGGCGGGCAGCGGGCCCGGATCTTCGACGCCGGCGACGGTCCTCCGGTGGTCGTGTTGCACGGCTGGGGCGGCCGCATCGAGTCCATGACTCCCGTGCTCAAGTGCCTCGCCGACCGGTTCAGGGTCATCGCCTTCGACCTCCCCGGCTTCGGGGAGTCACCCGTCCCGAGTGGCGTGTGGGGAACCCCGGACTATGCCGCGTTCGTGCGCGATTCGCTGCGCGACCTCGGGGTGACCCGGGCGAGGTTCGTCGGCCATTCCTTCGGAGCCAAGACATCGTTGTACCTGGCGGCCACGCACCAGGATCTCGTCGAGAAGCTGGTCGCGCAAGGTTCCTCGGGACTCCGAGCACCTCCCTCATTGCAGGTGCGCCTCAAGCGCGCGGTCTCCAAGGGGGCGCGACTGGCCGGAGCCGCCGGGCCGATCGGCCGCACGGTCCGCGATGCGATCTATCAGAGGATCCAATCGGAGGACTATAAGAACGCGGGTCCGATCCGGCCGATCTTCGTGAAGGTGGTCAACGAAGACATCGCGGGCCTGCTCCCCCGGATCAAGGCGCCGACCCTTCTTGTCTGGGGCACCGAGGACCACGCAGTCCCGCTGTCGCATGCGCGCAAGATGGAATCGCTGATCCGGGATTCGGGCCTCGTCCTGTTCGAGGGGGCCGGGCACTTCGCCTATCTCGACGAGAGGGATCGCTTCTGCCGCGTCATCAACCATTTCTTTTCTCAAGGGTCGTCGTGAATCGCGCCGACCCGTTCAGCGGTTACACGATCGTTCTGAGGACCATCATCTACGGGCTGGTGCCGGCGTTCTCGGTGTGGCAATACTTCCGCTACCGGCGCGCGCTGCATGTCTTCCAACTCGAGGGCTACAAGCGTGGGCGGTTCCTCGAGTGGTGCCGGACGAATCGCGAGCGAGCATGGTTCCTCGGGGCGGCCGAAGCGAAAAAGCCGCTCGTCATGACCGGGCGAGCGCGACGCATCCTGTGGGCAACCACCTTGATCACTCCGTTCCTCATCCTGATCCCCGCGGGCGTCATGCACGTCGGGTTCGGGGGCTGGCCCTACGACGTCATCACCTGGGCCGTGATGACCGGGGTTGTCTTCGTCCTCACGCCACGAGTCCTCCTTCTAGGGGACCTGCTCATGACACCGGTTCAGCGGGCGATCAATGCTCGCTTCCTTCGGGCTGCACGGGCGCGGCTTGCGGAGATCGCTCCCGTGGTCGTTGGGGTTACGGGCTCATTCGGCAAGACGTCGACGAAGAACGCGATCGCCCGGTTGCTCGGTCCGCCGGATGGGGTCCTCGCGACTCCCGGGTCGTTCAACACGCCTCTCGGTGTCTGCCGGACCATCAACGAGCAACTGAGCCCGGGCCACCGCTATCTCGTCGTCGAGATGGGGGCCTACGGCGAGGGCGAGATCGCCGAGCTGATGGACTTCGTGAAGCCGAGCATCGGCGTGCTCACTGCGATCGGGCCCGCTCATCTCGAGCGCTTCGGCTCCATGGACGCGATCCGCAGCGGCAAGTACGAGGTCGTCCGTGACCTCTCGGAGGACGGCACCGCGGTGATGAACGTCGACGATCCCGAGGTCAGGACGTTGGCCGACGGGACTTCGCATGTGCGGGTCGTGCGCTTCGGGATCGAGCCCGCCGGTCGGCCCGACGTCACCGCGCGCGACATCGCCTACTCGCCCTCGGGCACCTCCTTCACGGTCACCGCAGGAGGGGAGAGCGCCCCGTTCTCGACCCACTTGCTCGGGCGTCATTCGGTCGGTCACGTGCTCGCCGGGGTCGTAGTCGGGCTCGCCTCGGGCCGTTCACTGACAGAGATGGCGTCCGCGGCGGCCGAACTTGAGCCGGTCGAACACCGACTCCAGCTGATCCACGGGGTCGGTGGCGTGACGGTGATCGACGATGCCTACAACTCGAACCCCGAGGGAGCGGCCGCCGCGCTGGAGGTGCTCGCTGCGATGGAGGGGGCGCGAAAGGTTGTAGTGACGCCCGGGATCATCGAACTCGGCGAACTGCAGGAGAGCGCGAACCGAGAGTTCGGCCGCCAGGCCGGCGCGGTCGCCGACCATCTCCTGGTCGTCGCTCGCGTGAACCGGGATGTGATCGTCGCCGGCGCGAAGGGGGGCCGGGCCCAGGTAGAGACCTTCGACACTCTCACCGCGGCGACCGAACGCTTGAGGAGTCTCCTTCAGCCTGGGGACGTCGTGCTGTTCGAGAACGACCTCCCCGATCAGCTCGAAGGCTGAAACGCGGGTTCCTATCCACGTGAGTCGTCCCATAGCCGACTGACGGGGATAAGAAACACGCGAACGGCC
Source organism: Actinomycetota bacterium (assembly GCA_009377815.1). Lineage (GTDB taxonomy): Bacteria > Actinomycetota > CADDZG01 > CADDZG01 > WHSQ01 > WHTI01. Next base: position 12,471 of record WHTI01000051.1, read on the forward strand.
ACCTCAGGGACCGAGGCCGGTCTTCCCATCGATCTGCTCCCGCAGGATGTCGGCCTGGCCCGCGTGGCGGGCGGTCTCCTCGATCATGTGCAGGACGATCCACTTGAGGGTGCATCGCGGGCGCTCCGTCGACACCGACACATCGAAGAGGTCGTGGCTCTCGAAGATCGACCGGCTAACCTCGCATTCGGCGCGGTAGACGTCGAGGATCCCGGCGGTCGTCTCCTCCTGCTCGATCCGGAAGTCCGCGTCGGGATCATCGTCGGTCCATGGGTAGGTGCAGTCGCGCCCCTCGAATATGTCCTGGAACCACCAACGCTCGACGTACGCGAGATGCTTGATCATGCCGAGGATAGTGGTGTCGCTCGGCACCAGTCGCTTGCGGAGGTCCTGGTCGGAGAGCCCGTCGGCGATCGCGAGCATCGCTTCCCTCTGCGTGTCCATGAACGACGCCAACAACTCCTTCTCGTCGGTCGTGGCGCGATCCTTGAGGTCTCCCATGGGGGCGGAGCATAGCCCGTAGACTCGGCCCATATGGGAACCGGATCTAGGGTCGGCGTCGTCTTCGGCGGGCGGTCGGTCGAACACGAGGTTTCGATCGTGACCGCCCATCAGGTTATGGCCGCGCTCGGCGACCGCTACGAAGTCGTTCCGATCTACGTCACGCGGGAGGGCAACTGGCTCACCGGAGCCGGACTCAACGACCTCGTCGTCTACAAGGACCGTCGGTGGGACGAGGTCGGCGAGGAGGGGTTCATCCCTCCGGTCACCGGCTACGGGGGTCTCATGGTCCCCGGCGGCCGCCTCAAGGGTTCCCGCAAGCTCCCACTCGATGTCGCCATCCCCTGCATCCACGGCACCTTCGGCGAGGACGGCACCCTGCAGGGTCTGCTCGAGCTTGCCGGCATCCCCTACGCGGGGTCGTCGGCCGGAGCCTCGGCTCTCGGGATGGACAAGGTAGCGATGAAGGCGGTGTTCGCATCCGCAGGCCTCCCGGTGGTCGACGACGTGCTCGTGAGGACCAGTCGCCTCGATGGTCACGAGGACTCGGTCATCGCGCAGGTCGAGCAGAAACTCGGTTACCCGGTCTTCGTGAAGCCGACTCGACTGGGTTCGAGCGTCGGGATCGGCAAGGCGAAGGACCGCGAGGGATTGCTGTCCGCGCTAGACGTCGCCCGCCGCTACGACACGCGCATCCTCGTCGAGCGCGCTATGGAGGGGTGCATCGAAGTGAACTGCTCGGTCCTCGGGGGTCCGGGGGTCGCGGTTCGTGCCTCGCTGTGCGAGCAGCCGGTTGCCGCCGAAGAGTTCCTCACGTTCTCCGACAAGTACCTGCGCGGTGGAAAGTCAGGTGACGCAAGCGAGAACAAAGCAGTCTCGAAGTCCTCCGGTATGGCGTCACTGGATCGCCGGATCCCGGCCCCCATCCCCGAGGACTTGACCAAGCAGGTGCAGAAGAACGCGGTCGGCGCGTTCAATGCGATCGAGGCCGCCGGGGTGGCGCGCATCGACTCCTTCGTCGACGAGCAGTCCGGGGAGACCTGGGTCATGGAGATCAACACGGTGCCGGGGTCGTTCGCGTTCTACCTCTGGGAGGCGGACGGCCTTCCCTTCGAGCGCCTGGTCGACGAACTGATCGAGATCGCCCTAGCCTCGCATCGAGAACGGTCCGAGCTGATGTTCTCGTTCGACTCGGGCATGCTCGACCGCACCGGGGGCGTGAAGTCGGATGGCTAGACGACCGGCGGCGGAACTGAGTGCGGACGACAAGAAGCGATTCCAGGAGGAAGCCCTCCCTTTGCTCGACTCGCTCTACGGCGGTGCCTTGCGCATGACCCGTAACCCCGCCGATGCCGAGGACCTGATCCAGGAGACGATGCTCCGGGCGTACCGCTCGTTCGATCGCTTCGAGCCGGGCACCAACCTCAAGGCGTGGCTCTTCCGGATCATGACCAACGCCTACATCAATACCTACCGGAAAAAGCAACGCGAACCCCAGAAGGTGTCGCAGGACGAGGTCGAGGACTTCGACCTGTACCAGGAGCTGAAGGACCACGATCCCCAGTTCTCGGCGACGCCGGAGACGATCGTGCTCGATTCGCTGGTCGATTCGGATATCACCGATGCGATCGACGACCTCCCCGAGCAATTCAGGCTCGCGGTCGTCCTCTCCGACGTCGAGGGGTTCACCTACGCTGAGATGGCCGAGATCATGGACGTCCCGATGGGGACCGTCATGTCCCGATTGCACCGGGGAAGAAAAGCCCTCCAGAAGAGGTTGTGGGACTTAGCCCGAGATCGAGGGATCGTGAAGGGGACTACTGACGGTGGTTCCGCGGATGGATAGCGTCACAGGCAGGCCCGAAGACGTGCCGAGCGTGAAGGTGGTACTCGACCGATGAAAGAGCAGTGCCGCAAGTCGCTTGAGATCGCGGTTCAGATCCTCGACGGGCAAGACGTCCCGCACGAGGAGCGACTGACGATCGAAGCCCATCTCGATGAGTGTGCGCCCTGTTTCGAGCGCCTCGGGGTCGAGCGAGATGTGAAGAATCTCATCGCCAGGCTTCAGGGATCTACGCAATGTCCAGACCACCTGCGATCCAAGATCACCGCCATCTTCCACGAGGGCCCCCCCACTTAAAACGACCGTTCATAAGGCCCCCGGTTTCCGATACGATGCAAGCAAAGCCCTAACGTCTATCCCGAGGTGGCCCACTGTCGTGGCACGCACTAACTTGCACACCCTCGCAAACAGTCTTCTTGAAGGACTGAGTAACGCAGCCGACGGCACGGCCTTCGAGGGCAGACTTCGAGAGATATCCACCGAAGCAGGTCTGAACTCAGTCAGGTCGGCCGAGGCGGTCAAACTGCTTGAGGAGACCGGCAGGATCGAGGTTATCCAGCGCGGTCGCCGGGGCCGGAACACCATGATCACCATCACCTCGACCGAGCCCCTGACCATCGAGGATGCCGAGGCAAGGCTCCCGAGTCGTGGTGGTAAGCGCACCGGACGCATCAACTACGACGACATCGGTGGAGCGGTCGTCGATCGGTTGCTGGCCCTCGCACGTGACGACGGACTTCGTACCGCTCAGGTCGAGGCTTTCGCAGCCGCGAGCGAGCAACAGAGTCGGCGTGTCGAAGAACTCGAGGCGGCAGTCGAAGGTGCGACGCAGCGCGAGACCGAGCTCAGGATCAAACTCAGAACTGCCGAGGAAGCTCTGAAGCGCGCCGAAGAGAACCTCCGTCGTGCGCTTGGTGGCGACCGCCCGAGCGGCGCTCCTCGCACCCCGATCGAAGACGATGACGCACGGGCCGTGCTCGACATCTTGAGGTCGGGTCACGATTGAGTGATGTCGTCTTCGACGTCTCAGGTAACGTCGCGACGATCACGATCGATAGGCCCGATCGTCGTAACGCGATCAATCCCGATGTCGTAACCGGAATCGCGGAGGGCCTCGCCACTGCTGAGGAGAACCGTGACGTCCATGCCGTTGTCCTGACCGGATCCGGTGACAAGGCGTTCTGTGCCGGCGGCGATCTTGGAGGGATGGGCTCGGAGGGTGCCGTGCAACAGCACTTCATCCGGGCTGAGGTCGGCGAACTGTTTTCGCAGATGCGCAAGACCCGCCTTCCGATCGTCGCACGCGTGAACGGTCACGCCCTCGCCGGCGGCTTCGGGCTCATGCTCGCTTGCGATCTCGTGGTTGCGACCGATGACGCCGAGATCGGTATGCCAGAAGTGAACCTGGGTCTGTGGCCGTTCATGATCACCGCAGTGGTCGCCCGCGACCTTCCCCGGAAGGTGGCGCTCGATCTCATGCTTACCGGCCGCCGGTTGCCGGCCTCCGAGGGCGAGCGCTGGGGGTTCATCAACCGTGTGGTCCCTCGCTCCGAACTCGACGCTGCGGTCGATGCCCTGACCGCCGACCTCGCATCGAAGAGCCCACTGATCGTGAAGCTCGGGAAGAACTCCTTCTACAACGTCGAGGACTCGGGGTTCCAGGAGTCACTCGACTACCTCGCCGGGATGCTGACCGTCACGCTCGGCTCCGAGGACACCGCCGAGGGCGTCTCGGCGTTCTTCCAGAAACGCCCCCCTGAATGGAAAGGGCGCTAGGCCGGCATTCGCGTCACCGACTAATGTTCTCCGGGACGAGCCCGGGGAGACTTCGGCGTCCTGCGCCGGCGAAGGGCCACCAGGAGGTACCGATGGCAGACGAGAAGGCCGCGGCCGATCGATCGCAGGTCACCTACACCTACGAGGGCCTCGACATGCGTGGCGCCGCCGAGGAACTGCGGGTGCGGAAGGCCAAGGCCGCCGAGATGGGCGGCACCGAGAGGGTCGAACGCCAGCACTCCCAGAACAAACTCACGGTCCGAGAGCGCGTCGACTTGCTGTTCGACCCGGGGACGTTCCTCGAGCAGAGCATCCTGGCGCACCACCAGTCGCAGTCACCACAGATGCAGGGGAAACACACCCCGGCCGACGGAGTGATCTGCGGGGTCGGTCAGATCAATGGCCGAAAGGCGGCGGTGATCGCTTACGACTTCACCGTCATGGCCGGCTCGATGGGGATGGTGACCGAGCTCAAGGCGACCCGGATGCGTGAGATCGCATTGAAGGAGCGGATCCCCCTGGTGTGGTTGATCGATTCCGCCGGCGCCCGGATCCAGGAGGCGACGGGCTCGATGTTCGCTCGCACCGGGGATCTCTTCAAGGAGCAAGTCATCATGTCGGGGGTCGTTCCGCAGGTCGCCGCGATGATGGGACCGGGTGCGGCCGGAACCGCGTACATCCCCGGGCTCGCCGACTTCGTCCCGATGGTCAAAGGCACCTCCAATATGGCGCTCGCCGGGCCTCATCTCGTCAAGGCGGCGGTTGGGGAGGACACCACGGCCGAGGAAATGGGCGGCTCGGCGGTGCACAACAAGATCTCGGGGGTGGCGGACAGAGAGGTCGCCGACGACCAGGCGTGCATCGACGCGGTCCGTGATTACCTCTCGTACTTCCCGTCGAGCAACCTCGAGAAGCCGCCGATCAGAGAGAACGCCGATCCGGTCGAACGTCGCGCCGAGGAGCTCTACGACATCGTCCCGGCCAACCCGCGCCAGGCGTACGACATCCACAAGGTCATCAAGGCGATCGTCGATGACGGCGAGTTTTTCCCGATGAAGCCGGACTGGGCGCGGAATCTCGTGACCGGGTTCGCGCGCTTCGGGGGCCGGCCGGTGGGGATCGTCGCCAACCAGCCGAAGTTCCTCGGCGGCGCCCTGGACGTCAACTCGGCCGACAAGGCGGCGCGCTTCGTGTGGCTCTGCGACGCGTTCCACATCCCCCTCGTGTTCCTGATGGACTGCCCGGGGTTCATCGTGGGCACCGCGGTCGAGAAGCAGGGGATCATCCGGCACGGAGCCAAGATGCTCTTCGCGGTCGCCGAGGCGACCGTGCCGAAGGTCACCGTGGTCCTGCGCAAGGGTTACGGCGCCGGCTACTACGTCATGAACGGTCGCGCCTACGAGCCGGACCTGATCGTCGGCTGGCCTACCGCCGAGATCTCCGTTATGGGGCCCGAGGGTGCGGTCAACATCATCTTCCGTAAGCAGATCGAAGCGATGCCCGAGGACCAGCAGGCCGAGGCCCGCAACGGCATGGTCGCGATGATCCGGGAGCAGATCTCGCCCTACGTCGCCGCCGGCTGGTCGTTCATCGACGACCTGATCGACCCGGCCGACACGCGCATGACGATCGCCCGGGGCCTAGAGATGGCTCAGGACAAACACGTCGAACGCCCGTGGCGCAAACACGGAGTCCTCCCGGTCTAACCCGCGGGCGCCTGGCGCGTTTGGCACCCTTTGTGGTCCCTCGTGCTTGCTTAAGAGGCCGTCGCAGAATCGTCGACCAGGAATCAGGCCGGCAAGATGGTGAAGACGCGGGAACCGTTCCGAGTCTGAGCCGAGGCCCAGACCCTGCGGAGGTTCTGGGCGGCGGCCATCATCCGGAGCTCACA
>WHTI01000027.1 GCA_009377815.1 Actinomycetota bacterium
CCGGGCGAACGGCGGGCGATCTCAACGAGGGTCTGATCCTTCAAGACCCAACCGCGGGGGATGTCCCGCCGCGACGCCGTCTCTTCGCGCCAGCGGGCGACCTCTCGCAGGATCGCCAGGTGCTTACCTCTCAAGGACCCCTTGCCCGAGACGCGCCTCCATGCCTCGGCGGGGTCGGCCGAGTACAGGGCTTCCTTCTCGAACGACAGGAGTTCTTCCTCGACCCATGCGAGGCGACCCAGCTCCGTCAGCTTCTTCTTCAGGATGTCGGACGCGTCCAGGAGAAAACGGACGTCGTTGGCCGCGTAGTGCAACTGAGCCTGGGTCAGCGGTCGCTTGCACCAGTTGGTGTACGACTCGCCTTTGTCGACCCGGGCCCCCACGGTCTCCTCGATCAACCGGTTGTACGGGAGTGAGGCGCCGATGCCGGCGAAGCCGGCCGCCACCTGCACATCGAACACGCGTGACGGGACCGCTCCCATTCCCTCGTAGAAGAGCTCGAAGTCCTGCCGTCCGGCATGAACGACAACCTCGACCTCGGGGCTCGAGATCAGATCGCCGATCCCTTTCAGGTCGACGTTCTCGAGGGGATCGATCAGAAGGATCTCTCCGGGGGTCGAGACCTGAACCAGACACAACCGGGCCCGGTACGTCTTCTCGCGCATGAACTCGGTGTCCAACCCGACGCGTCCCTCGGCACGCGCGCCCTCGACCAGATCGTCGATATCGCTCTGGGAAGTGAGGATCCGTTCGGTCACGATTGGGGAAGGCCGAGTTCGCGGGCGATCAAGATGCGCATGACTTCAGATGTTCCTTCGCCGATCTCGAGGATCTTCGAGTCGCGGAAATGCCGGCACACGGGGAACTCCTCGATATAGCCATAGCCACCGTGCACCTGTACCGCATCGCGGGCGCAGTCAACCGCGATCTCGGATGCGTAGAGCTTGGCGATCGCGGCTTCCTTCTTGTACGGCCGGCCCTGCTCCTTGAGCCAGGCGGCCCGGTGATATGCCGAGCGAGCCAGCGACGTCTTCATCTCCATGTCGGCGATCTTGAATTGGATGGCCTGGAAGGCGCCGATCTGCTGGCCGAACGCGGTCCGCTCCTGCGAGTACTTCACGCTCTCATCGACGCAGCCCTGGGCGAGGCCCACTGCGAGCGCGGCGATCGCGATCCGCCCGTCGTCGAGGATCTTGAGGAAGTTCCGGAAGCCCTCACCGCGCTCCCCGAGCAGGTTCGCTTCCGGAACCCGCACGTCGTTGAACGACAGTTCGTGGGTATCCGAGTGCCACCAGCCCATCTTCCGGTACGACTTACCGACCTCGAAGCCGGGCGTCCCCGTCGGCACGATGATCGCGGAGATCTCCTTCTTCCCCCCCGGGTTGTCGGTGACCGCCGTCACCGTGACGAACCGCGTGATCGGGGTTCCCGAGTTCGTGATGAAGGACTTGGAACCGTTGATCACCCACTCGCCGGAATCGAGCTTGGCCGTGGTCTTCGTGGCCCCTGCATCCGATCCGCCGCCGGGCTCGGTCAGACCGAAACCGGCCAGGGCCTCACCACTGGCCAGCGGTGGGAGGTACTGCTGTTTCTGATCTTCGGTCCCGAAGTGCCACACCGGCATGGCTCCCAGACCGACGGCGGCTTCGAGCGTGATGGCGAGCGACGAGTCGACCCGCGCCAACTCCTCGATCGCGAGGCACAGCGTGAGGAAGTCGGCCCCCGAGCCTCCGTACTCCTCGGGGAACGGCAACCCGAACAACCCAAGATCGGCCATCTGCTTGACCGCGTCCATCGGAAGTACGTGGGCCTCGTCCCAGCGTTCGGCGTTGGGGCGAACCGCATCGTCAACGAAAGCGCGGACGGTCTTCTGAAACTCCTGTTGTTCAGGAGAGAGATCGAGATCCATCACGTGAGACTAGTGCAACTCAGTCGAACAGCTTGGAGAGTTTGGCTTTGGAGGCCAGAGAGCCATGGACGCGCAGGCGGCGGCGCAGGAGTGCCCAGCGAGGATCGAAACGTCCGACGGCGATCCTCGCCCAGTCACCTGAGTCAGATTCGAGGCGAAGGGCCGCGTTCCCGGAAGCCCCCGGGCGCGCTTCGACGTGATCGCCGACCACGAACAGGTGCCAGGCCTCGCCGTCGGTGAATGTCCACTCGAGGGGACCCTCGAGAGAGCGGGCGACATCCACATCCATCGCCCGCGCCATCCCCTCGAAGAGGATCTCGAAGGCCTCGGGCTTGAGCTGGGGCTCGCGCGAGTCGTCGCCGAGGACGCCAGACTCGATCAAGACCAGCAGCCTCTGAGCGCGCTCCTCGTAGGTCAGCGACAGGTCGTCCCGGGCGAACATCTTGATCTCGCGCGGGTTGATGCCAACATCGTTCAACTGGTTCTCGAGCGACCGAAGGCCGAAGGCGTAGATCTCACCAAGGGTGAAGTCGAAGCACTCGGTGTAACTGGGATCGAGATTGGGTGGGATGAAGACACCGACCATCCACGGAATCACGCGATCGAACATCTCAATCGCGGCCGACCGGCATTCCTTGGAGTGATGAACCAACTCATCGAGGAGTTTGGCCCCGAAGGCGACGTGGCGCTTCTCGTCGCGTGCCGTCTGTGTCAGACCGTACGCGAGCCCCGGCAGGATGTCCCTCTTCTGCAGGTAACGATGGATGAAGTGTTCACCCGGGATCGCCAGGACCGCCTCGATGATCACGTGACACAACACGACGGACTGGGTCAGCAGCGGACGGTCCCGGGGCTTCTTCCTTAGCGCGTCGGTAACGCGTTCGAGTTCGCTGAAGACCTGCGTGAAGCCCCACGTGAGGTTGCCCTCGACCGCGCTCAGGGTCGACATCGGATCTTCGCCCTGGCCCGCCACCTCCCGCAGCCAGCGATCGAGGAACACCCGGTGCCTCGCCTCGTCGACGATCTGGGTCGCTAGGAACGCACGGGCATCGTCGTACGGGGTCGCGTCGAGGACCGCCGACAATGTGCGCGCCTCGGTGTCGACGCCTTTCAGAAACATGGCGTAGTTCCACAGAGCGGCCTCACGCTGGCGCTCGTCGAGCTCCTCGGTCCACTGCTTGGCGTCGAGCGAGAAGTCGATCGCGCTCGAACTCCACGGGTGGTCCTCCCACGCCCGGTAGAGGTCCCGGTAGGAGGCATTCGTAAGGTCCGGCAGGTCCGACATGGCCCCAGTCTCCCTCGAAAGCTGAGAGCAAGTGCCCTCGAAGTGCTTGCAGGTGTTCTATCCTGGGCATAGAAACTTGACTAGGCAGTCAAGAGTCGGCCATACCCAGGAGGATGGGACCGTGGATTTCTCACTCACCGAAGAGCAGATCGAGCTGCAGAAGTGGGCGCATGAGTTCGCCGAGAAGGAGATCCGCCCGTACGCGGCGGAGTACGACGAGTCCGAAGAGTTCCCCTGGCCGGTCCTGAAGAAGGCGGCCGACGCGGGGCTCTACTCCCTCGACGTCTATATGAACGCACAGCAGGACCCGACCGGGCTGACCCTCCCCCTCATCATGGAAGAAGTCTTCTGGGGATGCGCGGGCATCGGACTCGCGATCTTCGGCACCGGACTTCCACTGTCGGCGATCGCATCGGTCGGCACCCCCGAGCAGCTGTTCGAGTGGGCACCAAAGATGTTTGGTACTCCCGAGGACCCGAAGATCGCCGCATTCGGCGTCACCGAGCCGCAGGCCGGCTCCGATGTTCGTTCGCTCCGCACCAAGGCGAAGCGTGAGGGCGACGAGTGGGTCATCAACGGTCAGAAGATCTTCATCACCAACGGCCAGTACGCCGACGTCTACGTGATCGTCGCCACGGTCGACCCCGAACTGGGTCACCGCGGTCAGGCATCGTTCATCATCTCTAAGGACGACCCGGGCATCAGGCCCGGAAAGAAAGAGAAGAAGCTCGGCATCCGCGCGTCGGACACCTCCGAGGTCATCCTGGAGGACTGCCGCATCCCGGTGGACCGTGTGCTCGGTGGCATCGATCGCCTCGAGGGCAAGCTCGAGAAGGCTCGCAAGGGTGAATCGAGCGGTCGTGCCTCGGCTGCGCTCCGCACCTTCGAGGTCACTCGGCCGTCGGTCGGCGCCCAGGCAGTCGGTATCGCCCGCGCCGCCCTGGAGTTCTCGATCGACTACGCGAAGGACCGCAAGGCGTTCGGCGTCCCCATCGCGCAGCACCAGTCGGTTCAGAACCACATCGCCGACATGGCCGTCGAGGTCGAGGCCGCTCGTCTTCTCGTCCACCGCGCCGCGTGGATGGCGGCGTCGGGACAACCGTTCACCAAGGCCGAGGGTTCGATGTCGAAGCTCAAGGCCTCCGAGGTCGCGGTCTCGGTCACCGAGAAGGCGATCCAGGTGCTCGGCGGTTACGGCTACATCAAGGACTTCCCGGTCGAGAAGTGGTACCGGGACTCCAAGATCTACACGATCTTCGAGGGCACCAGCGAGATCCAGCGCATGGTTATCGCTCGGGCCATGACCGCCTAGTTACACTCACCAACCATGACCATCTTCGACCGCGACACCGCGGTTGAGTCTCTCGGTGACGGCATCTACCACGCCGAGATCGGGAGTGCGTGGCAGATCGTTCACGGTCCTAACGGCGGCTACCTCGCATCCGTCATCCAGAATGCGATGACCCAAGAGGTCGACGACCCCGGTCGCTCGATCCGGTCGCTGACCGTCCACTACCTGCGCGCCACTCCCGAAGGAACCGTACGCATCGAGGTGATCAAGGAGCGTGAGGGCAAGTCGGTGACTTCGGCGTCGGCCCGGCTGTTCGACGGCGACCGGTTGCTGGCGATCGCACTCGGTGCGTTCTCGAGTTCGTTCCCCAGCATCGAACTCGATGAGGCACCGATGCCCAACGTGGCCCCGCCCGCTGAGATCGAGGAGTTCCCGGTCGAGGTCTTCCCCCGTCACCTGCAGAACTTCATCTACAAGCACGCCCTGGGCGACGCCTTCTTCACCGGTTCCGAGCGGGCCGAGGTCGGCGCCTGGATCCGGCTCGCCGAACCCCGCGTCCTCGATCCACTGATGCTGACGACGCTGGCCGACACCGCCCCGCCGTCGGTGTTCCCGCGGCTTTATCAACCGAACCCGGCCCCGACGATCGACCTCACCGTCCATTTCCGGTCGCCGATCCCCGACGATGCCGGGCCCGAGGACTTCTATCTCGTGGTCGTGCGCTCGAAACTCAGCCGTGACGGCTTCTTCGAGGAAGACGGCGAGATCTACTCGGAGTCGGGCCTGCTGCTGGCGCAGTCCCGGCAGCTGGCGCTGCTACTCCCTCCCCGAGAGTAGGAACGAACGCACCACGTTGAGGTACGTGACGTTCTCCTCGATGAAGGTCAAGTGTGCGGAGTCCTCGAAGATCACCAGTTGAGCGTTCGGGATGCCCGCGGTGGTCGCTTCGGCCCCCGCGATGTCGCAGGTCCGATCGTGCCGGCCCGCCAGCACCAGGACCGGTTGGGTCACGTCACCCAGGCGGTCCTCGAGATCGATGCTGCCGTAGTTGTCGAGCGACATCTGCTTGAGGATCTCCGGCGCATAGACCGCGTGGGCCGACTTCGCCATCACCTCGGCGATGCGCGGATCGTACGGATCCTTGAAATGGAACGGCATCTGCGCCCCCATCAGGCGGGCGACGTCCTCGCTCGTTCGCGCGGACTGCTCGTCGGCCCATGACTTCGTTACCTGTTCGCGCAGCTCGACCGGCTCGAAGTTGGCGAGGTTCTCGTCGACCTTGGCGAGATAATTGAGCGACGGCAGACCGCTCGAGACGATCGTCTTGGCCGCGGCACCGGGCTGGTCGCACGCATGCTGCAGCGCGACGAACGCTCCGAACGAGTGCCCCAGCACCGAGTACTCGTCGAGCCCGAGCCCAGCAGCAAGGAGCGAGACGTCGGCCGCCATGTGCTCCAAGGTCCAGGTCGAGGGGTCGGCGTCCGCCGACCGCCCCTGTGACCGCTGGTCGACCAGGATCAGTTGGATCGCATCACCGAGCGGATCGAGGTAGTCACCGAACGACGTGTGGTCGAGCCCCGGACCCCCGTGCAGGCAGATGAGGGGATGCCCGGTGCCTCGTTCGACGATGTAGAGAGAGGTATCGCCGATATCGACGAGCCTCCCACCCGGATCGGTCATCCGTGCCTCCCCTCGACCGGCACCTTCCGCTGACCCAATCGCTCGAGCGGGAGGAACACCGTGAGACAGACCATGTGTGGCCAGAACATTATCGTGATCATCGAGTACGTCATGAAGTGGAACGCGAAAGCGATGTAGACGTAGAGGCGTCCCGCCATGTTGCGCATAAGCATCACCGGTGCGGCCAGTTCGAAGATCACGATGAACCACTGCGTGACGATCAACAGCCAGGGCGCGTCCTCGAGCGGGGTGGCGAGGAACGTCCCCCGGCGGATGACCGCTCGCATCAACGTCGCGCCGTTGACCCAGTCGATCCCGCCGAAGCGGATCTTGGCGAACGCCGCGAGAAAATAGGTCGCCACCACCCCGAGTTGGATGCAGCGGATCGCCCACCCCGACGACTCGTCCGACGATTCGTCCCGCCAGTGTGCCTTCCCCACCAACGGAAGCACCGCCAGAGCGACGAGGAATGCGAAGCGATCGTGATCGACCTTGCCGTAGGAGAAGGCGATCAGCATCCACTCGAAGAACAACAGGAAGACCATCGTCCCCGCGAAGCGCACGAGTCGACCGCTCGCCGCGATCGCCGCGAAGACGAGCAGCGAGTACTTCACGATGTCGACCAGCAGCGGGGTCGGGGTGGGTAGCGGAAGCAAGCGGCCGATCATCAGTGGGTGGTATTGATCCGCCGGCATGAGTCCGTTGTCCGCGACCCACGGCCTCAGGACCAGAACCTCGACCAAGATGAAGAGGTAGATCAGGGTGCGGAACCATGCGATCCGAGCCCGCGGCATCGGCGCGAACAACCACTTCACGGGATCTCCAGGGTGCCGAGTGCTTCAACCGACTCTCCGACCGAGCGGCCGTCCTTGAGGTCGTAGGTGCGCTGTCTGATCTCGAGGACCTCATAGGGGAACGGCTCGTCGTGGATGTTCTCGTACGCCTCGACCATCCAGCCGAGGATCCGCTCGGCGGGCTCGGCCAGCTTGCCGAGCTGGCCCTCGATGTCGGCAGGTCGTGTGCCGAAGTCGCTGAACCCGAGCCTCGTCCACTCCCCGGACTCGTCGCGGGCGTACATCTCGATCGCGCGGACCTCACCATCGAGTTCCTGCTTGGTTGAGTACATCCGGAACGGACCGAACGGGAAGTTGTCGTCGTCTCCGAAGAAGGTTCCCCAGAGCAACAGGACGACGCAGATCAGCGACAGCGCCAAACGCACGTTCTTGCCCCGGGGACTCAACCCGTTCTCAGTCACCGGTGCGGAGGGGATAGCCGTAGCGACGCAGGTACGGCAGGGCCACCAGAGTCGCGATGCGGCGTTCCATCTTGCTCTGGGACGTGCGCCACTCGCCCCGGTCCTGGATGACCAGCTCCCCCGACGAGAAACGAGATGGGTTGCCGGCGATCGTGTGATTGGGCCCCAGGTTCAAGGTGCGCTCGTCCACGAACGGGGAACTCGCACCGCCCTCCCCGACCAGTGCCGTCACGCGGTCCGCGGTGGCCCGGGGGGCGGCGACGAAGTCCTCGTACCGCAGCCTCATCTTGCGGGCCTCGGGAAGGCGACGCAGGACCATCTCGGCCTCCATCGTGAGGACGTCCCAGCGAACCGTCGCGTCGAGCGCGTTCCGCCGCGGGACCTCCTTGTCCTCTCCGAACACCGAACCGTGCCGGCTGTGCCCCCACGAATAGGCCGAGGCCCTGGGATCCCGGGTCATCTGGGCGCAGTAGAGCGCGCACCCCTCGAGGAGACGAACCACGGCGGCATAGGAGGGTCGCTTGGACAAATCGACGATCACCGACGCGCCGGTGACCTCCGCGAGAGCCGCATAGACGCGCGCCATGACCGCCGTGAAGTTCTCGAGCGACGGCCAGCTGCCGTCGTGTTTGTAGCGCAGGAGCTTCCGCAGATTCCGTTCGGTTACGACCTCACGTTGCCAGCGGCCCGCGTCGTCGAGGGGTACGTCCTTCAGCCGCACGAGAACCTTGGACCACACCGGGCACGACGACATGGGTAGCCCGCACGCACACGCGGCGTCGTTCCTGGCGACCGGGTCCCACAGGTAACGGATCTCACCGGCGGAGAAGAACCCCTCGTGCTCCCCGATGACGTTGGCAAAGATCGTGCTCCCGCTGCGACCGCGCCCCAGGACATAGAGAACCTTGACCGGTGAGGCAGATGGCTGGTCATTCGGAGACAAAGAAGGTCCTTCGGTAAGGCGTAACGGGGAGGCCTGAATGATATCGAGGATTCACCGGCGAACGAGGGCCCACTCCCGGCCCGCGAACGTGCCGGTTTCGAGTGGTTCCCCGGTTGCCTCTTCGATCAGCACGACGGCGAGATCGACCTCGAAGTCCTCGTTCGCCGTCCGTTCGTCATACTCGCGTGCGAGGTCGGCATAGCGGATCCTCAGGTCGTTGCCGTCGAGACGAGGATCGTCGTACCCCGCGAGCCGCACACCGGAGAAGCTGAACAGCGAGAACGCCAGCTGTCGTTCGGCCGACTCCCCCTCCGCGATCACCTGCACAACGTCATCGGGTCCGAGGTGCGACGCCGCTCGCCGCACGAACGAGCCATCGCCGTAGTCCGGCGATCCGTAGACGAAGCCGGCCGAGTCCTCTTTGAGGATGCGGCTGAACCCACGCGCCGCAACGATCGGTGAGATCGCTCCGAAGGCGACAATCGCCGCGACCACCACTACCGCCGCGCCGCGGATCCGTTCCCTCAGCCACACGAACAACAACGTCAGTCCGTATCCGCCGAACGCGGCGCCAAGGAGGTGCAGCGGCGGCCAGATCCTCCCCTGATGGAACAACGTGGCGTTCCCCCATATATCCCAGTCCTCCGCGCCGCGGGCGATCGCGAGGCCGAGCAACAAGATGCTGCCGCCGAGGAGGGCCAGCATGCTCCGGCCCCCGGAGGGCCGGAGCACGACCGCGAGCACGACACCGAGCACGCTAAGGAACAACAGGATCCCCCACGACCACAACGCGGTCCGTAACGGCCACTCGAGCCCGAGGCTCGGGCTCGTGCTGAGGAACCCTCCGAAACGGACGTAATTCACGACCACCTTGCCGGCCCACGGAAGCATCACGACCAGCGCGGGGACGAGCATCGCGATGCCGAGCCTCCGACGGGATCCTGCCGGAGCCCCCAAAGTTGCGGCCCCGAGCCATACGAGTGCGCCGATGAGCATCGGGAGGTTCACGAGCCCCGCCAGCCCCCCGGCAACCCCCGCGAGGACCGCTATCCGGCGATCTCCTCGGCGGATCGCAAACACGCTGGCGCACGCGGCCGCACCGAGAAGGATCAGACCGATCTCACGTGGCAGCGCCGGCGGCAACATCCCGTACACGGAGTTCGGCGATGCGACGACGAGGTCGGCGCCGTAGCGGAACTCGGACGGGGTTGTGATGAAAGCGGCACTTTCGGACGAGAGCCAGCCGAAGCCGCCGATCAGACCGGTCGCCGCCGCTCCCAGCCACCCCGCCCGGGGATCGAGCCTGCGTGCGAGGCAGGCCCCCGACAGGGGCAGGCCAAGAACCGTGATGACGTGCAGGGCCTCGAAACCAGTGAGGGGATCGGAGCCTGGAACCAGCCTGGTTAGGGTCGCGAGCATCCCGTGGAGGCCCCATGGATAGGAGTTACGCGCGATCTCGGGGGCCGGTCCGACCGGTACCGGAAGGCCGTGGAGCAGCTGCTGAGTCCAACCGAGGTGCCACGGAGGGTCGCCGGTGCGCACGCCGGTTCCGTTGAGGATCACCGGAAGCACGTAGATCAGCCCGAGAACGAGGACCGCTCCGGCCACGAGTAGCCACGGGATCTCGGGGATGCCGCGTTCCCGGCGCCATCCGAAGACCACCACCGCGATCGCCGCGAGGGGGACGATCCCGGGAGTACCGAACACGAAGCCGATCGTGACGATGTTGGCGATCATCAGCACGACCGCGAACGCGACGAAGCCGGGGACGATCAATAGGATGCGCTCGGGCCACGAGAACCCTTCGATGTCGCGCCCGGTGCGATTGGCCCTCAGTAACGATCCGGTGAAGTAACCGACCACGATGAACGCAACCAGTTGGAGGAACGCGGGGATCAGAAGTCCGAGGCTCACTCGATCACTGCAAGAACCGTGCCGGCCGTGGTCGTCTCACCCGCAACGACGTTCACCGCCGAAATGGTTCCGGACGCGGTTGCCGAGATGGTGGTTTCCATCTTCATCGCCTCGAGGACACAGATGGCATCGCCGGCGGTGATCTCCTGGCCCACTTCGACGAAGACCTTGAGGATCGTTCCCTGCATCGGAGCGACGAGACCCCCCTTCGATGCTCCTCCGTGGACCGCGGCCGACGCCGACGCCGCCATCGCAGGACTCCACAGCGGCACCGGCTGTCCCTCGACCAGAAGGACGTCGGCGGCGACCTCATCGGGCGCGGCTTCGAGCGACGCCAAGGCACCGGCCTCGACCGTGCGCGTCGTGTGTGTTCCCGCCACGAAGTCTTCGTTCTCGAGCAACAGGAGATGTGCGGGGATCGTGGTCTTGACGCCATCGATCTCGAACGCGCGGAGAGCCCGCGCCATCCGGTCACGGGCTTCGATGCGGTTCTGACCCCAGGTGATGAGCTTGGCGACGAGTGAATCGTACGCGCCGGGGACCTCGCGCCCTCGCCCGTAGCCGGAGTCGACCCTGATGCCGATGCCGGTCGGCTCGACGTAACGGGTGATCGAGCCGGGCGTTGGCATGAAACCGTTCGCCGGATCCTCCGCGTTGATACGACACTCGATCGCGTGACCCCCCGGCAACAGATCGGCCTGCGTGAAGCTGAGCCCGTCTCCGGCCGCGATCTCGAGCTGGCATCCCACGAGGTCGACGCCGAAGACCTCCTCGGTCACGGTGTGCTCGACCTGGAGGCGCGAGTTCACCTCGAGGAAGTAAAACTCGCCGTCCCGGTCCACGAGCAACTCGACGGTGCCGGCGTTCACGTAACCCGCCGCCACCGATAGGGCGACCGCGGCCGCCCCCATCCCGGGCGCTCGTTCGGACCACAAGGGTGGCGGGGCTTCCTCGATCAACTTCTGATGGCGTCGTTGCAGCGAGCAGTCCCTGACGCCGAGCCACAGGGCGTCAGACGACGACGGCGCCAGCAGCTGGACCTCGAGATGCTTGGAGGCCTCGAGGTACTTCTCGACGAAGACCTGCTCGGAGCCAAAGTAGGCACGGGCTTCCCGCCGCGCCGCTTCGAACGCGTGCTCGACCTCACTCGGGTTGTGGGCGACCTTGAGGCCCCGGCCCCCACCTCCTCCGGCGGCCTTGATCGCGACCGGATAGCCGTACTCGTCCCCGAAGGCCGTGATCCTCTCGGGATCGTCGATCGGATCGGTGATGCCGGGGACCACCGGGACCCCGGCGCGCTCGGCGATCCTCCGGGCGGAGATCTTGTCGCCCAGGGCCCGGATCGCGTTCGCCGGAGGTCCGATCCACACGAGCCCCGCCGCAGTTACCGCCTCGGCGAACTCGGCCGACTCCGCCAGGAAGCCGTAGCCGGGATGGACCGCCTCGCCCCCCGAGTTCTTCGCCGCGGCGACGAGGGCCGGGATGTTCAGGTAGGTGTCCTTGGGAGAGACCCCGGGAAGGTGGACCGCCTCGGCCAGAGCCTCGACGTGGAGGGCGTCGCGGTCGGCATCCGAGAACACCCCGGCCGCGGCCACGCCGCGCTCGGTGCACGTGCGGGAGATCCGTACGGCGATCTCGGCCCGGTTGGCGATGAGGATCTTGGTGAACACGGCGTAGAGCGTATCCGGTGGTTCCCCCGTCTCGACGGGAGCAGGAAACCGGACATCCGGGGCGAAACCGCTCCTCATGAAGAAGATCTCGCTGCTCCTCGCCTTCGCCCTCGTGGCGACCTCGCTGTTCGTCCAGACCGCGGCCCGTGCCGACGAAGTCCCCGCCGATGCCGAGTGGACCCAGACTTGGTTCGAATCGGGCGACGGGACGATGCTGCACGCCGACGTCTTCCTCCCGAAGGACGGCAAGCCGACCGATCGCCATCCGGTGATCGTCTCGATCGGTCCCTACTTCGGAACCAACGCTCTTAACGGCGACCCCCTGACGGAGGCGGGCCCGATCATGCGTTTCGGCGACATGATCGAGGGCGGGAAGATCTTCGAGCGCGGTTACGCGTACGTCCAGGTCGATTCCCGCGGCTTCGGAGGCAGCGGGGGCTGCTACAGCTACGGAGGCGTGGGCGAGCAGATGGATGCGGTCGCCGCGGTCGAGTGGGCTGCCTCCCAGAAGTGGAGCACCGGCAAGGTCGGGATGTGGGGCAAGAGCTACGACGCGTGGACGCAGGTTATGGCGCTGGCCAACAAGCCTAAGGGCCTCGCCGCCGCGGTCGTGCAGTCCCCCATCGACGACGGCTACAAGATCGCGTTCATGAACGGCGTCCACTACAACGCAGGGTGGTACGCAACGCCGGCGCTCTACGGCGGCTACGACCTCCTCCCGCCGAGCCTCGTGGACTCCCCACCGGACGAGTTCATCTACCCGCTGACCGGAACGTTGACCGATCCGAGTTGCTACGTGATCCACCCGGCGATGAGCAACACGGCATCCGACCGCCGTGATCCCTACTGGCAGGAGCGCGAGATCTCCGCGCTCGCTCGCAAGTCCAAAGTCCCGGTCATGTGGTCGCACGGGTTCAACGACGCGAACACGAAGCCCGACAACTTCCTCGACACCTGGGATGGATACGCGGGATGGCAGCGCGGCTGGTTCGGTCAATGGGACCACGTCCGCGGCAACGAATCCGATCTCGTGGGTCGCGATCGGTTCCTCGACGAGACGATGGCGTTCTTCGATCACTTCCTCAAGGGCAAGCCGCTCCCCAAGGCGCCGGGCCGTGTCGAGGTCCAGGACGGTGAGGGCGTGTGGCGCACCGAGGCGCAGTGGCCGCCGAAAGACGCGAGCTACAAGCGGGGGTCGATGGAGGTTCTGCCCGGCGAATACACCGACGACGCGCAGAACGATGCCGAATCGGGTGAGGGGTCGTGGACCTTCACTCCTCCCACGAAGCACAGCGTTCGCTTCGCGGGGACGCCGGTCGTTAACGTCGAAGTCGAGACAATGGTGCCCAACGCCAACCTGGTTGCGCTCCTCTACGATGTGGACGAGGCCGGGACGGCTCGCCTCGTGACGCGGGGCGCCTACCTGATCGAGGCCGCCGGGCGCGTCAAGTTCGAGCTCTACCCGCAGGATTGGATCCTGAGGCCGGGTCATCGCCTCGGCATCCTCCTGTCCGGCAACGACAGCCTGTGGTTCAACCCGACCCCGACCGGAACCCCGGTCACGATCACCGGCGGGAAGGTCAAGCTCCCGCTCCTCAAGTGGATACGGAAGTCGAACCTCGACGGGGGCCCGGCCGAAGCACAGGAGAACGTGCCGGTGACCACCGTCGATCCTCAGATCATCGAGGAACGGACGGGGACGGCACGACTGCCGAAGATGAAGAAACGCCGCTAACTGCTAGCCGGTGATGACGTCGAAGAGCCACATGCCGGCGTAGATCCCGGCGGCGATGCCGGCGAGCTGAAGTACCAACCAGTAACGGTTGGACATCAGGCTCCTCCCAGGAGCTTCTCTTTGGCGGCTGTGTACTCCGCTTCGCTAAGCGAGCCACCACGGTGCAATCGCTCGAGACGCTCGAGCTTCGTAACGAGGTCGGGCCCGGCATCACCGCCCGCGGCTTGCTCGGCGGTCGACATCTTCTGGAACATCGAATCGAGGGCCTGAGTGCGCATCGACTTGACGGGCTCGAGGAGCCCCACGGGTCGATCCTCCGGCCGCCGGTTGAAGCTCCTGAGCACTGGTTTGAGGACCACGAGCAAGGGTCCGGCGCCCATGAGCATGAACAACGCTCCACAGATGAGCCAGCCCCACACCAGCCCCATGTCCCCGGGAGGATCGATCCCGAAGTCGATGAAGTTCCAACCCAGCGAGACGAACAGAGCGGGCCACGCGAACCCAAGGAAGCTCGGGACTCTGTACCTGATCGACACCACCGCGTAGAGGCCGCACATGATCAACCCGCCCCAGATCCCGCCGAACATCGCAAGTGGTACTCCTTGGGGGCAGGACACCCGCGGGACGTAGGGCCCCCCGTCGGCGCAGGCGCCCCCTATATCCATCACGGCTCTCATTCCGAGATAAAGAAGAGTCAGGCCCGCGGCGACGCCCGCGATGGTGACGAACACGTAGATGGGGGCTTTGAAGGAACCTTCCCGGGGGGCGGCGACGGCGGTGGACATGCGGTCACGGTAGCCCAGCAAGTCAAGCGGGTCTACGTTCTCCTCCAATTAGGCTGTCCGCGTGGATACCCAAACCGCGCGGGTCGCCGAAGAGCTGAAGGCCAGTCTCGGCCGCAAGGTCACGACGTCCACCTCGGCCCTCGACCTCCACGGGCGCGACGAGTCCGCCTACCCGCCACATCCGCCCGACATCGTGGTTACTCCGGGATCGATCGAGGACGTGCAGGCCGTCGTCCGCCTCTGCGATCGGTTCGAGGTGCCGGTGATCCCCTACGGCGCCGGCACGTCGCTTGAGGGTCACGTCCATGCGGTAACCGGCGGTGTCTGCATCGACATGATCGCGATGACCCGGGTCCTCAGGGTGAGCGCCGAGGATCTCGACTGCACCGTCGAGCCCGGGGTGTCTCGGCTCGAACTCGAAAAGGTGCTCGCGCGCGACGGGCTGTTCTTCCCAACCGACCCGGGAGCAGATGCGACGATCGGAGGGATGGCGGCGACCCGCGCCTCGGGAACCAACGCAGTGAGGTACGGAACGATCCGCGATCTGGTGCTGTCGATGAAAGTGGTGCTCCCGGATGGCTCGTTGATCTCGACCGGGGGCCGGGCCCGGAAGTCATCGGCTGGATACGACCTCACCCGCCTGTTCATCGGATCGGAGGGGACCCTCGGCGTGATCGTGGAGCTCACGCTGAAGCTGTTCGGGATCCCGGAGACGATCGCCGCCGCGGTATGCCGCTTCCCCACCGTCGATACCGCGGTCGCAACGGTCATCGCCGCGGTGCAGCTGGGCATCCCGATGGCGCGCATCGAGTTGCTCGACACGAGCGCGATCGAAGCCGTGAACGCGCACTCGGGCATCGAGGCCGAGGTCACGCCGACGCTGTTCCTCGAGTTCCACGGCTCACCCGCGGGCGTCGAGGACCAGGCGCTCCGGCTCGCCGAGGTCGCCGACGAGAACGGGGGGGCCGGACTCGAGTGGGCCACCGACCTCTCCGAGAGGAACAGGCTGTGGCGCGCACGTCATCAGGCGTACTACGCCGCCTTGGCGATGAGGCCGGGATCGAAGGCGTACTCGAGCGATGTCTGCGTGCCTATCTCGGCTCTAGCTGATGGCATCCACGCGGCGGCCGCGGATCTCGAGAGCAGCTCGCTGCCGTCGATGGTCTTCGGCCACGTCGGCGACGGGAACTTCCACACCCTCGTCCTGGTCGACCCCGAGGATCCGGCCGAGATGGACGAGGTCAAGGGCCTGACCGGACGACTCGTCGAGCGCGCCCTGGCGGCGGGAGGCACCTGCACCGGCGAGCACGGGATCGGGACGGGAAAGATCGGCTACCTCGAAGCGGAACTCGGCCCCGCGGTCGACGTCATGAGGCAACTCAAGAGGGCCATCGATCCCAAGAACATCATGAACCCGGGCAAGATCTTCGCCCTATAGACCTACATTCCTTCGATCGCCGAGATCCTCCGCTCGAAAAGGCGCTCGGGCAGGATCCGCGCGAGGAGATGCGACTCCGATGCGAGAAGTGGTCCCAGAACCGCCAGCACCAAAACGTAGAGAGCGGTGAACGGCGCGATGCGAGCATCCACCCCTGCGGCAACCGCAAAGGTTGCAAGGATCAGGGAGAACTCCCCGCGTCCCAACAGGGTGAGCCCGGCGTTCGCGGCCGCACGCTTGCCGAACCCATAGACGCGCGCCCCGATGATCCCGGCCAAGACGCTCATGGCGATCGTGGCCACCACGGCGATCCCCACGATCACGGCAACCGAGGACACCTCCCCTGGGTCGATAGTGAGTCCGAAAGCGAAGAAGAAGACGGCCGCGAACGCGTCGCGCAACGGAAGCACCAGGCGCTCTACCCGAGGGGCGACACTGGTCTCAGCGACGAGCAGGCCGGCCATGAGGGCACCGATCGCATTCGAGACGCCGAACTCCTCCGCGATGCCTCCGATCAGGATCGCGAACCCGACGAACAGAACCGTCAGGAGTTCGTCGTCCTCTGAGTCGAGCATGCGGCCGACGTAGCGGGCGCCGTACCGGGTTATGGCAAGAAGAACGATGAGGAACAGGAATGCCCGCCCGAACTCGAACAGCATCTCCCCGGCCCCCTCGGCTCCCCTGAGGATCGGTTGCAGCATCGCGAGGTAGAGAGCCATGAACACGTCCTGGAACACGATGATCCCAAGGATCATGCCGGTCTCTCTGTTGGCCAGGCGCTTCAGTTCGACGAGAAGCTTGGTCACGATCGCCGACGACGAGATGCCGACGACGCCCGCGATGACGAACGATTCCTTGGTTCCCCACCCCATGAGGAACCCGAGGACGAGCCCCCCGGCCATGTGCAGGACGAGGTAGCTCCCTCCGGCCCTGAGAAGCTTCGTTCCCCCGCTCGTGAGGTCGCCGAGCGAGAACTCAAGCCCGAGGTGAAAAAGGAGCAGGATCAGGCCGACGGAAGCGAACAGCTCGATCTGGACCTCGTCACTGACCAGTACCAACCCGGGGGTACGCGGCCCGGTGATGATCCCCGCCGCCATAAAGAACGGGATGGTCGGGAGGCCGATCCGCCCCCCGAGGCGCGCCAGCAGCCCTGCGGCAACGAACGCACCGCCGAGCGCGATCAGCTCGTTCGTCATCCGTTATCCCAGGACGAAGTTGATGAACCCACGGAAGTTATCGCGCGGGCCGACCACCACTAGGCGATCACCTACCTCGATCGTTTGGGATGGATCCGGAGCGTTGATCGAGGTCTTGCCGCGGATGATCGCGATGATGCTCATCCCGGTCGCCTGGCGGATGCGCAGTTCGCCGATGGTCCGCCCCACGATTGAGGAGTCGTCGCCGACGGTTACCCAATCGACGACGAACTCCCCGATGATGCTTTCGATCTCTTCAACCACCGCCGGCTTGAAGGTCGAGCCGGAAAGGATCCCACCCACCCGGCGCGCTTGATCGTCGGACAGCTCCACCGAACACAGCGGATCCTCATCGTGGCGCTTCATCACGTACAGGTCTCTGCGTCCGGAGTGATGAACCACCACGACGATCGACTGTCCTCCTCCCACGAGGATCTCGTAACGTCGACCGATCCCCGGAAGATCCGACTCGCTGATGCCCATCGCTCAGGCCCCCCTCCTCATCGCCTACGCCGTTTCCGCTTGGCCGACCCCGCGCGCTTCTTGGGGGCCGGCCGCTTGGTAGTGGTCGTGGCCGTTGTAGTGGTGGTGGGAGCCGGAGCCTCGGCCGTTTCGTCAACCGCCGCCGCACTCGCCTCGACTTTCTTGGCGGCCGGCACGAGCGGCTCCCGCGTGCTCGGGTCCGGCCGGTGATGCTCACTGCCGGACAGGTACTCGAAGTTCACCATCGCAGGAGCGGCGGTGAAGACCGATGAGTAGGTCCCGATCGCGATACCGATGATCAGCGCGAACGCGAAGTCGGTCAGCGTTTCGCCTCCGAGGAAGTAGAGCGCGATCAGGATGAAGAAAGCTCCCAAACCGGTGTTGATCGTCCTCGGGATCGTCTGGAGACACGCCTCGTTGGCGATGCTCTCGAGGGAACGTTTCCCGCGCGTGCGCAACCGCTCTCGGATGCGGTCGAACACCACGACCGAGTCGTTGACCGAGTAACCGATGACGGTCAGGAGGGCGGCGATGAAGACGCCGTCGATGTCCTTATCGAGCCACGCGAAGACCCCCAGAAGGATCATCACGTCGTGGAACAGTGCCACGAGAGCCGAGGCGCCGAAAGTCCATCTAAACCTGATCGCGAGATAGAGCATCTGCGCGGCCAGTCCCAGGCTCAATGCGATCAGGGCCTTGCGTTTGAGTTCGTTCCCGATGGTTGGGCCGACGAACTCGTCCCTGACGACCTCGGTATCGCCCGCGACCGAATTCACCGCCGCCTCGATGGCGGCCTCGTCCTCGTCGGAGACCTGGCTGACCCGGATCGCGACGTTTCCATCGCCCGATGCCTGCACCAACGCACGCGGGTAACCGATGTCGGCCATCTCGGTGCGAACCTCGTTGAGATCGGCAGGCTCGGCGGTGGAGAACTCGAGGAGCCGTCCTCCCGTGAACTCGAGCCCGAAGTCGAGGCCCTTGGTAACCAGACCGCCCACTGAGAACACGAGTACGGCACCGGAGACGATGAACCAGATCTTCGTGTGACCCATGATGTTGATGGGCCGCTCTTCGAGCCGGCGTCGGAGCTTGCCTCCGACGTTCATCCCGAACCAGGCGGGTCGTTTGGACAGCCTTCGGTTCTTCATCGCGAGCTCGGCGAACAGGCGAGTGATCACAAGCGCGCTGAACAGGGACACCCCGACACCGACGGTCAGCGTGACTCCGAACCCTCGCACCGCGCCGGTTGCGAAGTAGAACAGGATGATCGCGGCGATAACGGTGGTCGCGTTGGAGTCGGCGATCGCGCTCCATGCCTTCTTGAATCCATCGAGGATCGATGTTCGCAATCGTTTCCCGGTCGCGAACTCTTCCTTCGATCTCTCGAACACAAGGACGTTGGCGTCCACCGCCATACCGATCGCGAGCACGAACCCGGCGATGCCCGGCAACGTTAGGGTTGCGTTCAATCCGAGAAGAACCGCATAGGAGAGCAGTCCGTAGGCCAGAAGCGCCAGCGCGGCGAGCACCCCGAGCAGCCGGTAGTAGAAGATGACATAGAGGATCGTTAGGGCGCCACCGATCAGCGCCGCGAGGATGCTGGCGTCGATCGCTGCGTCACCAAGGGTCGGGCCGATGGTGCGTCGTTCCACCACCTCCACGGGAACCGGCAAGGCACCGGCCCGGATCAGCAACGCCAGGTCCTTCGCCTCGTCCGAGGTGAAGTTTCCGGTGATGACCGTCGATCCGCCGGGGATGCCGACGTCACACTGGACGCTCTCATCGACCTCGGGACTGGTGATGATCTCTTCGTCGAGCACGATCGCGACCCGGCGCTGTGGATCACCAACGGGAGAGCAGGCCGCGTCTCCGGTCAACGTCTCCCAGTCCGCGCCACCCGTGCCGCGGAACGAGATCGAAACCGTCCACCCGAGACCCTGGGTGTCGGCGACCGCCTCGGCGTCGTCGACGACGTCACCGGTCAACGATGCGGGGGCCAGACGGAGATCGGTACCGGTGGAGTCGGGAAGGATCAGTTCGTCCTCGGCGGGCTCGTCT
The DNA here is from genome assembly GCA_009377815.1 of Actinomycetota bacterium. GTDB lineage: Bacteria > Actinomycetota > CADDZG01 > CADDZG01 > WHSQ01 > WHTI01. The sequence goes on from WHTI01000027.1 coordinate 19,643, forward strand.
TCCTTCTGATCGTTGTTGCCGTTTCCGTTCCCATTCCCTTTTCCGTCACCGTCCCCATTGCCATCGCCCCCGTCGTCGGTCGGTTCCGCCTCCGGCTCGGCGATCCCCAGGACCGGGTGGAAGGTCAGCTGTGCGGTCTTGCCGATGACTTCGAGTGCGGCATCGGGATCGGAAACGCCGGGAAGCTCGATGATCACTCGATCGGAGCCCGACTCCTGCAGGGTGGGCTCGGAGACCCCGAGTTGGTCGACACGTCTGCGGAGCACCTCCAGGGTTCTACTGAGCGTGTCGGAATCGACCCTCTCGAGTTCGGTGTCCTGGGCCTCGAGGACGATCTGGGTGCCACCCTCGAGGTCGAGACCCAGCTTCACGGGCCGGGTTAATACGAGTGAGATCGCGCCACCGAGCGCGAGAAGAACGAAGAACGAACGCCAGAACAGATTGCGATTCACGGGTGAGCCTCCAAAGATCGGCCGCAGGCGCGGCGAGGACGGTTAGACGGCTGCGAGAACTCCCGGAGGCGCCCGGCCCCCGACGACCGGGTCGCTGAGAACTGGAAGGCGCCTCGGATCCGTTCCCCGGAACCCGATGAAACGAGCCCCCAGGAGCAATGCCAGAGCGGCGGCGAGGAAGAGGCCGGGGGTCTCGGTGCGGAGCCGCTTGGCGGCCGCCTGGTAGCGCAGCTTGTCGAACGAGAACCGGACGTCGGCCGCCTCGGGGGCTTCTAAGGCAGAACGCTCGCTCCGTGCCCCCACTCCGGTCCGGGTCTCATCGCCCCCGGGGGGGCCGAGCGCGATCGGGGCCAGGGCCCAAAGAAGGGCTCCCACAGCCAGGGTGCCGGCGATCCGACGGGTGATCGACATAAGGCCCACACCGTACCTTCCCGGCAGGGGGCCCTTCTCTTGCGCGTTACTCCTGATTCGGTGCGACTTCCACGACCGACTCGATCCGGCGGTCGGGGATCAACCACATCAGTGCGACCGCGACGTAGACGCCGATCGCGACCCAGCGGTTCAGGAGCGCGAACGAGATCCCGGCGACGTAGAGGACCGGCGACAGCTTCCCCTTGATGTCCCTGCCGATCGCCGCAGCAATCGTCGAGTTCGGTCCTTGCTCGCGGACGATCGCGCTCTGGAGGATGTAATAGGCGATCGCCGCCAGGAGGAGATCAATCCCGTAGAGCATGGTCGGCAGTTCGGCGAAGTCGTTCTCCCCCATCCACCCGGTCGTCGCCGGTATCAACGAGAGCCAGAAGAGAAGGTGGAGGTTCGCCCACAGGATGCGGCCGTTGATGCGTTCGGTCACCGCCATCATGTGGTGGTGGTTGTTCCAGTAGATGCCGAGGTAGATGAAGCTCAGGACGTAGGTCAGGAACACCGGGATGAGCGGTCGGAGGTCGGCCCACTCGGTCCCGTGAGGAACCTTGAGCTCCAACACCATGATCGTGATGATGATGGCGAGCACACCATCGCTGAACGCCTCGAGTCGTGAGGTCTTCATGCTTACCGATGTTCCGGGTTGTCGTTGCCGGGACGACACCCCGCGTCCCACTCGGAGCGCTGGTTGCCGTAGGCGGGGAAGCCGCCGTTGTCCTTCAACATGCGAGCGGTGTGCATGAGGTTGAAGGCCATGAAGGTCGTGTTGCGGTTGGTGAAGTTGTTGTCGACTCCGATCCCATCGTCGCCATAGGAGGGGCCCGGGCCGGCTTCCCCGATCCAACCGGCATCGGCCTGCGGCGGGACCACATAGCCGAGGTGCTGCAGCGCGTAGAGGATGCTCATCGAGCAGTGCTTGATGCCGTCCTCGTTGCCGGTGATGATGCAGCCGCCGGTCCGGCCGTAGTAGGCGTACTGACCGGAGTCGTTGAGGAGGCTCGAGTTCCCGTAGAGCCGTTCGATCAGTTGCGTGCACACGGACGACTTCTCCCCCAGCCAGATCGGCGAGCCGATCACCAGGATGTCGGCGGCCAGCACCTTCTCGAAGATGCCCGGCCACGCATCGGTCTTCCACCCGTGCTCGGTCATGTCCGGCCACACCCCGGTGGCGAGATCGAGATCGACCGCCCGCAGGCTCTCGAGCGACACGCCCTGCCCCTCCATGATCGCGATGGACTTGTCCATCAGCAGCTGCGTATGCGACTGCTCCGGCGACCGCTTCAGGGTGCAGTTGATGTAGAGCGCACGCAGATCGCTGAAATCGAACCCCGACTCGTCGGTAGCCACGTTCCCCCCTGGTTGCCTCGCTGAGTTCCGGAGCCATTGGACCGCACCCTAGGATGCGGAGCAAGACCTCGGGTAGCGTTGCCCGTCCAGCCTGAGAGGAGAGAACCTTGACGACACTCGATAACCGGCCGAACACCGCACTCCTCGTGATCGACGTGCAGAACGGCGTCGTCGAGGGAACTCACGAGCTCGACGCGGTCGTGGCCAACATCGGCAGCCTCGTCGCGAAAGCCCGGGGGGAACAGGTCCCCGTCGTTTGGGTCCAACACTCCGATGAGCAACTTGCCAAGGGGAGCGACGACTGGCAGATCGTGCCCGAGCTGGACCCAAACCATCCCGAGCCCCGCGTCGAGAAGAGCTATGCCGACTCCTTCGAGGACACAACCTTGGAGAGCGTGCTGTCGGACCTCGGCGTCGGACGACTCTTCGTCGCCGGCGCGCAGATGGACGAATGCATCCGCTCGACGCTCCACGGCGCGGTGGTCAGGGGATACGACGCGACCCTCGTCAGCGACGCCCACACGACGGAGGATCAGTCGGAATGGGGAGCACCTCCACCCGGCAAGGTCATCGCACACACGAACCTGTACTGGACGAACCACACGGCGCCGGGCCGGACGGCAGGGACGGTCAAGACCGAAGATGTCGACTTCAGTACGTCCTAAGGCCCGCGCAGCCCTTCAGTCACTCCCGGCTGATCTCGAGCAGTCTTCGCAGGGTGGGGAGATGTTCGAGATCGCGTTGTCGACCGGCGGCCGCCTTGGAGCGGATGACATCCTCCAGCGCGGCGATCTGCACCGTGACGTCCCCGAGGGTGCCCTCGACCGCGTTCCTGGCTAGGTCTTTGTATCCATCGGTGCCTGCCGGCCGGAAGAGAAGATCTATCTGCCCGTACTTAGTCAGGAAGTTGAGGAACTGGAAATCGGGGATGCTTTTTCGGAGCAGGGCTCCCGTCACCTCGATCTTCAGACCGTCAGGTTCGTCGGTGACCAGGATGCGGCTCTCAAGTTCGTTCAGAGCGGCGGCAAGTCTTTCGAGGTTCGCCGGCTTCAGGTCCGGGACGATGTCGACATCGCTGGTCGGATAGGGAGAGCCGTGGATCGTGCTTGCGATCCCGCCAATGACGACGCATGTGACCCCGTGGCGCGCGAGCGTCTGAAGGATCTCCTTCGGCTGGAACTCTTCGTCCGGTTCTCTCATTTGATCCTGATGCTGTCGAGTAGGTCCTCAACACCGCGGCGATCCAAGACCATGTGGTCGAGGCGCTCCTCGGGGGATCGTCCGAGATTCCTTCGCAGGTGACGCTCGTGCTCGGCATCGCGCGTCACGATCGACATCGACACATCGAGGCCGCAGGCCCGAACGGCCCGCACCAGGGTGTCGACGGTGGGTGAGCGACGGCCGCTCTCCCACCTTGCGATGACGGGCTGAGACGTGCCCATGAGATCGGCCAGCTCCTGCTGGGTGAGCCCGGCTCTCTGCCGGGCCTCCCTGATCAACCGCCCTCCGGTCGGCATCCGCTTGCCTCCTGTATATCCGTCTGGATATATCCAGTATAACTGTTTAGGCATCGCCTTGCCCCTCTGCTCCCTCGGGGTGGCGGCCGGTGAGCTGACCGACCACCTGCGACCCGATGCACCACACGGTGTTCAAGTCGCACCCGCAGCTGATGAGCTGCCTTCCGCATCCCGGGCAGTGCTCGATGTCACAGCCGGGATGGTGGAAGCCCCCTGGTTCGACCCCACAGTCGCCGCAACGCTTCCCGCTCCGGCCGCCCCAGTCAGATGGTTCGCTTCCGTACCAGACCCGACGGTGTAGGACTCCCTCGATCGAGACGTGATCGAACGTACAGGTCGCCGCGGTCAACATCTCCTGTTTGCAGTCCTCGCAGATGGCCATGACGTGCTCCTCCTTTCGCCGCGTTACACACCGAGGAATCTAAGGAGGACCTGCGACACGAAAGACTCGGCTGTGGGCCCGACCACAGCTCGACGGTCCGCTCTCCCCTACCGTCGCCCACGTGTACCCCGAAGGCTCCCTCGCGCAGTTCCTGACCGAGAAGTGGCTCCCCCCGATCCGCTCGACGATCAGGCCGTCGACTTTCAGCGGCTACGAGAACCAGGTCCGCAACCAGGTCGTCCCGCGCCTGGGTCGTATCAGGCTCGAGGATGTCGGGCCGGCCGAGCTCAACTCGTTCTACGCCGAGTTGCTCGCGTGCGGTCGCCTCGACGGCAAGACCGGCCTCAGTCCGGCGACGGTTCGCCGGGTCCATGCGATGTTGCACCGGGCGTTCCGGGACGCAGTGAGGTGGGGACTGCTCTACGAGAATCCAGCCGATCGCTGTGATCCGCCGCGCGACCGCACCGGCCCCGAGGCGATGCGGACCTGGAGCCCTGGTGAGCTCGCCTCGTTCCTCACCTACGCCGAAACCGATGACCTCTATCCCCTCTGGCTTCTCATAGCCATGACGGGGATGCGGAGAGGGGAAGCACTCGGGCTCAGATGGAGCGACGTCAACCTCGAGACCGGCGAAGCCGCGGTGAGACAGACCGTGGTGTGGGTCAGCGGCGAGGTGCTGATGTCCACACCCAAGACGGCCAAGGGCCGGCGGGTGGTTGCCCTCGATCGTCGCACCGTGGAGGTGTTTCGTGATCTCAAGGATGAGTCGCGCGATGACGGGGGCCTGGTGTTCGCCAAGGACGATGGCGAACCGCTCGATCCCAACCTCGTAACGAGGGCGTTCCGCGATCTCGTTCGGCTGTCGGGACTCCCGAGGATCCGGCTCCACGACCTCAGGCACACGCACGCGACCCTGGCGCTGCAGGCCGGCATCCACCCGAAGATCGTGTCAGAGCGTCTCGGCCACTCGAACATCGCCTTCACACTCGACGTCTACTCGCATGCGGTCCCGCACATGCAGACCGAGGCCGCCGAACGGTTGTCCGATCTGGTATTCAGCAAGGACGGCCACCGAAGATGACCCTTTGTATTCTGTCGCTATGACCACTGCCAAGATCACGATCAGCCTGCCCGTCGATCTCCTTCGGCTAATCGATGACGAGCGAAAGACGAGATCCATGTCTCGCAGCGAGTACATCCGCTCCGCCCTGATCGACTCCTTCGCCCGAGCCGACCAGCGCAACATGGCCCTTGACTACGTGCGAGCGTACGGGGATCGCCCCGAGAAAGACGACGAGGTCGAGGCTGCCTTAGAGGCGCTGCCGAACTGCTGGCGACGGAGCCCTGGGAATGAAGTCCCCCCATGTGAGCCGGGGCCGTGGCCAAGCTCCTACCCGGCAGCCGTTTGTTGTGCGCCTGGAGGAAGATAGCGGGGCTCGGGGATCTCATCACCATCTTCCGCCGCCACCTCGAGCCATAGCCTCTTGGCAACTTCGACTTCGCGCACCGCGGCTTCGGCCGTATCACCGAAAGCGCTGCATCCCTTGAGATCCGGCACGGTCGCTATGTAGCACTCGTCCTCATCGGACCAGAACACGTTGATGGCGTAGTTGCGCATATCAATCCTCCGGCCCAAATGGTACGGCCTCCCAACGTCACCAGCGCCTATCCCGAACGCGAACCCTCGTCCACTCCCTCCTGTCGCTATGAGGTGCATTTCCTGCCTGTTGAGGCTATGCTGATATAGCATCCTCGCTATGCCATGGGGACGCGTAGAAGCTGAGCCCGAGGTCGAGAGGTGGCTCGCACAGCTATCCGATGCAGAGTTTGGACGGGTCGCCTTCTACATCGACATGTTGGAAGAGTCGGGAGTGCATCTTGCCGAGCCATACACACGTCAGCTGGCGGGAAGGCTGCGAGAACTGCGCTTCTATATGGGGCGTGCGCAGACTCGGATCAGCTACTACATCGCATCTGGACGGGTGATCGTTCTTCTAACGGTGTTCCAGAAGCAGCGTCAACGAGAGAGACGAGAGATTGACCGAGCAGAACGTGCCATGAAGAAGTGCATCGACGAGGGACATGTGAGACGGGAGAAGCAATGAGCAAGAGGGGCAGCTGGCGGGAGATTCGCGCCGAGCGGATGAAGAATCCTGAGGCTGGCGAGGCGTACGAGAATGCCGCCATTTCCTTCGCCCTGGCCGAACAAGTCCGCAGGATTCGCGAGGGCAGGGGTATGAGCCAAGCCGAACTGGCACTCGAGATGGGCACGACTCAATCAGCCGTGGCTCGCCTCGAAGGTGGTGGCACTTCGCCAACCATCCCGACGCTGACGAAGCTCGCCGATGCCCTCGGAGTAGAGCTCGTTCTTGGGTTCAATGATCCCGGGGGCCGGGCTGGTGCGAAAACAACTGCGTCAGTGACCGCCGGAGCCAGCCGTCTGCAGAGGACCGCTGCCAAGAAGACCTCAACAAGAACGGCCGCACGATCCGATGCCGGGAAGAAAGCCGCTCGCTCCGGCTCCAAGAAGGCCGCCGCTCGACGCCGCAGCTCTTAGGCGCGGTGAGCCAGGCCACAGGGCGATGGCTACAGACCTCCTAACGTCATCGGGATGTACCCCGAAGGCACGCTCGCTCACTTCCTCACCGCCGTGTGGCTCCCTGCGATCCGCCCCACGATCAGGGAGTCGTCGTGGACCGGTTACGAACACTACGTTCGTAACCAGATCGTGCCGCGGCTCGGTCGCATCAAGCTCGAGGACATAGGCGCGGCCGAGCTCGACGCGTTCTACTCGGAACTCCTCGTGTCCGGGCGTCTCGGGGGAAAGGGAGGACTGAGCCCATCAACCGTGCGCGGCATCCATGCGACGCTCCACCGCGCCTTCCGGGACGGCGTCCGGTGGGGGCTTCTGTACGAGAACCCCGCCGACCGCTCCCATCCGCCACATCCACCAACAGCCTCGGGGTCGATGCAGGTCTGGAGTTCTAACGAACTAGCTTCCTTCCTGAGATTCGCGCAGCCCCGCCCCCTCTATCCCGTCTGGCACTTGCTGGCGATGACGGGGATGCGCAAATGCGAGGTCCTCGGTCTGAGATGGGAGGACGTCAACTTGGAGATCAGCGAACTGGCGGTGCGACAGACGGTCATCTGGGCCGACGGCAAGGTGTCGTTCTCGTCGCCTAGGGCCGCCAAGAGTTGCCGGGCGATAGCCATCGATCATCGAACGGTTGAGGTGCTTCACGACCTGAAGACCAAATCGGGCGAGGCCGATGGATTGCTGTTTAGCCGGAACCACGGTGAGCCTCTGGATCCCAACCTGGTCACCCGCGCGTTCCGTAACCTCGTTCGACTTTCAGGTCTCCCGAGGATCCGGCTCCACGACCTGCGCCACACGCACGCGGTACTTGCCCTGAACGCGGGCGTGCACCCGAAGATCGTCTCGGAGCGGCTGGGGCACGCCAACGTCACCACCACCCTTCGGGTGTACTCGAACTCGATCGCCTGCCACCAGGCCGAGGCCACCAAGGTGCTCTCGGACCTGGTACTCGAGGATCGAAGCTAGACCTGATCACAGGGGAGCCAGGACACAGACTGGTCTACCGCTGGTCGCTGACTTGTAATGGGA
>WHTI01000166.1 GCA_009377815.1 Actinomycetota bacterium
ACATGACGTTGCCCCGGAAGTTCGCCCCGATCGCCCCCGACGTTCCGGGGAGCAGGGTGAGCAGTTCCATGTTCTCCGACGCCACCGGAGCGGGAAGCGCCTGGGCCTTGACCGTTCCACTCGGAACCAGCGCGCCTGCCACGAGCCCAACGATTGCAACGATCGTTAGTCGTCTCACCGTCATCCCCCTATTTATGCCGTTCCGCCCTTGTCGGATTAAATCAGGCTCGATGGGCGCCTACCAGGGGTTTGGCGTCTGGGGGCGGTAGCATCGAGGGGCACCTTGTACTGCAATGGCGCGAGCCAAGGCGCGATAAGAGGGGGGATCAGATACATGGAGATCGATCCGAGGAAGCTCCCGGATATGCCCGAGCTGATGATCGCGGGTCCCGGTGAGCTCCACGAGGAGGATCTCGAGATCATGGGCCGTCAAGTCATCGCCCACTACGGGGATCTCTGGACCAAGCTCCATGAACAAACGATCGGTCAGCTGGCACGCATCCTCGGCTGTCGTGACCTTCCCTATCTGATCCCCGGAACCGGCACCGCGTGTCTCGACGCCGCGGTTGCCAATCTGTTCGAGGCCGGGCAGCGCGTCGTGGTGGCTCAGACCGGGTTCTTCGGCACGAGGCTGACCCAGATCGCCCACGCGCACGGACTAGACGTGATCGATCTGGAGGTCGAGGTTGGAGCCCCGATCGATGCGACCCGGGTCTTCGAGGCCGCGCAGAAGGCCGACGGCGTCCTGACCGTTCACGTCGAAACCGCCACCGGGGTCCGCCATTCGATCGAGGAGATCGCTCGGGCTGCAAGTGATGCCGGCGCCGTCTATGTGGTTGACGGGATCGCCTCGGTCGGCGGCGAGTACCTCAAGGTCGACCAATGGGGGATCGACGCGGTCGTGACCGGTACCCAGAAGGGCCTCGAGGCTCCTCCGGGTTACGGCATCCTCGCCCTCAGCCCGGGAGGCCGCGCCCGGCTCGACGCGCGCGAGTCCCGCCCCGCAGCCTTCTATCTCGATCTCAAGACCTGGGACCAGTACCGGGACGACTGGGGTGCATGGCATCCCCACCCCGTGACGATGCCGACGAACCTGACGCTAGCCCTCGGATCGTCGATGGCGCGCATCCTCGAGGAGGGTCTCGAGACGTGGATCGATCGCCGGCACGCGCTGGCGATGCGTTGCCGGGAAGGTCTGGCGGCACTCGGGCTCGAGCCGATCCCGGCCCGCGGTTTCGGCGCGAACCTCGTCGTGGCGCACTGGGCGGACGATCCTGCGCTCATCCAGAAGCACCTCTTAGCCAAGGGCATCATGATCTCCGGCGGGCTCGATCCGACGATGGGTAAGGCGATCCGTGTCGGACTCATGGGCCGGACGGCTACCGATGCGATGGTCGACCGGATGCTCGACGGCGTGAAGGAAGCGCTGTCCACCTAGGTGGAGCATCCAGAGCGCGACGTCATCGATGTCGTTGTCGAGATCCCGAAGGGGAGCCGCAACAAGTACGAACTCGACCACGAGACCGGGGTGATCCGTCTCGATCGCCGGTTGCTGACCGCGATGTCCTATCCCGCGGACTACGGGTTCATCCCGGAGACCCTCGGTGAGGACGGCGATCCCCTCGACGCGATGGTGCTCCTCGACGATCCGACCTTTCCCGGCTGCTGGATCGAGTCTCGCCCGATCGGCGTGTTCTGGATGAGAGATGAGAAGGGGCCGGACGCGAAGGTCATCTGCATCCCGACGAATGACCCCGTCCGGAACGAGATCACCGACATCACCCAGGTCCCCGAGATGTTCCTCTCCGAGATCGAGCACTTCTTCGACGTTTACAAGATCCTCGAGAAGAAGAAGACCGCGGTGCTCGGGTTCGACGGGCGGGAAGTCGCCTGGAAAGAGATCGACGACGCGAGGGCTCGCCTCAAGGAGAACCCGGATCACTAACGGGCCTGAGAGCGCGAAAAGTCTCGCCGAATCCGTCTGGATCACCCCGGTTGCGTCGCACCCCCTCTGTACATTGAGCCTATGAAGATCGCGGTACAGGCGTGGGCTCCCGACTACGGCTCCGAGGTGGAGATCGCCTGGGACCAGGGACGCCCGGAGGATCTCGATGTGACCGCCGAGGGTGTCGGGTGGAAGGCGGTGCCCGCCGGGAAGCAGAACGACCTCACCTGGGAAGAGGTCCTCTTCATCGACGGCGTTAGACGGACCGACGCCCGGGTGTTCGTGACCCCCGAGGTCGGCGACCGGGCATCGGCGGGCGTGGCGGTCTCGGTCGGGGTCGGGGCGGTCTCCTGCGATATCGCCGCCGGGAACGGTTCTCCGGTTCGGGCGGCCCGGATCGTCGAGGCAGTCGTCAAACGGGTGGTCGCGGTCGGCGGTGGGGGAGAGCTCGCGCTGTCGGCAGGGCCGGGGCTCGAGTATGCCGCGTTGCCGGTAGCCGGTTTCGCACCCGAGGACCTCGATCGCAAGGTGCACGACGTGATGCGCGATGCTGAGGCGGTGCTCGCGATCGAACTCGCGGCCGCCGCGGGATCCGGACGGCTCGTGATCGTCGATGGACCGCTCGCCAAGATGAGCCCCGGTGCGACCGCGGTGATCGGGATGATCAAGTCGCACAACGCGACCTATCTCGACGAGGCTGAGAACGCCCTGGTGTCCGAACTCGAGTGCGGTGAGCGCACGCCGTTCTTCTACTTCGGGGGCCCCCAGCGTCCGCGCTACTCGTGGTATCTCAGGCTCTGTGAGCGCGACGAGGACATGCACGGGTGGCACGGCATCGTTCGCTGCGAGGTCCCGGCGGCGCATTCCGTCGGCACGGTCTCGACGCTCGCCGATGCCTCCAGCTGTCTCCTGCCTCGGTTCGCGTCGCTCCCGCATTGGGATGCCCGCGCGCCGCAGAACCTGGTGCCGATCGCGGGGCTCGAGAAGCACCTCCGTCACCTGCTGGGCGACCGGGACCTGGCGTACCGGATGATCAGAAGCGCGGCGGCTCGATTGAGCGGAGGAGGGGAACAGGTTGCCTGACGAAACGATGGGTCCGGTCGGCCTCGTTCTCGGATCGGAAGCGACCAGCACGCAGGAGTTCCACGTTGTCCTCCATGAGGACGAGTACCTGCAGCTGGACGACCTCGTGGTCGTCCGAACCCTGGTGCCCAAGATCGGTGAGGTCACGACCTACGGGATCGTGGTCGAGACCGCGGCGCGCTACGAGGGCACCTCGTTCGAATCGGACACCTTCAGGGTCGCGGTCGCGGGGACGCTGCCGGCCGAGAAGTCACGGACCGCCGTGGTCCAGGTCGTGCGGGTCATGCCCGAGATGTGGATCGCTCCCGACTCGGGCCAGCCGGTCTACCGAGCGGTCGGCGAGGAGCGCGAGCGAGCCCTTTACGTCGATGAGATGGGCGATGAGTCGGGGGCCAGGGCGCTGCCGGTCGGTCTGACGCGCGACGACGAACCGGTGTGGGCCGACGTCGATTTCTTCGATGGCACCAAGGGCGCGCACATGAGCATCTCCGGTGTCTCCGGCGTCGCGACCAAGACCTCTTACGCACTGTTCTTCCTGCGCTGCCTGACCTCGCACCCCGAGATCCTTGGCAAGTCGGCCAAGAACATGCGGACGTTGATCTTCAACGTGAAGGGCGAGGATCTGATGTTCCTCGACAAGCCGAACGCCCGCTTCTCCGACGAGCACGGCGCCAAGTGGAAGACGCTCGGGATGGAGCCGAAACCGTTCCCGTCGGTGTCGTTCTGGGCGCCGTCACGTCCGAAGAAGGGATCCGAGGGCATCCCCCAGTCGAGCGCTCGGCTCGAGGGGGTCGAGGCGTTCCGCTGGACTCCCCGTGAGTTCGTCGACAATGGGCTGTTGCAGTTTCTGTTCACCGACGCGAGTGACTCCCGGCAACAGATCACCTGGGTCGCGGAGCGGGTGGCTCGCCAGTTGAGCCGCTGGGCCCGCGACGTCGCCGGCGAACCCGGCGCGGTCGTGCTTCGCGATCCGGCGATGCTCGAGGACGACGGCACACCCGTGGTAGCGCGCGAGGGCGATCTGGTGATCCGCGACCTCTCCGATCTCGTCGAGGCGATCGGTGAGCATCTCGAGCCCGAGTCGGGGGCCGAGCCCGATCCAGGATGGACGGGTCGGGTCGCCGGCGGGACCGCTACCGCGTTCATGCGCCGTCTGTACTCGAGCCTCTCGCGTATCGGACAACTGATCTCGGCAGGGGAGAGCCGCAGGATCGACCGGTCGCGCGAAGCGGTGACCGTGGTCGATATCCACGATCTCCACGACGCCGCTCAACGTTTCGTCGTCGGTGCCCTCATCAAGGAGGTTCACGACGAGAAGGAGGGCAAGGGCCGGTTCCCGCTGTCGATCATCGTGCTCGACGAGTTGAACAAGTACGCGCCGCGCGAGGGCTGGTCGCCGATCCGCGACACGTTGATCGATATCGCCCAGCGGGGGCGCTCGCTCGGCGTGCTGTTGATCGGCGCGCAACAGACCGCATCGCGGATCCATCCGGAACTGTTGAGCAACGCCGCGCTGCGTGTCTCCGGGCGGCTCGACTCGGCCGAGGCGGAACGCTCTGAGTACGGCTGGATGCTCCCCTCGACGAGGGCCCGGGCCCGGTTATTCAAGCCGGGAACCATGGTGCTGAGCCAGCCGGCGATCCCGGCCCCGACCGTGCTGACCTTCCCTTATCCGCCGTGGGCCACCCGCCCCGAAGAAGTGATTGAGGCAGGAGACCCGTTCGAGGGCGTCTAGCTCACTCGCCGGGCAGTGTCTTGGTCGGAGAGGTATGGACGGTGACCATCGAACCTTCTCCCAGCAGCGTCCCCGGGGCCGGGGATTGGTTTGTTACGGCGGCCGGGCCGGCGCAGACGTCAGACATGTCCTCCACGTCCTGAGCGACTTGGATCCCGTAGCCCTCGTCGGACAACACCATGCAGGCCTCGGAGATGGTCAGTCCCACGATGTCGGGAACCCGGTGCTCGTCGACCCGCCGATCATCTGTCGACTCGGACGTGCAACCCCCGAGGATCGCCAACGACAATGCCGCTGCGAGCAACCATCGTGATGAGTTCCCGATCCACTGATCCACCGACGCTCCCTCCAGGGTTGCTCCTTGGACGCCGTGGCGTCGCTCAAGGTTCCGGGCTGCCTCCGGCGGCCGGAACGAGCACCTTGGCCGCGTGGGTGTGGCCGTCCGGCGTGAGGCGGAGTGACCCGTCCACCTGCACGATCAGCCCGTCGCGCTCGGCGCGGGAGATGACGCCGTCGCGGAAGTCCGGCGCCCAGCCGAGCACTTGCTCGATGTGGTCGACCCGGCACTCCCGTCCCTCTTCCGGGGTTCCTTCATGGTTGAGAAGGTGACCGGTGAGCATCGTTTGGGCGAAGTCCCAGCGCTGGCGTCCGCGGCGGCGCGCTACCGCGACGATCCCGCGCGTGGGAGCGAGAACCAGCACCCCGGTGAACAGGATCCCGACCGAGCCCGCCATCGAACCGGCGATGGAGACATCGAGGAGATGGGCGATCCAGTAGCCGGCGACCGCCGACAGGACCGCGATGCCCAACGAGTA
>WHTI01000297.1 GCA_009377815.1 Actinomycetota bacterium
AGAACGATGAGCGCGGCAGTGATCAACGACCAACAGATCGCCTCGTAGAGGGTGCGCCCCGCGCGTGTTGCTACCGCCATGCTCATGGTTCGTTGAAGGTAGCGAAGCTTGCCAGGAACTTACAGGGGACGAATTAGACTTTAGTCGCATACCGACTACGACGTTCTGCGTAGTTACAAGCGTGCGGCGCGTTCGGGAGCGTCCGTGACCTCCGGATCGGCTCCGGCGACCGCTTCGAACAGCTCCTTCGCCTGCGTGTAGCGGCCGCGACGCTCGAGGAGGTCGGCGAGCACGTACCAGGTCCGGAGGTGATGGTCACGCGCCACCGGGGGTCGCAGGTCGAGGCCCTCGAGGCGGGCGATCGCTCGATCGAGCTCCCCCATGTCGGCCAGCGCACCGGCGGCGACGATCTGGGCCTCGAAGAAGACCTGTTCGTCGACCTTGCCCTTCTCGACCATGTCGACGAGATCAAGAGCTTTGTCGGGCTTCTTCAACGCGCGGTAGGCATCGGCGAGCACGTGGTTCTGCTCCTGGCTCCCGGCGATGCGGCGGAACGTTGAGATCTCGCGCACCGTCTCGCTCCACTGGGCGGTCCGGTAGTAAGCGAGGCCGAGAACCTCCCTGACACTCGCCGAGCGCAGAGCCATCTGCTTCGACTGCTCTCCGAGCCGGATCGCCTCGGCGTAGTCCTCCTCGAGGAACGCTTGCGCCGCCTGGCCGAACACCTTCACGAGATCCTCGGCCTTGCCCGGACGAGCCGTCGCCTGGAGCTCACCGACGATCGCCTTGGAGAGGTGAGCAGACTCCCGAGTGCTCGGAGACTCGTCCCGGGGGGCACCGCGATCTCGCCGGTCCCGCTCCGGTTTCGGCTTGCCCTGGTAGCCCTTCCGGTCGCCTGCCCCTCGGGGACCGCTTCGATCGGGGCGCGGTTTGCCGTCTCCACTGCGCGCTCGACCGCGATCCGCTGCCATCGCGCCACCCTAACCGCGCGCTTCGGGGCCCCCGTAGGGGCCCCGAGAGACATTGCCGGCACCTATGTCACGTCGCGTACTGCGGGCGCCCGCTGGGCCGGTACACCTGGATCGTCACCCCGCCGGGGGTGGCCCGCGAGTCGAGCAGGTCAAGTGCGGTGTCCGGGCCGGTGGCGGGGAATAGCCGCGTGCCCTCGCCGACGACCACCGGATAGGTGAGCAGGATGATCTCGTCGACCAGCTGGTTATCGAACAGCCAGCGGACCAGGTTGCCGCTGCCGTGCACCTGCAGCTCGCCTCCCGGGTTGGCCTTCAGTTCGCCGATAGCCGCCGCGAGGTCACCGGAGAGGACGGTCGTGTCCGCCCATTGCGGGTCGGTGAGCGTGGTCGATGCCACGTACTTGGGCCGCGTGTTCAAGGCCGCTGAGATCGGGTTGTTGCCTTGATCTGTCCCCCAGTCACCGGTTCCCCAGGAGCCGGCGAAGATCTCGTAGGTCCGCCGGCCGAACAGGAACGCGTCGGCGCGCTGGTAGACCTCGCCGAGGAACGTCTCGGCCTCGTTGTCGAAGAGCGGCAAAGCCCACCCGCCGCGCTCGAATCCGCCCCTGCGGTCCTCATCCTGCCCGCCGAGTCCCTGCATCACTCCGTCGACAGAGACGTTCGTGATGGTCGTCAGTTTCATGGTCGCAGCTCCCTTCTCGTGTCCAGCCCGCCCGGCTGTTTCACTGGTGTAGACGGCCGGGCCAGGGAAATCTAATCGGTGGGCAAGCGAACACGCCGGCGAACCCGGACGCGAAGAAGCCGCCCCGAAAGGCGGCTTCTTCTTAGGAAAAATCCGGCGGCGTCCTACTCTCCCACCCCGTCTCCAGGGCAGTACCATCGGCGCTGGAGGGCTTAACTGCTGGGTTCGGAATGGAGCCAGGTGTGACCCCTCCGCTATAGCCACCGAAAACTATTCGATTGTCATGCGTCTCCCGAAAGAGACTGATGCCCTGTTCAGGACGCTCAAGAAACAACCTTGAACGCTCCAGAGCGAGCGCGAGCAAAACCAAGCCCTCGGCCTATTAGTACCGGTCGCCTGAACACATTGCTGTGCGTACAGCTCCGGCCTATCAACCTCGTCGTCTAGCGAGGGGCCTTACCCCATAAATGGGTGGGAGATCTCATCT
>WHTI01000363.1 GCA_009377815.1 Actinomycetota bacterium
AGGAGCCCGGCACCGTCACCGGTGAGGGCGTCGGCCGCGATCGCTCCGCGATGTTTGACGCGGCATAGAGCGTCGAGAGCGGTGTCGACGATGGTCCTCGAGGATCGTCCCTGCTGGTCGGCGACGAAGCCGATCCCGCATGCGTCCCGTTCGTCCCCTGGGCTCCAGAGGGCCATGCGGTGGTCCTTTCCGGCGCCCCCGGGATAGGAAAAGGCGCCCTGCTGTGCAGAGCGCCTTTGCTCACGAGTCGTTCGTTGGCCGCAAACTACCGGGCGCACCTCACCATGTCAAAGACCCACGAACCTCCGGCCCCTGGACCCTCGAGGTTCGCTTAACCGAAGGCTTCGTCCGCGGTCACCCGTGCTGGAAGAAACGCTCCAACCGCCCTACGATCGGGCACCAAGCAGACAAGGCTACCGGCGAAACGAAAGAGAGAGGATCACCATGGCGATCCACAAGCGGGTCGAGGAAGCGATGAACCGCCAGCTTGCGTTCGAGGTCCACAGCGCGTACGTGTATCTCGGGATGTCGGCTTACTGCGAAGCGCAGAGCCTCCCCGGCTTTGCGAAGTGGCTGCGGGCTCAGTACCAGGAAGAACTGGATCACGCGATGAAGTTCTATTCCTTCATCCTCGACCGCGGGGGCCGGGTCACGCTCGACGCGATCGAGAAGCCGGCCACCGATTACAAATCGCCGCTCGCGGTGTTCGAGGCTGCCCTAACGAATGAGGAGTCGGTGACTGCGGCGATCGACGATCTCTACACGCTGACCGACGAAGAGCGTGACTACGCGAGCCAGGCGTTCCTGAACTGGTTCGTCACCGAGCAGGTCGAGGAAGAGAAGATCGTGGGCGAGGTCGTCGACTCGCTGAGGCGCGTAGGAGAGAAGGGCGAGGCGCTCTTCCTGCTCGATCGCGAACTTGGTAACAGGGGAGCGGAATAGCCGAACGGGTCAGCGGACCAACTGTCCTTCGAGCATCCGTCCGGCGGTAACTCCCATGGTCGAGGCCACCCTCTGACATAGAGAGGTGAACCCGCGTGGCGCGCTGCCGGCGTGGGCGAGGACCAGGACGCCGATGTCACCGTCGGGTCCCAGCGGCACCACGCAGCGAGCGACGAGTCCGTCCTGGAGCGAGAGCGGGGGATAGGGGAACGCGCTCTGACTGAGGTCCTGTTCGACCAGCATGCCTTCGGAAACGGCCTGCTGGAGCGGGAGGAGCGCGGCGATGACCTCGTCCTCGGTTCCCGTCGGACGCCATCCCTCATCGGCCATGAAGAGCTGGTTGTGCGATCCGTTGAGGAGGACTGCCCCGAACTCACACGACAGTGCTCGGGCCGCCAGAGCGGCGAGCTGGGCGGCGGCGTCCTCGATCGTGGACGTATCCAGCCCCTCCAGGGCCTCCACGGCCCCCCGGAGCTCGAGCGCGTCGGCCTCCGTCTTGCCCGCGGGGATCTCGTGCATCGCGTTCCTGGCGTCGACCGCGGCCTCGTTCAGCTCTTGATCGCCACACGTGGCGATGGAGCCTTCGCCGAACACCACGACCCC
>WHTI01000086.1 GCA_009377815.1 Actinomycetota bacterium
CGAGGCCTCGAAGTAGCGGAACAGGACGAAGGCGAGGAACCCGTAGGTCGCTCCGATCAGCAGCTCGGTACGGATCAATCCCGACACCGCGCCCAGGGTTTCGCCGCTCGCCAGTCGTCGCGCCGCGGCGATCCCGTGGGTGAGGGGAAGGGACTTCGAGATCGCCTGCATCCATCCCGGAAGCGAATCGATCGGGATGTTCACTCCGCACATCAGGAGCATCATGAAGTAGGCGAGGTTCGAGGCGAAGAACACATCGCGCGCCCGGATACCGATCGACCCCAACATCATCCCGAGTCCGGTGCACGACACGACCGTCAGGGTGACGACCAGGGCGACCGCAGGGATCTGCGACGCGTCCATCCGGAAGTCGAGGAACGCGGCACCCACCAGGAACCCGAAGGTCGACACGATCAGTCCATTCGCGATCACCGGAAGCGTGCGACCGAGGAACAGGGCGGCTCGGTTCGCGGGAGTCGCAAGTAGTTGGGCGATCGTGCCGAAGTACCGCTCGTTGGCAAGCGTCATCGTGGCCCCGTAGATCGCCGACATCGCGCTCACCTGTACGGCGTTCCCGACGACGAAGAAATTGGTGTCGCCGAGTCCCGAGTAGCGACCGAGGTGGGCGAAGAAGAGGATCTGGAACAATGGACTCCCGAGCATCGTCGGGATGTAGATCGCCGGTCGGATCCAGTTGAACAGGGCTCGATAGGCGATCATCCCACCGACGAAGAGCACCCGGAAGAAGCTCGTCAGCCGCGACGAACGTCCGGTGACGAGAACCTCGGCGGCGGCACTCACGAGAGCGACAACGTGGCGTCCTCGCGGGCGCGCCGCTCGAAGTAGGCGATGAACCGGGTGCCGACCACGAGATAGACGATCGAGAGCCCCAAGGTCGCAAGCAAGGCGGGGACCGGGTCACCCCCGAGAGCCGAATACCTGATCGCCTTGATGCCCCAGGTCGGCGACAGGACCCATCCGAGCGGTGCCGCCCAGCCGGGGAGTAGTGAGATCGGAACCAGGAGACCGGTCACCAACCACACCGGGTACTCGAGCAGGTTCGATAGGGCGTTGGCATGGCGATAGAGGACGAACGTCGACGCAAGCACGAGTCCGAGGGTGCCGAGCCCGATCACGGTCGCCGGCAACGCAAGGGCGAACCACCCCGGGTGGGCGAGCTCCAGCGGGATGTCGAAGGCGAACGCGCCCCAGAACAGCGTCCCGGCAACCGAGTAGAGGCCAACGGTGGAGGTGGCGAGGGTCGAGCCGACCAGGATCCACATGAACTGGCTCGGTGACGCGATCAACAACTCGAGCGTCCCCTGGAACCTCTCCCACTGGATCAGGCCTCCGGAGCCGAACAATGTCGACGACCAGATGCCCATGAGCCCGGCCCCCAGAGCGGCGTAGAGCAATGATCCGGGTCGGCCCCCGCTCTTGAACATGAAGAACGCGATCGTCGAGAAGATCAACGGCTGGAGGACGGTCACCAGGACGAAGAAGCTGGACTTCGTCAGCGACTTGGTCGAGAACAGCCAGTTGGCGAGGATGACGCGGTGGGCCGGAACCTCCGCGCGAGCCTCGGGTATCACGACTCTCCCTCGACCAGTGAGATGTAGGCATCCTCGAGCGTCGGCTCTCGAGCTACGACCCGCCCGACCTTGGCGCCCCCGAACTGGGCGAGAAGCCTCGGTGTGATCTCGGCACCGACCGCCGACTGGACGAGGAGTAACTGAAGCTGATCGCGGTCCTCGACCGACACTGCCGTCACGCCGTCGATCTGGCGCAGACGCTCGATCGATTCCTCGGCCGCTCCGTACACCTCGATCTCGACCACGGTCTTGTCCGCGACCAATGACTTCAGCGCGCCCGGCGTCCCCTCGGCCACGACCTCTCCGCGCGCGATGACGGCGATGCGGTCGCACAGCGAGTCGGCCTCGAACATGTAATGAGTGGTGAGGAGGACGGTCTTGCCCTGATCGGTGAGCGACGCGATCGTCGCGCGCATCTCGCGCGCTCCGACGGGGTCGACGCCGATAGTCGGTTCGTCGAGGAACACGACCGGCGGATCGTGAAGCAAGCCGCGGGCGATGTGGAGGCGCTGGCGCATCCCCTTGGAGTAACCCTCGACGCGTTCCTTCTCGCGGCCGGTGAGGCCGACCATCTCGAGGAGCACCCCGATGCGGTTCTTCTGTTCGCGCGGCTCGACCCCGTAGAGCTCGGCGAAGTACTTGAGGTTGTCGAGCCCCGAGAGCCGTTCGTAGAGACCGCGATCGCCCCCGAAGACATAGCCGATCTGAGACCGGACGGCCCGGGCATCCTTGACCACATCGAGTCCCAACACGCGGGCGACCCCCGAGGTGGGGATGAGCAGGGTGATTAACATCTTGATCGTCGTCGTCTTGCCGGCGCCGTTGGGACCGAGGAGGCCGAACAGCTCGCCCTTCTCGATAGCGAAGCTGACGCCCTTTACCGCTTCAACCTCGAGGGACTTGCGCTTGAGGGAGCCCGTGGAGGTCTTGTAGGTACGGCGAAGGTCGATCGCCTCTACCACCGGCCCGTCGGGTCCCCCTACTACGCCCATAGTTGAACCCTATTCCTCGATGCCTTGGGCCCGAGTCGGCTGGACGACAGTTCAGGTCGCGACCGACTGGCTCCGAACGATCGGGACGAGGAATCGCCGCGCGAACAACCGGGCATCGTCCGGATCATCGAGCGCGATCGCGGTCTCGGGGATGAGAAGGAACGAGAGGCAGAGCCTGGTGAGCATCTCGGCGACGAGCTCGACGTCGAACGGAGCGATCCGTCCGGCCGTGATGTCCTTGGCGAGCACCGCGCCGAGCTGGACGCGCGCGGTGGCAAGCAGCGGGCCCCCGGAGGTCGTCAGGTAGGGGAGTACCGACTCCGGCTCGATCTCGAGGAGCCGGTTGAGCAGGGAGTGCTCTCTCAGGTATTCGAGGGCGACCGCGAAGCCCTCAGCAAGGCGGTCCTCGAGCGTGTCGAACCCGTCGATCGCGGCATCGAGCGCCACGAAGAACTGGCGTGCCTCGCGGAGGACGACGCTCGAGATGAGCACGTCCTTCGACTCGAAGTGGCGGTAGACGGTGATCCTCGAGACCCCCGCGGCCGAGGCGACCTCTTCCATCGTGGTGCGCCGGATGCCGAACGTTTCGGCCCTCGATAGGGCCGCATCGAGGATCCGGGACGTGGTGGTGTCGGTGGCAGTCTTGTTCATCTCAGATTCGCCCCCCGGCCCTCTGTTCTGCGTCTCGCCGAGGCGACCCGCGTCTGGATCCCTGCTACTCGGCGGGCGAGCGAGAGCGCGTTCAATGTCCCACCCTGTTTGATGAAACAGATACATGGAGAATGTATCATTGATGACCGATGAGCATCCCAAGATCGATCCTGCCCCGTATCGCCCGGCGCCTGCGGTCGACGGTCGATGACAACTCGGTCGCCATGGTGGCCGAGGCGGCGCGCGCTCTCGAGCCGGTCCTGACCCGAGCCGCCCTCGCCCGGCCCTCCCGCCTCGCCGAGCTGACCCGTCGCGGTGCGGTGGCGCTCGGGGGATTGAGTCCCGCCGAGCGGAGTGTCAGGTTGGCCCGCTTCAAAGGCGAGTCGTCGATCGCGATCATGTTCGCCGACATCGCCGACTTCACCGGCTACACCGCGGAGAACGGGGACGATGCTGCGATCGCCCTCCTCGGGCGGGTCGCCGAGGTCGTGGAACGAGCCGCGGCCCTCGGCAAGGGCGAAATCATCAAGCACATGGGCGACGGCTACCTGCTCGTGTTCCCGTCGTCGTCCCAGGCGATCCGCGCGGGGCTGTTCCTGAATCGGGGGATAGCGGATCTACGCGAGGACGGCGATCTCGTCGCGATGCGGATCGTCGTACACGACGGATCTCCGACGATCGAGGGAGACGACATCTTCGGTCACGACGTGAACCTCGCAGCTCACCTGATGGATCACTGCAGGCCGGGTTCGGTGATGGTCTCGCAGAGTTCCAAGGAGCGTGCCGAACGCCGGTTGCGAAGGGTGCGCTTCGATCGCCGGCGCAGGGTCAAGGTGCAGGGCGTACCGGAGAAGGTCGAGGTGTGGCGCGTGGAGCCGGCCACGGCCGAGATCGACGTAGTCGCTACCGCGTCTTAGCGTCGGCCGGCGAGCCCGTAGAGGATCAGCGCCGGCACCCATCGCTTCACCGAGTCGTCGTCGTGCATGTCGACGACCGTGCTCGGAGCGACGAGGAACGAAACGATGACGCGCGTGATCCAGTCATCGGCGATCTCCGCCATCTCCTTCGGGATCATCCCCGCTTTGATTCCACTGGCGACGTGCGGCTCGAGGAACCGGTGCGCGGCCGCGAGGATCGGTCGCCAGTAGACGGTTAGATGCGGAACCATCTGGTCGGGTTCGTTCTCGTAGACCCACGAGAGCACGGGGTGGGTGTGGAGATAGTCGAGCGTGAACGTCAACGATCCCGAGAGGGCTTCCTCGAGAGGGACGTCCGCCTGTACCCCGCGCTCCAGCGCGACGAAGAACACTTCGGCCTCTCGTTCGAATAGTGAGCGCAGCAGCGCGTCCTTATTCTCGAAGTAGCGGTAGAGGGTTTGCCGGGACAAGCTGGCCTTGGCCGCGATGTCCTCGAAGGTCATCTTCTTGATGCCTATCCGCGAGGCAAGGGCATAGGCGGCATCGAGGATCCGATCCTCGGTCTCGAGGCCCATCCCATTGCTCATGGATGGATGATGTGACAATATGCGTAAATCTGTCAAGCCGGACGGGAGAGCGCATGAGCACTTCGAACGGGAACGCCCGCAGCAGCTTCGCCTCGGTGCAGGAGGGTGGACTCCGCATGACCGGCCTCCCGATGCGCTTGTTCCAGAAGGGGAACCGCCTGTTCTGGAACCCCGCCGAGATCGACTTCGAGCGCGACGCCGCGGACTGGCAGAACCTCACCGACGCCGAGCACGAGCTCGCCCTCCAACTGGCGGCCGCGTTCATCGCTGGTGAGGAATCGGTAACCCGGGACATCCAACCGTTCACGCAAGCGGTCGCGTCCGAGGGTCGCCTGGAAGACGAGATGTACCTGACGCAGTTCGCGTTCGAAGAGGCGAAGCACATCGAGGCGTTCCGGCGGTGGCTCGATGCGGTCGGTGCGACCGAGGACCTCACGCCTCTGATCGAGAAGAACCCGGGCTACGGAGTGATCTTCTACGGGATCCTCCCCGACGCGTTGAACGCGCTGCGCGACGATCCGTCTCCGGCCGCCCAGGTTCGTGCCGCCGTCGTCTACAATCAGGTTGTTGAAGGTGTGCTCGCGATGACCGGCTATCACGCGTGGCGGAGAACCGTCGAGGATCGCGGCATCCTTCCCGGCATCCAAGAGGTGATCCGCCTGATCGGGCGCGACGAGCGCCGGCACATGGCCTGGGGCACTTACACCTGCCGGCGTCACATCGCGACCGACCCGTCGAACTGGGATGTGGTCCAGGACACGGTCAACGAGTTGATGGCCCCCGCGATGGGCCTGGTCGAGTTCCTCTTCACCCAGTACGAGATGGTGGGGGAGGAGGTTCCCTTCGAACTCTCCAAGGATGAGTTCATGGGCTTCGCGACGAATCAGTTCTCCCGCCGGCTCGAAGTGATCGAGGCGGCCAAGGGTCGGACGCTGGCCGAGATCGAAGGCGAGGACAGAGAGATGGAGCTCGAAGATGCCCTCGAGGCCGACGACCTCGACCGCTCCGTCCCCGCCTAGATCACGTTTGGTCGACTGCGATCAGATGCACTGACCGCAGGATGACAGGTGCACGATCTTCTTGATCGCTCGCTTGCGGTCGTGCGACGGGATGCGCACGGTCAGCCACAGCCCGGCTGCTCCCGACCGGTAAGCCCGGCTCGAGTACGTCGTCATCGACCAGCTCGTGGTGCCGTCCTTGCAGCGGATCGACTTGGAGTCCCGGGATGAGGTGACGCTCTCACCGACCTTCTGACGCATCGTGATGTCGAGGGACGCCTTGGTGGCCTGGTTGCACGTGAGGCTCCCCGACACGGTTGCGGCACCTGTTGCTTCGCTCACCGATCCGTTCGGGTTCACCGAGAACGAGTAGCGGAACGGGATCGGCGCGTTCTTGACTTTGAGAACGAGATCGCCGCCGGCGCTGTTCTTCGAGGCCGCGACCATGACGTAGTACTTCGTGCCCGGCTCCGGTACGAACTTGACCTTCGAACGGATCCCGCCGGTGTTGTCGTCGCAGCGGATCTGCTCGAGGTTCCCCGGCTTGCCGCGATAGACCGACAAGGTCGTGTCGTAGTTGCTGCCGAAGGTATTCATCTCGATCTTTTTCGACGACCACTTCTTGGGGCGCTGATACTCGAACCACACCGAGCGCGCACGGCCCGAGCAGTTGGGATCGCTGAGTTCGAGACTCGCCTCGGTGGTCTGCTCGCGGTGAACGAACGGCAGTTTCGTCGGGATGTTCTTGGCGTTCGAGAGGCTGTCGTTCTTCGGCGGTACCCCCAACTCGACATGGAATTCGAGGACTCCACCGTTGCCTGTGACCATGAAGTAGTAGGTCGTTCCCTCCTCGGCGTCGAAACTCAGGCGCGACTGACTGCTGTGCCAGTCTCGGTTGCAGACGAAGAGGGTGTCCTGCGCCGGGGGTCCGTCAAACACACCGAGGTTGGTGTCGTAGTCGCTCCCGAAGGTATCGGCCACGATCTTCTGGTTCTCGGTCGGCGTGTACGAATACCAGACCGAATGCCCACCGTACCCACAGAGTGAGTCTTCACCCGGTTCGGCGGTTGCATCGGTGACGTCGGTGGTGTCGGTGAAGGGGATCTGGGTCACGGGCTTGGCGCCACTTACATCGTCATTGCTCGGTGGGGCGGCCCACGCGCTGGGTGCGACCATGGTCGATGCGATCAGGGTCGCGACCACCGATGCCGCCAGCCACCCCAACCTGCCCGTCGGGTTCCTTCTCATGTTCGTTTCCTCCGTCTCTTCGACCTCGTTTGCTCTTACGAGGCACCAGACGGAGTACCAACCCGAACCGTTGCTCGGTTCGCTGAGTTACTTATCGAGTTCTGCGAATCGCTTCAGCCACGCGACCGTGTACTCGATGATGTGGAGGAAGTCATCGATCCGAGCGTTCTCGTTGGGAGCGTGGATGTTCGAGTCGGGCCGGCAGATTCCCGCCGGCGACACGGTCGGGATGCCGAGGGTCGACGCTACCGGGTACATCGGACCAGTTCCGATCATCAGCGGGGAGACGGCCGGCGCTTCATCGAAGACATCAGCGCAGGCATCGAGCGACGCGCGTGCGATCAACGAGTCGCCAGGCGACCTGACTGGGTGCTCGTTCGAGAAGCGGTTGATCCCGATGTCATCGAATCCCCGGGCGTCGAGGTGCTTGCGAAGCTTGGCGACGATGTCGTCGGGGCTCTGGTTGGGGACCAGACGCATGTCGAGCTTGACGAGGATCTCCTTCGGCAGCACCGTCTTGGATGCACCGGGGACGGTGAAACCACTGACGATCCCTGCGATGTTGCAGGTCGGCTCGAAGTAGTAGCGCCGCACGAGTTCCAGCCCGGTGGCGTCGGCTACGAACGAGTCGAGTCCCATCCGCTCCCGCTCGGCTTCTTCCTCGAAGGGAAGTTCCTCGAGGAACTTCATGTCCTCATCGGTCGCCTCGACGACGTCATCGTAGAAGCCGTCGATCAGGACCCGGCCGTCCGGATCGCGCAGGGTGTTGAGTGCCTCGATCATGTGCCACGCGGGGCTCGGGGTGATGACCGCGATCGACGAGTGCTGATCCTCGGGAAGTCCTTTGTGGTACAGCTCGACGTAGGCCAGTCCCTTCGCGCCGAAGACGAGTTCGGGCCGACCGACGTGGTCGATGCCCATGCCTTCCCAGATGCATCCGTCGGCCGCGAGCTCCTCCCGGTAGCGCGACGCGATGCCCTCGAAGCTCTCGGAGCCGGTCTCCTCCTCGCCTTCGACTAGGAATTTCACCGTGATCGGGGGCTCGCCGTAGAGTTCCTTGTAGACCTCGATCCCCGCGAGCCGGGCGACGAGATCACCCTTGTTGTCGGCGCAGCCGCGCGCGTAGATCTTGCCGTCGCGGATCTCAGGCGTGAACGGGGCGGACTTCCACAGCTCGATCGGATCGACCGGCTGGACGTCGTAGTGGTCGTAAACCAGAACCGTGCGGTCGCCGCTCCCCAGGACCCCGAGCAGCGCGTCGGGGGCCGACTCGTAGGTGAGTCGTGAGGTCGCCGCCCCAAAGCCGGCCAGCTTGTCCTCAACCCAGGTCGCCATCCGGGCAAGTTCGTCCGGTTGCCCGTGAAGGCTCTGGATCGAACACGCTTCGATCAGCCATCCGACGTAGCGGTCCTGGTTCTGCTCGACGAGTTCGCGAACGGTCGGCAACTTGGCTCCCCTTGGTCGATGGTCGGCACCAGAGCGGGTGAAGGGAATCGAACCCTCATGACCAGCTTGGAAGGCTGGAGCTCTACCATTGAGCTACACCCGCAGGCTCGTAACTCTACCGGCCCAGATTCGCGCAGAGAACGACCCCGTTCCGCGCACAGAACGTCGGCACTAGACTGGGCTCCAGCGGGATGTAGCGCAGCTTGGTTAGCGCGCGGCGTTTGGGACGCCGAGGTCGCCGGTTCGAATCCGGCCATCCCGACCACCACAAACCCAACCCAAAGCGGAGCGACGGCTTCGCCGTCGCCCATCCTCCAAAACCCACCCCAGGTTCCCTCTTTCGAGCCGCCCCAACTGTGACCGGCACCACACCCATTTCCGGCACAAAACCGTTTAAGCAACCGCTAGAGCAAGCTCCAGCGGTTTAGAGCGGGGAATGGGGGGCGAGGTGGTTGGTTTGCTGGGCGTGCTGCGGACCCGGCGCGGCAATGGGTCCCCGAGGGGGCGAGCAATCGCGGGACGGGGTGCGTAGAGTTAGGAGGCGCGGGCAGGCGTGGGTGGTTCGTAATGGTTGGTCCCAGTTTGTCCGCGACGTCCGGCCGGGAGGCCGGGTTGGGGGCCAGGGACCGTCATCCCCACTTTCGTCCGCCTAGCGCGGTTCCTGGCTCCCAACCAGATCTCTCTGCCGGTGTGCGACCCGGCAGCCCTGCCCTGAGTTCTTCGCCCGGAGGGCTCGGATACCCTGCAGGGACAAAATCCAGCATGGGTCCTCACCACCGGGGGCACAAGGTACTTCGAGGCTTTCTTGGCCGAGCGGGTGGAACGATGTTCAGCCAAGAAAGCCGAGACCGACAAGGAAAACCCACCATGGAGACAACCGCAGAAACCCTCGAGAAGGATCGGGTGAAGATCCGGGTCGAGGTCCCCGAGGACGCCATCGATCCGGCCCTCAACCAGGTCTACCGGCGCTGGTCGCAGGAGATAAAGGTGCCCGGCTTCCGCAAGGGCAAGGTCCCGCGTCAGATCATCGACTCGCGCGTCGGCCCCGAGATCATCCGGGAGGAGGCGCTGCGCGACGCGCTCCCCGACATCTATCGCGACGCGCTGAGAGCCGAGGACCTCGAGGCGATCACGACTCCCGACATCGAGGTCACCCAGTTCGAACCCGGGAAGCCGATCGTCCTGGAAGTAACGGTCGACATCCGGCCCGAGGTGGTGGTTCCCGATTTCGCCTCGATCAAGATCGACGCCCCTCCGGCGCAGGTGACCGAGGCCGACGTCGAACAGCAGCTCACGCGTTTGAGGGAGGGTTTCGCCGAACTCGAGACGGTCTCCCGAGAGGTTCGTTCGGGTGACTTCGCTCTCATCGACATCAAGGGCTACGACGGCGACGAGATCGTCGACTCGGCGAGCGCACCCGACTACCTCTACGAGGTCGGCTCGAAAGGTGGTCCGCCGGAGCTGGACGGCGAGCTCATCGGCAACAAGCCGGGGGCCATCCTCAAGTTCAACTCCACGCTCCCGGACGCTGCGGGCGACCTCGCCGGCAAACAGCTTTCGTTCACCGTGCTGCTCAAGGAGGTCAAGGCCAAGAAGCTTCCCGCCCTCGACGATGAGTTCGCCAAGACGGTCGGGGAGTTCGATTCGCTCGACGAATTGAAGGACGAGCTCAAGGATCGACTCGAAGGTGCCAAGGACCAGATGGTCCAGGATGAGATCAGGGGCATGGTCCTCGAGGCGCTGGTCGACGCATCCGATCTCGACGCCCCCGAGCCCCTCGTCGAGCAGGAGTTCAACCATCGCCTCGAGCATCTCGAAGAGGACCTCACCAAGGCCGGGATGACGATGGCCGATTACGAGACCCAGACGAACTCCACCGAACTCGAGATCCGCAGCGAGATGCGCACCTCGATCGCCCGCGGCATCAAGGCAGAACTACTCCTCGAGCAGGTCGCCCGGGAGCAGACGATCGACGTCACGGAGGAAGACATCGGCCGAGAGCTTGCCATTGCCGCTGCCAGGAGTGGGCAGGACGTCCAGGAACTGGCGAAACAGGTGGTCGAGAGCGGTCGTTTGTCGTCGGTGGCTGCCGATATCATGAGGCGCAAGTCGCTCGACTATGTCGTGGAGCACGCGACCATAGAGGGGCTGGAGAAGAAGCCGGTTGAAGAACCGGGCGAAGAGTTCGCCGAGCAGATAAATCCGGCTGCTGAGGCGACCGATGTAGAGACTGAACCAGGAAACACCGCTGAACCCGACCAGACCGAGCCGACCGACGACCAGACCTAGCCAAGCAATCGCCACGGAGGCCGACCACCTGATGGACCCCAAGGATTACAACAACTACCTCGTTCCGGTAGTCATCGAACAGACGAGTCGCGGCGAGCGCTCCTTCGACATCTACTCGCGCCTCCTCAAGGAGCGCATCGTGATGCTCGGGACGCCGGTCGACGACCAGATCGCGAACCTGATCGTCGCTCAGCTACTGCACCTCGA
>WHTI01000458.1 GCA_009377815.1 Actinomycetota bacterium
AGGGCTCTCGGCGGCATCGCGCACGGGGCTCGTTAACAACGCGAACGACGCCCTCGCTTGGGGACTACTACCTGTGGTGATGCTCGGCGAAGGCCTCACCACGATCCAGATCGGAACCGTAGCAGCCGTCTATCCCGCGGTATGGGGCATCGCGCAGCTCGCGACCGGCGCGTTGAGCGATCGCATCGGTCGGCGGCTGCCAATCGCTCTCGGCATGTGGGTCCAGGCGGGAGCTCTTCTTCTCTTCTGGAAGGCGGGAGACTTCTCGCAGATGATCGTGGCGTCCGCAGTCCTGGGCCTCGGTACCGCATCCACTTATCCGGCGCTCCTGGCCGCGGTCGGCGATGTTGCGGCTCCATCCTGGCGCGCCACCGCGGTAGGGGTCTACCGAACCTGGCGAGACGCCGGCTACCTCGTCGGGGCCGTCACGGCGGGCGTGCTCGCAGACCTCTGGGGCGTCGGAACTGCGCTCGTGATCGTAGCTGCGGTCACCGCGGTATCGGGCTGGGATGCTTGGATCAATCTTCATTCTTCAAGTGATGACTTGAATAGCCTAGAATGACACCCATGGCCGACAGAGACTCCAAGAAAGCGCTGTTCGACGAGTTCGCTCGGGTGGCAAAGGCCCTCTCCAGTGGGCGACGGGCCGAGATCGTCGACCTCTTGGCCAACGGTGAGAGAAGCGTCGAGAGCATCGCTACCGAGATCGAGTCGTCGGTGGCGAACGCTAGTCAGCATCTCCAGATCCTCCGCCGTGCCGGACTCGTATCGTCTCGTCGTCAAGGAACGTCGATCTTCTACCGACTCGCATCGCCCGAGGTCATTGGGCTGTGGCGTGGATTGCAGAACGTGGCCAAAGACCGTGTAGCCGAGATCGATCGTCTCGCCCGCGCTTACACCGGAGAGCTGAACGGCATCGAGCTCCTGACCAAGGAGGAACTCGTTAGGCGCATCAGGCGTAAGGACGACCTGTTGGTGTTGGACGTGCGACCCTCCGAGGAATACGCGGCCGGCCATCTGCCGGGCGCGGTCTCGATCCCCGTTGCTGAGTTGAAGCGACGCCTCAAGGAACTCCCCAAGAACAA
>WHTI01000160.1 GCA_009377815.1 Actinomycetota bacterium
TAGGCGCATCAGGCGTAAGGACGACCTGTTGGTGTTGGACGTGCGACCCTCCGAGGAATACGCGGCCGGCCATCTGCCGGGCGCGGTCTCGATCCCCGTTGCTGAGTTGAAGCGACGCCTCAAGGAACTCCCCAAGAACAAAGAGATAGTCGCCTATTGCCGAGGCTCGTTCTGCGCGTTCGCTCCCGAAGCGGCTCGCCTTCTCGAACAGAAGGGCTACCGCGCACGTGTTCTCGACGCGGGCCTTCCCGATTGGGAAGCGGGTGGTTTGCCGGTCGAGACCTGACAAGTGGATGGAGTGACCGGCCAGGGCTTAGATGCGATGCCTCGGCCCGGCTAGGAAGCCGAAACGTTCAGTGTCATGCCTGCAAGGAGGAGTCCCGAGTCCTTATGGAAGGGCTTCACGTTCGCTTCGAGGGCCAAGCGGAACCTCTCGACCTCGCTGCTTTCGAGCTCTCTCACGAACGCCGACATCGAGCTGGAGACTTCGGTTTGGTAGGTCCAGAAGTGGTCGAACGAATCGAATCGCCAGTCGATCTCCATCTCCTCGACCTCGACCTCAGTAAATCCGGCCGCCTTCACCATCGACTGGAGCGATCCGGGGTCGGACAAGGAGAACATCCCGCCCGGACCGAACGGATCGCGGGCCGGTGGGAAGCCCAGTCGATCGAGGGTCCGTCCCGTCACGGTCACCCACGGATTCCTCTCCGGGTCACCCCACACCGAAAGCGCAAGGCGTCCCCCGTCCTTCAATACGCGCCGGCACTCGCCAAGCGCGGCACCGGGATCGGGCATCAGCATCAGGCCCCATCGGCAAATGATCCCATCGACACTGTCGCCTTCGAGATCCATCTCGGTCGCGTCGAGAACCCGGGTTTCGACGTTGCCGAGCCCCAACTCGTCCGCTCGTCGTCGCGCCACGGCGACCATCCCAGGGGCGAAATCAGTAACGATGACCTTTCCGGACGTCTTCAAACGTCGGGCCGCGAGAAAACCGTTCTCACCTGGGCCCCCGGCGAGATCGACGATCACATCACCGGGCTTCGGATCTACGCGATCGACCAACCACTCCCCGACTTGGCGCGTGGTGTCCCACATGAAGTCCCGGTTGCGCGCCCACGCGTCTGCTACCTGGTCCCAGGCGGCGCGCCTTACGTCAGACTCTTCGACCATGAGTGTCAATGTACGTGCTTCACAGCGATCAGCGCGCTCGTGGTGGGCGTGGTGAGTACCTCCACCACACGTAGCTGCGGGTGGCCGAACAGGAACGCACGCGCGGGATCGTGGCCCTCCCACCCTGGAGTCATGTCATCTACGAGGAGGAACCCCGCACCCATGCCGAAGGCGGTACCCGCCTCCCCCGCTTTCCGACCCGAGGCAAGGACGCCCAGAAGCGCCTGCACCTCAGGGATCGACGATCCCCCCTCGGTCATCGAAGTCCCCTTCCGCTCTGTGATCTGACCCGCCCATCCTCGCGCCGCGAAGTACGCCGAACCCCCTTGGGCTACCTCCAGCCCTCGCGTAAGCTCGTTCGAGATCTGGCTCTCGATCCGAAGGGACGTTGATGACGTGAGGAAGTTCTGGGCATGGGTGGCGTGCATCGCGCTCATGACCGCGACCGTCGGGGTCGTCACCCCCGCAGTGGCGGCGAAGGGAAAGCCGAAGATAGTCAAGGGCGAGATGATGGACCGGGACGGCAACAACATCCCCGACGCCGTCTTCCTTTGGTATAGCCAGAAGGTGAAGCACTCGAAGGACGCCGACGGCAAGTATCCGTTCACCGTCGAGGGCTACGTGATCACCAATGTGGGCAAGACACAGGGCAAGTTGTTGATCATCAACCTCGAGGAGGACATCGCCGCGCCTTCGGCGCCGGTCGTGAGCTACAAGCAGGTCAAGAAGGGTGCGGTCAAGGCGGCCACGGGAAAGAAGAAACAGGCCAAGAAGCAAACATTCCGGAACGTCGCCCCGTTCACTCCGCTGCCGACGAACCACGTAACGGTGATCGTTGAGGGGGCCGGCACGGTCACATCGGTCCCCACCGGGATCGCATGCCCCAGCACCTCGTGCGAAGGAGACTTCATCGAAGGCAGGACCGTGGTGCTTGTGGCCTTCGCCGACATCCTCAGTGGAGCAACCTTCATGGGCTGGGGCGGCGATTGCTCCGGCACAGAGCCTGCCTGTCAACTGACGATGGACGGGACGCCGAAGACCGTGACGGCCACCTTCAGCGGCGTGATCCCCTGAGCAGACACTCGTCCGGTCGTGACAGACTGACGAGATGGAGCCGGCAACCTACATCGCGCACTTACGTCGTGACGGGGCCGCCCTATCCAGCGCTGCTCGCGGCAACCTCGAGGCGACGGTGCCGTCGTGTCCGGAGTGGTCCGTCGGCGACCTCGTCTGGCATACCGGGCACGTCTATCTCCACAAGGTCGCAGTTATGGGGGCCGGGGGAACGGAGAAGCCCGAGGTCGAGTTCAAGGACGACCCCGAAGATGACGGCAAACTCATCGGGTGGTACGAGAACGCACTGAACGAACTGATCGCCACCCTCGAGGAGCGCGATCCGGAAGACGAATGCTGGACCTTCTTCGGCCCGAAGCGTCTGGGGTTCTGGCACCGGCGCATGGCTCAGGAAGCGGCTGTGCATCGCTGGGACGCAGAGGTGGCGGCCGGGGATCCCCAACCGATCGACTCTGAGCTGGCCACCGATGGGATCGACGAGATGCTGAACGTCATGGTCCCCGCGGACGAGATCCCCTACGAAGGACCTCCCGGGACCATCCACCTCCACCGCACCGACGGCGACGGGGAATGGCTGGTGACACTCGATCCCGGCAAAGTGCCGGCAACCCACAGCGGGCACGAGAAGGGTGATGCCGCGCTCAGGGGCACCGCCTCCGATCTACTGCTGCTCGTGTGGCGTCGGTTGTCGCCGAAGGACGTCGAGGTGTTCGGCGATCAGGCGCTGATCGATGGCTTCTATACGTATCTCGCCGGCCCCGGGCTCTGAGCCCGATGTCCGACGACGGCGGCATCCATTACGAGAACCCGTTCGCCACACCAGCTGAGGCGAAGACCGCGGGCCGATCGCTCCGGGGTCGACTGACGAACCCGGTGACCATCTGGACGGCTCGGGGGCCGGATGGCGATGTCGGACTCACGATGTCGTCCGTCCTCGTAGCCGACGGAGAGCCACCGCAGATCCTCGGGCTCATGTCCCGCACCACCAACCTCTTCGAGGTCCTCGCCGAAACCAAGCGGTTCGTGCTACACGTCCTCGAACGCAAGGACTGGAAACTCGCGGACATCTTCGCGGGCCTGAGACCCAATCCCGGCGGGCCGTTCGAGGGCCTGAGCCCCGAAGCCTCCGACTACGGCCCGATCCTCCCCTCGCCCGTGACCGCCTTCTGCACGGTCACCGCGATCGAGTCCGTCGGCTACAACGAACTGATCCGAGCCGCCATCGACCGCCTCGACGCCGGCGCCCTAACCGACCCCCTGATCCACTTCCGAGGCCACTACCAAGCCCTCACCCCGAAGTAGCCATTCCTCTCCACTGAAACGACACTCAGTGTCACGTGAGTGGATAAGAAGTGAGCCGCGACACAACACGACCCCCGTGAGCACGTTTCGCTAAGGCTGTGGAGTCCGAGGATCGAGCTCGAGCAGTTGCTCAAGAACAGCGAGGACACCTGACGGCTAGGCAAGCGGTTACCTCCGGGATGTCCCTGAGACAGATCCGGTATCGGCGCGACGCGGGCGGATGGGCGATGGTTCTGCCGGATGTGTACCGCCTCCCAGGCGTGCCGGACACGTTCGACGGCTTCCTGATGGCCGTCCAGCTCTGGATGGGAAACGACGGGTGCTTCGTCGGCACAACGGCTGCCTATCTCTACGGACTTGATGGGATCAAGAAGCCGGCGAAGGTCCAGGTAGCGAGACGAACCGGTGTCCGTCATCCATCTCTGCGGGTCATACGAACCACTCGCGCGGATGCGATCAGAACACGCTGGATCAATCGCCTACGCACGTGTCAGGTGGAGCGCGCTCTCCTCGACGTTGCGGCCGAAGTCCCGCCCAAGGTCGCCGGGCGGGCCCTGGATGATGCACTGCGTCGACGCCTGACCACGCTAGCCCGCATAGATCGGTTCCTCGACACCGAAGGCGGTCGAGGGCGTCGTGGCTCGAAGGTGCTCCGAGCACTCCTGGTGGGGCGCGATCACCGTGACGCAGAGGTCCGCTCAGTGTTCGAGGCGAAGATGCTGCGGATCCTTAGGCGGATCAAAGGAATGACGTTCGATGCCAACTACCTCGTGGTGGTCGGCGACCAGCGATACTTCTTAGACTTCTACGTTCCTGCTGCGACGCTCGGGATCGAGTGCCACAGCTTCAGATGGCATATCGGAAAGCACAACCGCGACACCCGCCGGGACCGCAGGATCAGGTCCAAGGGGATCGAGATCCTTTACTTCACATGGGACGACGTCGTCTTGGACGAGCGGGGCGTCGAAAGGGAGATCGTCGACGCGATCGGGCGCCGCCTGGGGCAACTCTTCCGCCCAGGCGGCGCCCTCGGTTGACGTCGGTTACGAAACGAGGGCGGGTGCGTCTTCGGCGCCGGATTCTTCGGCTAGCTCTTGTAGCAGCTTCAGGTCGAGGTCGGCGTCGACGTGGATGTTCGGGACGATCTTGGCGAGCCACTTCGGGAACCACCAGTTGGCGTCACCGAGGAGCTCCATCGTGGCCGGCACGAGCACCATTCGCACGATGGTGGCGTCGACGAAGATCGCCGCCGCGAGGCCGAGGCCGAACAGCTTGATCGACCGGTCTTCGAACCCGAACACGAAGGACAGGAAGATCGCGATCATGATCGCCGCGGCCGCACTGATCACGCGTGCCGTGGTCGCCAGTCCGTTGGCCACCGCTAGGTCGTTGTTCTTCGTCCTCACGTACTCCTCACGGACCCGCGAGAGCAGGAAGATCTCGTAGTCCATGGAGAGACCGAACAGGATCGTGAACAACATCATCGGAACCCAGGCCTCGATCGGCCCCGTGGTCGATACGCCGATCAGGCTGGCGCCCCAGCCCCACTGGAACACAGCAACGATGACGCCGTAGGCGGCACCTATGGAGAGCAGGTTCATGACGGCGGCCTTCAGCGGCACCAGAACCGAGCGGAACACGGCGACCAGCAGGATGAAGGACAGGAGGATAACTACGCCGATCAAGACCGGGAGTCTGTCGCCGCTCAGGTCGGCGAAGTCCAGGCCCCCGGCCGTCAATCCGCCAACATAGACGTTCGTATCGCTGCCCTCGAGGGCCGGCGGGATGACGTCGTCACGCAGGTGATTCACGAGTTCGTTGGTCGCCTCGTCCTGCGGCGACGTGGTCGGAACAACGGTCATGATCGCGGTGTCGCCCGCCTCGTTGGGCTGCGGAGGGCTGACATACGCCACGCCATCGGTGCTCGACAGAGCGGCGCTGACCGGGTCGAGCGATGAGAGGTCACCCGGCTCGCCCAGCTCGACCGCCAGGAGCAGCGGACCGTTGAAGCCCGGCCCGAACCCTTCCGACAGGAGGTCGTAGGCGCGACGGCTGGTCTTCTCGGTCGAGCCGGCGCCGGCGTCGGAGAACCCGAGACGAAGGCTGAACAGCGGGATGGCCAGCGTCACGAGGATCAGCAGACCGCCCAGCGCGGCGACCCACGGACGCCGCTGGATGAACCGGCTCCAACGGAACCAGATGGATGTGTCGTGGTCCGTCTCGGAGCGGTGGAACCACTTCAGTTTGAGCTTGTCGATGTTGGCACCGACGAAACCGAGGACGGCCGGCAGAAGCGTGACCGACGCGATCATCGTGACGGCAACGGCGGCAGCTCCACCGACCGCGACTCCCTCAACGAACGAGAAGCCCATGAGGAGGATGCCGAGGAACGAGATGACGACGACCGTTCCGGCGAACAACACCGCTCGCCCGGA
>WHTI01000114.1 GCA_009377815.1 Actinomycetota bacterium
AGATCCAGGCGACCGTCGGTCAGATCCGGCGACGAACGTCGCAGTGCGATCAAGGCTCGGTGCCAGTCGAGGAGCTTGAGATGATCGTCCTCTTCGGGTTCGGACCAGTCGAGCACCGAGGCATCGAAGGTGGCGGGGTCCTGGGGATCCGGTACCTCCTTGGGATCCCAGCCGAACGACTCGAACTCGCTCCGGCGACCCTTGCCGACCGCGCTACCGAGTTCGGCGTCGGTGTGATCGGTGAAGTACTGGAACGGAGTGGTTGCACCCCACTCCTCACCCTGGAAGAGCATCGGGACGAACGGTGACGTGAGGACGAGGGCGGCCCCGACCTTCAGGAGGTCGGTGCTCATCAGATGGCCGGCACGCTGACCGGTGGCCCGGTTACCGACCTGGTCGTGGTTCTGAAGGTACCCAAGGAAACGATGCCCGCCGAGTCCCTCCGGTCGTTTCCCGTGACGGCGATCGCGGAGTTCGGAATAGGTGCCGTCGTAGACGAACGCGCGCTGAAGCGCCTGCGCGACGTGCTCGACCCCGCCGAAGTCTCCGTAGTAGCCGGCGGTCTCGCCGCTCAGGAGGGCGTGGAGCGCGTGGTGGAAGTCGTCGCTCCACTGCGCGTCGGCTCCGTAGCCTCCGGCTTCGTACGGCGTGACGAGGCGCGGATCGTTGAGATCCGATTCCAGGATCACCGACAAAGTTCGTCCGAGACGTGCCTCGAGGGCATCGACGCGACGAGCCAGTTCCTCGAGGAAGTGCATCGCCGAGAGATCGAGGATCGCGTGCACCGCATCGACGCGCAGACCGTCGAGGTGGTAGTGCTCGAGCCAGTACTCCGCGTTGCCGGTGAAGAAGTCCCGGACCTCGTCGGAGCCGGCGCCGTCGAAGTTGATCGCATCGCCCCACGGTGTCGAGTAACGATCCGAGAAGTAAGGGCCGAAGGAACCGAGGTAGTTCCCGTCGGGGCCGAGGTGGTTGTAGACGACATCGAGGATGACCGCGAGCCCGCGCCCGTGGCACGCGTCGATGAGCTCCTTGAGACCGCCCGGTCCGCCGTACGCCTGGTGAGGTGCGTAGAGATCGACCTCGTCGTACCCCCAGCCGCGATCGCCGGGGAACTCGGCGACCGGCATCAATTCCAGATGCGTGATGCCGAGATCGACGAGATGGTCGAGCCGAGCGATCGCACCCTCGAAGGTTCCCTCTGGGGTGAACGTGCCGACGTGCGCTTCGTAGACGATTGCGGACGAAAGGGGAGCGCCGCGCCAGCGGTCGTCGGTCCATCGGAACGCCCTGTGGTCCACGACCGCGGACGGCCCGTGAACCCCTTCGGGCTGATGGTTCGAGCGCGGATCGGGCATCGGATCGCCGCCGTCGAGCGAGAACCGGTACGTGGTTCCTTCCGTGGCCGCTCGCTCGGTGCGCCAGTATCCGAAGTCGCCGCGCTCAAGGGCGTGGCGACCATCTTCCAGCACCAGTTCTACTTTGCGCGCTCCCGGCGCCCAGACTTCGAAGGTCGTCATGAAGCATCCTTCCTCGAGGAGTTCCTAGCCGGCCCGGCGGAGGACCACAACGGAATGCTCGATGACCTCGACCTTCTCGCCGGCTTTATGGGTATGGGGAGCGGTCTCGAACTGGTGGTCTCTGGTGTCGATCACGACCTCCCATGCTTCCCCCCAATCGCCGGTCGGGATCGTGAAACTCATGACCTCGGAGTGGGCGTTGAACAGGATCAGGAAGCTGTCGTCGGCGACCCGTTCCCCATGGGGACCGGGGCTCGGGATCTCCTCTCCGTTGAGAAAGACGCCGATCGTCTTGGCGTAATCGTCTTGCCACTGCGCCTCGGTCATCTCGGTGCCGTCGGGGTTGAACCAGCCGATGTCGCTGAGGCCGGAGCCCCAGACCGCACGCCCCTCGAACCACTTGCGCCGGCGGAAGTTGGGATGCGACTTGCGGAACTCCATCAGCTTGCGCGTGTAGCCGAGCATCTCGAGGTTCTCGTCTCTCAGGCTCCAGTCGTAGTACGAGATCTCGTTGTCCTGGCAGTAGGCGTTGTTGTTCCCGTGCTGCGTACGGCCGACCTCATCTCCACCGAGCAGCATCGGTACGCCTTGGGAGAGGGCAAGGGTGGCGAGAAAGTTCCTCTTGATGCGTCCGCGCAGTTCGGTGATCTCCGGGTCTTCGGTCTCGCCCTCGACGCCCCAGTTGTAGGAGCGGTTGTGGGACTCGCCGTCCTGGCTGTCTTCGCCGTTGGCTTCGTTGTGCTTCTCGTTGTAGGAGACGAGGTCGTGAAGGGTGAAGCCGTCGTGAGCGGTGACGAAGTTGATGCTGGCCGCGGGCCTGCGGCCGCCAGACTCGTAGAGGTCCGACGACCCCGTGAAGCGATAGGCGAAGTCTCTGAGGCTGGCCGGCTCTCCACGCCAGTAGTCGCGCACCGTGTCGCGGTACTTGCCGTTCCACTCGGACCAGCCCGGCGGGAACTGACCCACCTGGTATCCGCCCGGTCCGACGTCCCACGGTTCCGCGATCAACTTGATCTCGGAGAGGACGGGGTCCTGATGGATGATGTCGAAGAACGCCGACAGCCGGTCGACCTCGAACAGCTCGCGCGCCAGCGCGGCGGCGAGATCGAAGCGGAAGCCGTCGACCCGCATCTCGATCGCCCAATAGCGGAGCGAGTCCATGATCAGTTTCAGGATCTGCGGGTGCCCAACGTTGAGTGAGTTGCCGGTGCCGGTGAAGTCCATGTAGAACCGGCGGTCGTCTTCCATGAGCCGGTAGTAAGAGGCGTTGTCGATCCCCCGGAAACAGATCGTCGGCCCGAGGTGGTTCCCCTCGCCGGTGTGGTTGTAGACGACGTCGATGATCACCTCGATCCCGGCTTCGTGGAACGCCTTGACCATCTGTTTGAACTCGGTGACCTGCTCCCCGCGGACGCCCGACGACGAGTACTCCGAGTGCGGAGCGAAGTAGTTGATCGGGTCGTAGCCCCAGTAGTTGCGCAGACCCTTGTCGAGCAGGAACTGAGGATGGATGAAGTGGTGCGGCGGCATGATCTCGACCGCGGTGATCCCCAGCAACTGCAGGTGCTCGACCGCGGCGGGGTGGGCCAGCCCCGCATAGGTGCCGCGCAACTCCTCGGGTATCCCCGGGTGGTGCTTGGTGAAGCCCTTCACGTGGGTTTCGTAGATCACCGTGTCGTGGAACGGAATCTCGGGCTTCTTGTCGTCCCCCCAGTAGAAGGACTCGTCGATCACCACCGATTTCGGCATCATGGCCGCCGAATCCGCGTGGGAGACCTCGAGGTCTTCCTTCTTGGTCCCGAGCTTGTACCCGAACATCTCCGGCCCCCACGCGATGTCGCCCTCGATCGCCTTCGCGTAGGGATCGAGGAGCAGCTTCGAGGCGTTGAAGCGATGCCCATTGGCCGGATCGTAGGGGCCGTGGACCCGGTACCCGTACCGCTGCCCGGGCTTCAGCCGTGGCACGTAGCCGTGCCACACGAACGACGTCTCCTCGGTCAGGTCGAGGAGGGTCTGGTTCCCGTCGTCGTCGAAGAGACACAGCTCCACCCCCTCGGCGTTCTCCGAGAAGAGGGCAAAGTTGACCCCCGAACCGTCCCAGGTCGAGCCGAGCGGATGCGGGGTGCCCGGCCAGATCTCCATATCGGGTGAGATTAGACCGAGCTAGATGAACGCCGGGACGAACACCAACGACACGATCGTCATCACCTTGATGAGGATGTTCATCGCAGGCCCCGATGTGTCTTTGAACGGGTCTCCGACCGTGTCACCCACGACCGCGGCCTTGTGCTGTTCGGAACCCTTGCCTCCGTGCGCGCCGCGCTCGATGAATTTCTTGGCGTTATCCCACGCTCCACCGGCGTTAGCCATGAAGATCGCGAGGAGGAAACCGGTGACGAGCGCCCCGGCCAGGAACCCTCCGAGCGCCTCCACCGAGACAAGCCCGATCGCCAGCGGGAGAACGATCGCCAGCAGGCCGGGGATCACCATCTCCTTCAACGCCGCGTGCGTGGAGATGTCGACGCACAGCGCGTAGTCGGGCCGAACCCCTTCCTTACCTTCTCTGAGGCCGGGGATCTCCTTGAACTGGCGACGGACCTCCTCGATCATCTGGAACGCCGCGCGTCCGACCGATTTCATCGTCAGCGCCGCGAACACGAACGGGGTCACGCCCCCGAGGAACAGCCCGATGGTGACTTGAACGCGCTCGATATCGATCACTTCGAGCCCGGCGGCGGCGGTGAACGCCTTGAACAGCGCCAGGGCAGTCAACGCGGCGGAGCCGATCGCGAATCCCTTGGCGATCGCCGCGGTGGTGTTGCCGAGTGAGTCGAGGGAGTCGGTGACGTCACGGACCTCATGCGGGAGTTCAGCCATCTCGGCGATCCCTCCCGCGTTGTCTGCGATCGGCCCGTAGGCGTCGACCGCGACGACCGCTCCGGTGGTAGCGAGCATCCCGATGGCGGCGAGAGCGACACCGTAGAGACCCGATGCATCGATCCCGGGCATCGCTTCCTGCCCGAGCCAGTACGCGCCGCCGATCGCAGTAACGACGAAGAGGATGGCCCCGGCGGTCGAGAGCATGCCCTCGGCGATCCCTTCGATGATGACCGTCGCGGGACCGGTTTCCGACTGCTTGGCGAGCCTCTTCACCGAGCCGTAGTGGTCGGAGGTGAAGTACTCGCTGGTGAACCCGATCGCCATACCGGCGAGAAGCCCGACGACGATCGTCAGACCCATGTACAGCGGATAAACCACCTCTTCGATCGGGTCGAACAGCCAGTAGGCGCCGGCCAGGGCGAGTACGACCGTAAGAGCGGCGGCGACATTGGTGCCCCGGTGAAGTTGCTTGGCGAAGTTCGAACTCTCCGGCTTACCCCTCACCGTGAGGGCGCCGGCGATCGAGGCGAACATCCCCAAGGCGCCGAT
The DNA here is from genome assembly GCA_009377815.1 of Actinomycetota bacterium. Lineage (GTDB taxonomy): Bacteria > Actinomycetota > CADDZG01 > CADDZG01 > WHSQ01 > WHTI01. Next base: position 4,950 of record WHTI01000114.1, read on the forward strand.
CAACAGCGGGAAGACGAAGGTGGCCTCGAGGAGATCGGGGGAGCTTCCTGCGAACAGGAGGGCGGCGAGGACGATCGGAGCCACGATCGATCCCGCGTAGCTCTCGAAGAGGTCGGCACCCATGCCGGCCACGTCGCCGACGTTGTCCCCGACGTTGTCGGCGATCGTTGCCGGGTTGCGCGGGTCGTCCTCGGGGATCCCCGCCTCGACCTTGCCGACGAGGTCGGCGCCGACGTCGGCTGCCTTCGTGAAGATGCCGCCGCCGACACGTGCGAACAGGGCGATCGAGGAGGCGCCGAGTCCGAAGGTCGCCACGACCTGGAAGGGATCGTCGACCTCGAGCCACTTGGCGAAGACGAGATAGGCGAGCGAGATGCCGAGGAGTCCCAGGCCGGCGACCGTGAATCCCATGACCGCGCCCCCTCGGAACGCGAGGGGAAGGGCCTCAGCCGCGCCGTTGCGGGCGGCTTGAGCGGTCCGGGTGTTCGCCGCGGTGGCGATCCTCATCCCGACGAAGCCGGCGAGGGCAGAGGTCAGGGCACCGCAGATGTAGGCGATCGCTCCCCACGGGCGCCCGTAGTCGAGCACCACGAAGATCAGTACGGCCATCACGGCAACGAATCCGGCCACCCATGTGTACTCGCGCTTCAGGAAGGCCATCGCCCCTTCGCGGATGGCGGCTCCGATCTCCTGCATCCGGTCGTTCCCAGGATCGGCCGCGTGAACGACCTTCGAGAAATATGCCGCGAGCAGCAGTGCAGCCACCGCGGCGATGAGTGCGAGGTACGGAACCCCTTCCACTTCTGATCCCCTCCTATCTCGTTGGTGCTATCAGCCCGCGAACCCGGATACGCCGATGATCGCAAGTGGAACCAGGAAGAGCCCTGCGGTGAACGCCGCCAGCCTCGGCTTGCTCTTCACGATCATTCGCTGGAATCTCCAGATCCCGCTCTTCAGTTGTGGATAGAAGAACGCAAGGAGAACGATGCTCAGGATGGTGGTCGCGATGATCCCCACCAGCACGATCCTCACCGCGGCGGCTGAGTTCAGCGCGAACGCCGCCAGCATCGTGTCCCCGAGTGTGGTGATGTTCGCTCCCATGATGTACGGAAGGATGTCCTCTCGTTTCACGTAACCCTTGGCGACGAGTGGAACCAGGATGGTCAATGCGACCGATACCGACATCGTTACGAGGGCAACGAGACAACCGAGAGCGAACATCGGCCACTTCCTGCGCAGCCACGCGAGCCGGTCCTCGCTCATGTGCTCGCCGTCCATGTTGGGCATGACGGTGTCGAGGAGCTTGAACGACACCAGCAGCACGCCGAGACCGCCGAGGAACACGAGGATCGCCGGCCACGACTCGACCGTGTCGAGGATGCCCCCGTAGATCAGGTCGAGGAGGTCGGAGAAACCCCCGGGGAACTGCAGGTTGAGCCGGTGGTACGGACCCCACCTCAGGATCACGAAACCGATCAGGGCCGACGGGATGTAGATGATCGCGGTCGTCGACAACGCCATCACCGCGGTCGAGACCGGCTTCATCTTCTCGCCCTTGCCGGAGCGCAGGGCGAAGATCGCCGCGGTCACGAGAACCACGAAAGCGGCGCCCAGGCGCGAGCCCGTGAGCATCGTGAAGCCCTGCGTTTCGCTGATCGACCCGGCCGCCACGAGCGTCAAAGCCGTGGCGGCGATGGGGGAGCCGGAGAGGACGAAAAGCGCGCCCAGCCATCCGAGCCCCAAGGTCGAGCCCGCGTTCCGCACGAAATAGCCTCCGGCCTGGAGGAAGTCGAGGGACGCGGCGCCGGTCTTCATCAACTGAAGGGCACCGACGAACAGGAAGATTGTGGCGAGGAAGCGCAGCAGCCACCAACCTCGGTTCAGTGTCTTGGTCATGGGCCCCGCACAGGTCAGGCCGACTTCTTACGTACGAAGATCTGGCTGGCGATCTTCTCGCCGACGGTGCGGTCCTTTCCTCCAACCCTCAGAACGAGCGGTCCGTCGAACGGGTGCTTCTCTCGCACCTCGACCTCGACCCCGGGCCGTAGCCCCATGTTTTCGAGGAATTGGACGACCTCGGGATCGGTCGAACCCGGCAAGGCGACGACCGCGACATCACCCGGTTCCAAGGCCGAGAGGGGAGGCATCTCCGGCATCTCCATCGCTTGGGGATCGGGGATCGGGAAACCGTGAGGACAGGTCTCGGGACGGTGGAGCGCGACGAATAGGCGGTCCTCGACCTCCTGGGGGAGTTCGTGTTCGAAGGTGCCGGCGAGCCGATCGGCCTCGTTCCAGGCGTAGCCGAGCATGTCGGACAGGAAGCGTTCGACGATGCGGTGGCGCCGGATCGCGGCCATGGCAGCCCTGCGACCATCCCGGCTTAGTTCCACACCCTTGTACGGCGTGTAGTCCGCGAAGCCCCGCTCGGCCAGGCGCTTGAGGGCCGCGGTCACCGTCCCGGGGGACACCTTGAGGCTCTCGGCCAGCGCCCCGGTCAGGGCCTCGTGGCCGTCCTTGCTCAACCGGTAGATCGCCTTGAGCGTCTCGCGGTCGGATCTAGTTAGTTGTTGTGGGTCGTAGGTCATCCGCTCCGCCTGAAAACTGGGTTTTGGGCCCCCAAAATAGCATCCCGGCGCGAGGGCTCGGCGGAGTTCGACCTCCGGCGTGCTTTAGGGAAGCGGCGCTTCCCAAAGCAGGTCGCCGTTCTTCATGGGATCGCCCATCTCGAGCTCGTGGGTGATCTGGATCTCGTCGAAGTCGGCCGGATCGAGCCCCATCGGGAAGTTGTACACGTCCTTTCCGGGCATCTTGAAGGACCCGAGATAGGCATCGCCCTGATCTCCCGACGCCCAGACCTCGTAGTGGTAGTTGACCCGGCACACCGGAAGCTGCCGCGCCTCGATGACGACCCCGAATTCGTTCTGGTCGTAGCGCACTACCTCGAGCTCGGCTCCTCCACCCTCCGGGAAGGGGCTCGGCCCCACGAAGCTCACTTGCTGGAGCGTCTCGCCCGGGGGCCCGAACTGCTGGGTCATCTCCTGGACGTCGTTGCGCCATTGCATCCCGAAGAACCCGAGAGCGACCACGGCCGCTGCCAGTCCGGGCGCCACCGCCCGCTGCAGGACCGTTCGGTTGCCTCCGACCGCGAGGAGGACCCCCGCTCGCTCCAATGATCGGCGTTCGAGGTCGTCGGGCGGTAAAGCCTCGATGGGAGCTCGGGCAACGAGACGGCCGAGGGGTTCGAGCGCCACCCGCTCGAGGACGCGTGCTTCGAGATCGGCCGGGGGTTCGTGGAGGAGGGGAGCGGTGCCCAGAACAACGAGGGTCTCGGCGATCGCGTCGTGTTCCGCTGCGCATCCGATGCAGCCCTTGAGGTGGGTGGCGATCTCGGTGCGTTCACCGTCGGGAAGCTCGCCCGAAAGGAACCTCGGAAGGTCTTCCCGTACTCGCTCGCAGTTCATGGTCGAGCCTCCAGGATGCCCATGGCGGCGAGGGTGGCCCTAAGTTTCTTGAGCCCGGCGTAGGTCCTCGTCTTGACCGTCCCGAGGGGGACATCGAGATGCTCGGCGATCTCGGACTGCGTCATCTCGTTCGCGTAAGCGAGTTCGAGGACCGTCTGCTGCTCCGGAGGCAGGGTCCGTAGTGCCCGGGCCACCTGCCAACCGGTCCAGACCTCATCCTCGTCCCACGGTTCCGGACCATCGAGCCTAGGTTCCTCCATCGGGGTGGGGAGTCTTCGGTTGGAGCGAGCGATGTCGGCGGCGACGTTGCGGGCGATGCCGAAGATCCACGAGGAGGCCGCCCCCTTCGCGGGGTCGTAGCGGTCGGCGCGTCTCCACATCCTGAGGGTCACCTCCTGAACCATCTCCTCGGCAGCCTTGGGATCGGTGAGCCATCTGATCCCGAGCGAATACAACGGGCGCTCGAAGGCCCGGTAGATCTGCCTCAGCGCTTCGACATCACCGCGCGCCACCGCAACGAGAAGAGCGTCCTCGTCGGCGCGTTGTGCTTCGTCGGCTCGGGCTTCTAATTCCAATACCGCTCCTTGGGCGCATGCGGTTTCCCCGCCAGTGTGGCAGAACTGCGGTGTTACGCTCCGGCCGATGCCGATCCACGCCGATGACGACTCCCTCAGCCG
>WHTI01000102.1 GCA_009377815.1 Actinomycetota bacterium
GGCGCAGGGGCCGATCCGGGTCATCGTCACGCGCGTGGAACGAGGCCGCGTCTACCTCGGCTTCGACCTTCCCGGCACGATTCCCGTAATACGCGAGGAGTTGTTATCGTGAACTGCCCGCGGTGTGGCATCGAAGGGAAGGTTAAGCTGCGGTCGGTGGTGATGCCGACCGGCGAGCCAGGCCAGGTGCGGCACTGCAAGCGCTGCAAGAAGGATTACGTCGCGAAGATGGAGGAAGCGAAGTGAATGAGCAGGAATCGGGGCAGCGGCCTCCGCCTTTGTCGTTATTGATTGGTGCGACGGTGACGGCCTCGTTGGCCCATGTGTACGACAGAAGGATTGCCACCCTCGAAGCCCAGGTGCGGACGCTGCGAACGGCGCTGGAGCAGATAAAGGCGAGGGCCGAGAGGCGGCCTGCTTGTGAGTCTCCATTGGGTGTGTGTGGGTGCGATGAAACAAATACCGGCGACGTAGAGGATCATGGCCAGCGTACTGCATGGGCGGAAGCGGCCGTCCTCGCCTCTCTCAGCGACGCCGCCACGCCTTCTGACGGCAGGCAGGCGAGCAATACCGCGCCGTAATCTTGCCGCGGAACATCAGCCCACACAAAGCGCAGGCCCGCCACCAAGAGGCAGCGGGCTTTTTGCGTTTCGTCTGGTAGTAGGCAGCCATATAGGCGCGGCGGTCAGCGGGCATCAGTCTTCTCGATGGTGCTCTCCCACTGGCAGCCCTTGTAACAGCAGCAGACATAGGTACGGGCGAGGTTGTGATCGAAGGTTGCCTTTCCGCCTTCCATGAGAGGCAGATGGGACTTTGTTCCAGCCTCTCGGCAGTGCTGCTCCCAGCGCCGCACGAGTTCAAAGAGATTCAAAGCTGTATTCTGATCGCTGGACATTGGAGTTTCCTTCCTGTGTCTCGCGCCCCTGGGTGTTCCAGCACCGCAGGGGCATTACGTTTTTTAGGCGTTGCGGTCGCGTATGCGGTCCTGTGTTCGCTCAAGGCTGTCATCGTGGAAGCGGTAGCCTGTGGCGTTGTCGGTTGCGTAGACTCGCCAGCTACCTCGCCCGAGGCTAATCATCTCAGCCTCACGGCAACCGTTGGCCTCTAGCAGTTTGATGGCCTTGCGCGCTTCGTTCCGTGTCATTATCCAGTGTCTCCTTAGCGGCGGTCGCTACCCTTGTTACGGCAAATGTAACTCATGATACGGCACAACGCAACACCCTAAACCTGGGTAAATCTAGGAATTTTCAGGATTCGTGAAATTTGGTAGAGTAGCAGTAATCGCATAGCGGCACCGGCCCGCCGAAGCCGGGGGAGTATCGAGACCGTCCCAGTCCCAGACTGAGGGCGGTTTTCTGTTTTAGGGAGACGCGACTTGGCTTATGGCTCAGTCCTACTCAGACGAAATCAAAGCGCAGGTGATCTCCGAATGGATGGCCGGCGCGTCACTGAATCAACTGACAATGTCGCTGCACGTCCCGAAATCCACGGTGAGGCATTGGGTGCAGGGTATTGCTCGCACCAGTGTGGCACCCAAAAAGGGTCTTGCTGACTATGACTTCGACGCGGCAGCAGGTGAGTTGATCGATGGCAGCGTTCGTGCTTTCACGTCTATCCTCAGAGCCGCCGAAGACGACGCGTGGATCAAAGGACACAGCCCCTCTGAAGCTGCCATTCTCGCCGGTGTCATTGCCGACAAACTTTACCGGCTCCTCGGAGCAATCGAGCGAAAGCCCGACGCTCTCCCCGCAGGAAGTAGCGAAGGCGAAGCGTAGTCCAGTGGACCTGCTCGAAGTCATCGACCCATCTTATGGGCGAGCCCCACACCTGGAGCTGCTGAATAGCTACCTGAAGCGCTGCGAGGCGAGGGAGATTCGCCGGCTGATGATCTTCATGCCGCCACAGCACGGCAAATCCACCACGACTTCAAAGGGCCTGGCGTCGCATTGGATCGGCAGCTTTCCTGACGAGCCGGTGATTCTCGCGTCTTACGGCCAGTCGTGGGCCGAGCATTGGGGCCGAGAGTCGCGTGACTTGATCGAGGAATACGGCGAGGCCATCTGGGGGCTCAAGGTGCGTCAGGACTCGAAGGCTGCCGGCCGCTGGCAGCTCGAAGGCCACAAGGGTGGCATGACGGCAGTCGGCATTGGTGGTGCGACCACAGGCCGGGGCGCCGGCCTCTTCCTGATAGACGATCCCGTGAAGGACCAGGAGGAGGCGCGGTCGTCGATCATCCAGCAGCGCAACATCGACTGGTATCAGACTGTCGTCAAGACTCGGCTCGCACAGAACGGCGTGATTATCTTGATTATGACTCGCTGGCACGAGAACGACCTTGCTGGCTGGCTGCTGCGCACCGAGGGCCACGCCTGGACGGTGCTCAACCTGCCGGCGCTGGCTGAGCGCGACGACGACCCACTAGAGAGACCTATCGGCGGTCCGTTGTGGCCGGAGAAGTTCAGCGCCGACTACCTAGCCGAGGTCAGGCATGGAGCTATCGACCCAGAGAGCGGCGAGCGCAAGGGCGGCACAACGGCCTATTGGTTTAATGCTATGTACCAGCAGCGGCCCACTGAGGAGGAGGGTGGACGGTTCAAGCGCTTCTGGTGGCAGCGTTATGATGCTCTACCGAGCACACCGGTCACCGGCTTCAACGCCGTCGATACGGCTGGCTATGACTCTAAGACATCCGGCGACTACGCCGTCATTCATTCGGCTTGCCGTATTGGTCACAGCGTCTATTCGACCCACGTCCAGCGGGGGCACTGGGAGTTCCCAGAGCTGGTCCAGCGCTGCAAGAATATCCAGGCTGAGAACCATTGGCCGCTGCTGATTGAGGATGTCCCTTGGGCGAAGCCGCTGATTCAGAGCTTGCGCCAGCAAGGCCTAGCAGTCATTCCGTTCGCGCCTGGTGGTCACAGCAAGGAAGCGCGAGCCGATGCCGTGACACCGTATATCGAGGCAGCGCAGTGGTATCTGCCTATCGGTGCGTCGTGGGTTGACGATTTCATCGAGGAGCACGCGGCGTTTCCCAACGGGGCGCACGACGATCAAGTCGACTCCTCCTCGATGCTGGGCCTGCGGATGTTTCAGCCCGCAATCCCGCAGCGCGCCCGGCTTTCACCGCAGCGTAATGGTCAGCAGAATTACCGCAGGCTGGGGTAGAATAAGTTCATGCCAATAGATAACGACGCCCGCGCCTTACTTGATGAGCAACTCGAACAACTAAAGGGCCGCTTTGAGGAGTTTCGCTCGGCGCGGCGTGACTATCAGGACACGATCCGGCGCCGCTTCTCGCCCAACCTGCCACAGTCACTCAAGGACTACGGCAACAAGTTCGAGGTACAGAGCGACATCCTCGAATCAGACCTGCAAGAGAACGTCGCTATTCGGCTACGTCATACGCCCAAGATCAGCCTCACGTCTCTGGAGGACACAAAGGACGCCAAGAAGGACGTCGAGGAGATCGAAATCTGGAACGCGTCCTGGATGCTGCGCGACAATAATGGCCGCGTCTCAGATCGCGCCATCCTTACTGACCAGCAGGTGCTGGGCGTCTCGGTAACTCGCGTGCTAGCGACGATGCCTAAAGAGCCGGAGACTGGCGACGATGAGGACGAGGAAGGCGCAAGCTTCGAAGCGCAGCGGCGCCAGCATTTCATGAAGGCGACGGAATCAACCTTCCGCGAGCTACACCGTAACCCGTTAACCATGCTCTGGGGGCCGAACCTCTCTGACCCTGACCTCTACTTCGAGGACGCCGAGGTAACACTGATCGAGGCGCGCAAGTCGCTGCGCAACGACCAGGGCCACTATCCCACGCTGGACGCGGCTGGTAAGGTGGCATTTCTAGGTGAAGGTGAACCACTCTACGGTGAGCACCAGGCAGGCAGTAGTGAACGCCTGCATTTCGTGCGGCGCAACATGCGCGACCCCAAGAGTGGTAAGTGGACTGCTACCGAGTTCGTCTACCCTCACGGCTCTAACGCGACCTCAGATTGGGATCAGCTGACCGAGTACGTGATTCCCACCGAGCGGGCCGAGTATTACGTCATCCCGGCAGGCGGTGAGCAGCTAAACGAGACTGACCCGCATCTGCGCTATCCGCCGGGCATGAAGCCACTCATTGTGGCGGTGACCGAGCACAACTTCTGGAGCACGGTACTCGGCCAGCTGGCTCTTCGCGCCGTGACCGATGAGAAGATTTACATACCCCTCCGGGGTACCCCTGACGAGTCCGTGAAGGCGTTCTTGGCCCACATTGGCGACTATGGGCACATCGAGGGTGTGGGCGCGCAGCAGACGCTGGTCGTGACGCCGCCGAAGGCTGGCTCAGGTGAGATGCTTGTCTTGCCTGGCTTGGAGCCGTGGCCAAAGCCGACTATCGATGAGATTCTCACGCGGCTTAGCTACCTGGAGAACGTCGAGATACCGCAGTACCGGCCAAACCGGTTCCTCTCGGGTGCCGCCTTCGAGGAGACAAAGAGCTCCACCGGCACCGGCCTGCTGGCGCAGATGGAGGCAGCCGGTATTGCGCCTCAGTCAGACCTCGACATGATTGACCTCTATCGCGAAGAGCAAGTTTGGGCGCGCAAGCGGGCGATCCTCTTCTGGGACAAAGAGGTTGAAGGCCCGCGCCAGAAGCTGTATCCGCTGGTTACGACGGGCAAGGAAGCAGTCGCGAAGGGCAAGATCGATCCTGGCAAGCAGATCGTCATTACGGCGGAGAAGATGCAGCGGAACTTCGCAGCCAACGTCAAGACGGAGTCCTTTACGGAGCAACAGCGGCTGCTCAGGGATCAGGAGGCGACGGCGAAGTTCGAGCGCGGGTTGTTTTCGCTGCCGCAGTACCTCGAAAGGCTAGGCTTCGACGACCCTGAGAATCAGATGCGTGAGCTCAACCGGGAGCGCCACCGCGTTGAGGCGCAGGCACAGTTCGCGCCATTGGAGCAGGCCGAGAGGCAGGCACTTTATGCGGCGCTTTCAGGGCTCTCTGTCGAGGGGTTGGCTGCCCTCATCGCGCCACCCATGGGTCCTGGCGCTGATGTCGGTCCTGGCGGCGGTGGAGGCGCACCCACGCCGATGCCTAACGCAGGGCGGCAGGTGATCGAGCCGCCGCAATTCGGCCGGCCGGCAGCGGGTGTTGGGGTCTAATGACTCAGCAGTTCGAGACGCTCAGCCCAGAAGCCCAGCAGCGGGTGCGCTTGGCCGTGGTGGCGCACGTCAGCCCTGATAACAATTCTGACGACATGACTCAGGCTGTGAAGGACCTGCTGGCGGAACACAATGAGCAGATTAAGGAAGATCTGACGACCGGCCTGAGCGTCTTTCGTCGCCAAGATGCTGCCGAGCGCCGGCAAGCGTTCGCGGCGCAGACCTTGCCCGCCGACTACGCCCTGCTGCTTAGGGACGATTACCGAGAGCAGTACGAGCAGGGCGTGCTACCGCCGCTACAGAGCCCCTGGTGGCAGGGGATACTACCACTGAGGCGGGTGATCTTCGAGACGTTGCAGGGCGAGTTTCAGAGAGCGTATAAAGCGGATTTGCGCCAAGTGGAGACCGATCTAGGCGTCGACGTGGCTGAGATGCTTGACGCGATGCTGCGCGGTGGAGTGGTGGAGGGATGAAGTTGGAGGTGCGTTACGTCGAGTGGGTGGATTCTTGCGGCTCTTCTGGATGGGAGCCGTTAGATGAGGCGCGTAAGACGCGGCCGTTATCGATCCACACAGTCGGTTACGTGTTGGGCGAAGATGCTGACTACGTGACAATTATTCAGTCCTACGACGAGCGCCAGAACGGTCAACCGCACGGCGACCACCACATCAGCATCCCTAAAGTTGCCGTTAAGACTGCGCGGACGATTAGTAAGGCGCGCGGCTGATTGATGGTCGCTGACCGCTTCGACATCTTCTCGCCTCCGCCCAAGCCGGCGCTCTTCGATGCCTTCAAGGCTATCCGTGACGTAGTCAAGTCTTCGCCACCGCCGCGGCCTCAGCAGGTACAGCCGCCCAGCTTTCCTGGGGGCGCAGGCTTGGCAGCACCGGAACCTGTGGGTCCTCATGGCCGCACACGAGCAGAGATCGAGGCCTTTGGCACTTACCTTAGCCCAACTGAGCGTGAGTGGTTCCTGGAGCAGCAGCAAGCGCTTGGTGGTCAGCTGGGGACAGAAGCGCAGCAATTCCTAGAGCAGCCGCCCGGCCCGCTAGGTCCGCAGATAACGCCAGCCGCGCGCCAAGGCTTCTTTGCTGAGCCTGCTTCAGCTGAGGTGTTCGCGGAGCCACAGCGCATGTTGCCTTCAGAAGCCTTTACGGAGCCGCTCACGGGTGCTGGCATTCCTGGTACGGCTCAACCTATACCAAGGCCACCAATACCGCCTCCTACTGGACCGACAGCCTTCTCCCGCTTCCTGGAGGGACAAGAGCGTGCCCTGAGCCAGGAGGGCGCACTGAGCGGCGCAGGCTTCGCTCCGGGGCCTACGGTGCAGCCACAGGACGGTGGCGGCCTTCTGGGTGACATAGGTGGCTTCCTAGGCGATGTAGGCGGCTCCGCGCTAGATGTGCTCAGGCAGGCGCCGGCTATATCCGCGGCAGAGAGATTAGCAGGCCCTGTTGCAGATGTGTTCGGTGCCGAGGTGCCAGGAGTTTCGCCCTTCTTGCGCGAGACCGTTCGGCCAGCAGTAGGAGACATAGGTGCCGAGGTAGGCGGCTTGGCGGCACGAGGAGCCTTTGGCGTTACGCCGCCGGGAGGCGTAGCCAACATCGCAGACCTGCTCGGTGTAGATGTACCATTCCTGGGTGACGTGGGCCAGCGCATAGAGGACGTAGGGCGCGCTGGTGGCCGCTTTGGTGGGGAAGCGGTAGTACCAACCACAGCGGGCGAGCTGGCGCTAGAGGCCATCCCTGGCGTCGGCTTCGCGCCTGACATCGCCAGAGTTGGGGCTAGAGGCGCACGAGCTGTTGGACGCGGTGTCGTCGAGGGCGCGCCTGGGATTACGGCAGCTGCTGACATCGGACTCGGTCCGAGACTGACACCACAGACGCCCACGGTAGCAGGCAGGCCAGCAGGGGAGATACCGCCTGTGAGGCCACCAGAGGCCGCTGTGCCGCCGGCAGGCGCGGGGGTGGTACCAGAGGCGGCGCCGGTGGCTGTAGCAGCACCCAATCCCGTCACGAAACTGACCGACCTTGTGCAGACGACGCGCAGGCTCCCGGCGCAGACCGCCGCCGAACGCAGTGCAGCACTGAGGCAGCGGGTGGCGGTGGGCGCGTCGTCTTTGGAGCGCGGCGGATTTACTCCGCAATCATTTAGGCAGGCACGCGGTTCTTTGGCTGGCGAGCTGCCACGTGCGCAGTTTGAGCCCCCCTTGACTTCCTTTGCGCCAGAGGAAGCACAGCAGTTACGGGACATCTTGAGAGACAAGAACTTACGGTTCTTCGAGAACATCAATGCAGACGGCGGGCTGACCAAGCTTCTGGATGGCAGGCTGAACGAGATCACGCCTTCAGAGATTGCGCTGATTGATCGCGTGTGGGGTGCAGATCTCGCCGATGCGATTGCGGCCAGGCAGGGGATCAAATGGGGCGATGAACTGATCTCGGCCCTTGGTGCACCGCGAACACTTAAGGCCTCTTTTGACCTTAGCGCCCCCGGCCGTCAGGGACTTGCGCTTGGTGTCCGGCACCCTCAAGAGTGGCTGGAATCTTGGGCTCCGATGCTTCGAGCATGGAGTTCCGAAGGCAAGGCGCGGGCTGCTAACGATCAGGCAGCCGCGATACTCCGTCCCTGGCGGGACAAATACGGCGATGATCTGGTCAGCCTTTACGATGATCTGGAGCGCGTACCAGGCTTTGAGCCTCAAGGCAGAACACGGATCGCCCGCACGCTGCGCAGTATTCCCGGCATCGCTCATGCTGAGCGGGCATACGGTACGTTTCTCAACGTTCAGCGGGCAAAGACCTTTAACACGATGGCGACGGCGCTAGAACGAGCCGGGGTGACGGATGAGGGCCATTTCCGCAACATTGCCGCGATCATCGACCACGCGACAGGCTTCGGTGCTGCGCCCCTTGGCCGAAGCACAGCGGGCCAGCTTGGCGGACAAACGTTCTTTAGTCAGCGACTTATGTCCTCGCGGTTCCAGTTCTTGACCGACCCGATTGTCGAGGGCTTGACTAAAGGCGACTTGAATGCAGCAAGGGCGGCGACTGAAAACCTTGTTGCGTTCTTCGGCGCCCAGATGGGATTGCTTGCGTTGGGCAAGGAAGCCGGGGTGTGGGATGCTGAGTTCGACCCGCGCAGTACGGACTTCGCCAAGATAAGGATCGGCCCGCTGCGCATCGATACGATGGCCGGCTTCTCTCCTTTGCTCCGTCAGGCGGCCCGTGTTGCGACAGGGGAGCGCAAAACAATGACCGGAGACACCTTCGAGACACGTCCGCCGACAGAGGCTCTGAGGTTCTTCCAGAACAAGCTCGCGCCCTTCCCGTCCGTCGCCATCTCATTGTTGTCAGGCCAGAACATCATCGGCGAGAAGCCCACGGTTGGGAGTGTCATGAAGGACCTATTCATGCCGATGTTTGTCGACAGCTTCATTGAGGGCCTGAACTCAGGAGGCATTGAAGGCGCGCTCGCTTCTGCGTTGCCGGAAACGGTGGGCTTGGGGACGCTGAATTATGGGCCTGGGCAAGCGGCGCAAGTCGACATTGCTCGCCAGGAATACCGCAGCGAGTACGATGACCTTCATGCTCGTGAGCAAGCTGAGATTAACGCGCAGGCTGCCGGTCAGGGCGTCAAGATGGAATGGCGTGACCGACAGGCTCCCTGGTGGACAGCCCGCGAGGATGGGATGCAACGCTGGCTCTTTGACGTGAGGCAGTCCGACCCAGAGCTAGCGGACGATCCGTTTGCCCAGCAAGCGCAGACAGTGAGTAAGTTTGCTGATCTTGCGACGGAGTTAAGCGCGTGGGCGCGAGAGGAATACGGCATCACACGCATTGAGGCCGAGACTGCCGCGGATCGGTTCCTACGCGAGACTGGCCTTCAGGACTACATCAACGCCTATCGGAAGGAAGTCCTAGACGCCGACCCTGAGTTCCTGATTACGTGGGATGAGGCTTTCGAGAATGGCGATGTGGAGTATGCGCCAGCGAAGTGGGTCAGGGAGTTTGTCGAAGAAGGAGCGCGTTAGCGGCGCCGCTTGTCGTAGTGATTAGCAGCAACGGCTAGAAATATGACGCCGAAGATGAATGTAAGAATGCCGGATAGGGGATCGCCGGTAAGGAAGAAGCCAATAAAGAGGATGGCATATCCTAAAATGCAGAGGCCGATTACGACTAGGCCCATGAGCGTGCGGACAAGCGCTCTAGGAATGGGATGTAGGGTCCCTGTCCAGCGCTCCACACCGATCAGCCAGTCAGCGTTCATGGTGTGTAGTATAACAGGAGTATCACTATGACAATGCCTCCGCCCCCGACCCGATTTCTCAATCAAGATGGCGCGGGAGCCGCAACCCAAGGCTCTCCTGAGTTCGCCGGCCTGACGAACGCGCAGCTCGCTAACGCCTTCCAGGCTGGCCAGATCACAGAGCAGCAGTACCGCGCTGAGCTTAGCGCGCGAGGTTTTGGCCCCCAGGCCATCGACCTGACGCTCCAGCAGAATCAGCCGGATGTGGAGCGCCCGTCAATCACCCCGCCGTTAGGCGGTGCCGCTGGCGCTGGCCTTGCAGGGCGAGAGGTCAGGCAGTTCGCGGACGGCTGGCACGTCACGGACGCGCGTGGCAATGCCCTCGCTGGCCCATTCAAGACTTCCGCCATTGCCAATAAC
>WHTI01000315.1 GCA_009377815.1 Actinomycetota bacterium
CGTGCAGTGGAGATCGGTTAAGACAGACTCCGAAGGCGGAGTCCTCGTACTTGCTCGAAGTCCCCTCGGTTACGGGTAGCCAACCCGAGCTTGCGCTCGATCGCAGTCGCCGCGATCAGCGCGTCGGGAAGGCGGATGCCGGTCTCGCGTCGGATTCGCCCCGCCCGTTCCGCCACTTCGCGGTCGACCGGGACCTCTCGGAAAGGTGCCAACAGAGTGCTCACCAGGTTGGTAGCGGTGTTGCCGGCGAAGAGCTCGGCTCGGGTGATGACCGAGTAGTGAACTCGATGCCGTTTGGGAGCGAGGTGGTGGGCGCCGCGCAGATGATCGACGAATACGTCGGTGTCGACGAGGACGTCAGCCACGATCCCATTCGTCTCGACTGGGAACCGCAGCGTCGGGGGCCGCTCCAAATGTGGTGGCGAGTGCGGGTTCAGGATCGGGGTTCTCGTGCTTGAGGTAGACATCGAGGGCGCGCCGGATGATCTCCGCCATGGTTACGCCTTCCGATTCCGCGAGGGCGTCGATGCGCTGGCGTTGCTCATTGGTGAGGTAGACCTGGGTGCGGGTCGCTGACATACCGCACAGTCTACAGCACAGGATCTTCGAATCAACGAAACCCGAACCCACGTTTGTAGTTGGCGGCGGTGCCAGGTTCGCCCATCCTGAGAACTGGCCTGCTTCGCAGGGATCTTCCCCCCACGGGGGACAACTGTGCGAGGGGGGTGGCGGCGGACTTGGCTAGGGCTTCCAGCCGTCGGTGCCCAACCGGAGTCGGTCGGCGAGGACGGTGAGCCGACGCTTCTGGGGTGGGCGGGCGGCGATGAACCATCGTTGCCGTGGGTGCGGCCAGGAGATCGGTTCGGCGGCGAGTCCCGCCTGTGACAGTATCGCCTGCATGTCCTCCCACTGGTACTCGACGCATTGTGGGTACCTCCAGCCTGATCCGTCGATTGTGTCGCCTTCGACGAAGGTGGCCAGCATGACCCCGCCGTCGGTGAGGGTGGGAACGAGCCTGGTGAGACCTGTCACGGTCAGGTCGGGGTAGGTGTGGGAGAAGATGCTTTGCGCCACGATCCAGTCGAACTGCACGCCGAAAGCGTCGGCCGAGAAGTCGTCTGCGTAGTGGAATCGGGGTTGTTTGCGCCGCCGCATCCAACGGCCTAGTTCCCGCCTGACTCCTTCTTTCACGAGCCATCGGTTGGGTTCCAAGCCGTAGTAGCCACCAGGTCTGAGGAATGGGACGAGAAGCCGTCCGACCCGCAAGGAGCCGCAGCCGACATCGAGAACCCGATTGGTCTCTCGCATCCCTGCGGCGATCAGCAGGCTGAAGACGAGCCCGGCGACGAGGTCGTAGTCGTGGGGCGGGCCGACGTACGCCCGGTGATGTGGCCCGCCTGCTTTATAGGTCAGCCCATACGGATCCCGGTTTCTCATGGGCGGCAACTATAGAGGGGTTCGCGGGTGGTGAGGGGCAGCGGAGGCCGCGTGTTTTTCTTGGTCGTGTGGGGTTGCGGGGCTTGTGTTTTGCCCCCCTACCTGCTGTGCCCCCTTACCTGCTTCGCAGGGACCTTTCCCCCTCCTGCGGAGGGGGAACATGGGACCTTCCCCCCACTGCGTGGGGGGACAACGGGGCTTACCTCTCTAAGGCCTCGTAGAGCTCGACCAGGTTGGCGGCGTCTGCCGACCACTGGTACTTCTCGGAGGCGGCGGCGGTGGCCTCCACATATGGTTCGGGGTCGGCCAGGATCTTACGTGCCGCGGCGGCTATGGCCTCGGGGTCCTCGGCGTCGGCGACCTCGCCCACCCCGGTCTCGCGGATCACTCGCCCGATCTCCGGTGAGTCCGACCCGATCACGGGCACACCCGCCATCATGTAC
>WHTI01000305.1 GCA_009377815.1 Actinomycetota bacterium
ATGCGCCTGGCCGGAAACGGCCGACGTCGCCTGCTATCGGATCACACTAATCCCGTTTGCCCCGAGTAGGGCGCTTTAGCTAACCTTCTCCCTCGGCGCTTGAAGTCGCGGCGGCGGCGACTTTCCCGCGCTTGAGGATGATGTAGCTAGATTCAGTCCGAATCAGAGGGTGGAGAGCCGTAACTTCCCAGCCTTCGTCGCCCAATGTGTCTAGGTACCGCTTGACGAAGCCGGTGCGGTTCTCGCCGCTCTGCCGGACAAACTCGACTCCCTCGCTGGAGATCCGTCCACGAGGGTCTACGTAAATGACCCGGTATTCCCACCTATCAGCCATGATTCGCCTCCTATGGCGACGAACCGGCCGGTCCCGAGCCAGACGCAGATCGATCTTAGCATGAGGACATAAGGGCATGAGGACATGGAGAACATTCGAGCAGTCTGGCATTCGGGCATGACGGGTCGGCTTGGCGACGTGAGCGGACGTTGCTGATCGGTGTCATTCTGAGCCCGCAGGCGAAGAATCTAGCCCATCACGACTAACCGCACACGCCACGTTCTCGCCTTCTGAATTCCCCGGAGCTAGGGCAGAGACAGCGCCGCCGACTTCTGCTGCACGAGGTCTTCGAAGGTGATCTTCGAGAGTCCGTCTACCCCGAGTCGATCGCGAGCGTCGAGCATCTCGAGGCCGAGGACGTGACCGTCGGCATCGAAGTCCACCGTGACACCTTCTTCGATGTCCTCGCTCGACGCGGCATCACCCTTGCGAAGGAGGATGTACAGGGCATCCGCCTCTGAGTCGTAGGTGATCTTCATTGCTGAGCCTCACTAGTGTAGTGTATCGCAATTAAGCGGGGATTATGTTAGAGTGTGGTATGCGCCTAGCAAGCCCTGCTCTACCGATGTCCGATGGCCAACGCGAGATTCTCGAGACCCTGGCCAGGTCGCGCACGGCGGCGCACCGTGAGGTGACCCGGGCGAAGGCTCTGCTGCTGGCCGGGCAGGGCGTGGCCAACACGGCTATCGCCGCACGCTTTGGAGTGTCGCCATCGAGTGTGGCGGGGTGGCGGTCTCGCTTCGGCGAAGAGGGACTGACCAAGCTGGGCAAGGTGCGCAAGGGACGGGGGCGGAAGCCCTCGATTCCCGCAGAGAAGGTCGAGGCGATCATCGAGGCCACCTTGCACACCAAGCCGCCGGGCCAGACGCATTGGAGCTGCCGTTCCATGGCCAAGGCGCAGGGGGTAAGCCCGGCCACCATCCAGCGAATCTGGTCTGCGCGCGGCCTCAAGCCCCATCTCGTGGAGACGTTCAAGCTGTCCAATGATCGCCGGTTCGAGGCAAAGCTCCTCGACGTGGTTGGGCTCTACCTTAACCCTCCAGATAAGGCGGTCGTGCTGTGCATGGACGAGAAGAGCCAGATTCAGGCTCTTGACCGCAGCCAGCCGTCGCTGCCCATGAAGAAAGGGCGCGCCGGCACCATGACCCATGACTACAAGCGCAACGGCACCACCACCCTTTTCGCCGCCCTCAACGTGCTTACCGGCCTGGTAATCGGCCAGTGCCTACCCCGCCATCGCCACGACGAGTTCTTGCACTTCCTCCGCGAAGTCGACCGCGAGGTGCCGGCGGATTTGGCCATTCATATGATCCTGGACAACTACGGCACTCACACCCACGAGAACGTGGAAGCCTGGCTGGCAAAGCACCCCCGGTTTCACCTGCACTTCATCCCGACATCGAGTTCCTGGCTCAACCTCGTGGAACGCTGGTTCCGCGAGCTAACCGACAAGGCGCTCCGCCGAGGCGTGTTCCCCTCAGTGCCCACCCTCATTGCGGCGATCGAGGACTTCTTAAGGGCCAACAACGCCGACCCCAAACCCTTCGTCTGGACAGCCACCGCCGAAGAGATCCTCGAGAAGGTCCGCCGGGGCCGCGCTGCTCTAGACGCAATAGCCGGTTAAAACCGAGACGCTACACTAG
>WHTI01000117.1 GCA_009377815.1 Actinomycetota bacterium
CCAAGGCGCGTATGAACGTCATCGAGGGAGAGAAGCCGCAGGTCGAAGAGGGGGTGAGGAAAGCGCTCGACACCGCGGTCTAGAGTGTGGTTTCTGAGGTTGAAGCGGTGGCGTTCTTACACCACATCAGTGGGCGTGGCCTGGATCTCGTCCTGATGAGTTTTGCGAACGACATGAATTGCCAGGCAGCCAGACCTGGGGGTTATGTTCACCACTGGACCTCGTCAGGTTGCCTGCAGTATACTGAATACAACCCTGCCGCTCAGGGGCGCTACACGGCAGAAGAGTCCTCGACGACGAGTGACATCCCCAGCGCGTGGTAGCCGTCAGGCCAAGGAAGACCGGAGGTGCAGAACCATGGAGCAAGTGAGGTGGCTCGTCGATCCGTACATGGAGTGGGTCCAGCGAGAGGGTGTTCCCGTCGTCGACGGCCTTTCGGTCGATCTCACCTCGATCGAAACCTCGCCCTGGCCCCGCCTAGATGCGGATTGTGCACTGATCCACCTGGCAGCGCGGGGCGACTATGTCAGCGTCTACGTCTGTGATGTTCCAGCAGGCGGAGCAACCGCGCCCCAACGTCATCTCTTCGAGGAAGTCTTCTATGTGCTGGACGGAGAGGGCAGCACTTCTCTCAAACTCCCGGATGGCTCAGATCACACCTTCGAATGGGGCACGGGGAGCCTTTTCTCGCTCCCCCTGAACGTTCAGCATCGCCACTACAACGCCAGGGGGAAACAGCCCTCTCGTCTTGTTGCTGTCACGAACCTGCCGCTGATGATGAATCTGTTTCGGGAGGAACGCTTCGTTTTTGAAGCCGAACACGACTTCTCAAGTCGGCCCTCGGGCGGGGAACACTTCACGGGCGACGGGACATTCGTCCCGAATAGGGAACACAGACATATGTGGGAGACCAACTTCGTTCCCGACTTGAGGAGATTCGATCAGCTGCGGCCCGCCCCTTCGCGAGGGCCCGGGAGTTCAAGCATCATGTTCATCCTGGCCGACAGCAGCATGCACGCTCACTTGTCGGAGTTCCCAGCCGCGACCTACAAGAAGGGTCATCGGCATGCACCGGACTTCCACCTTTTTCAGCTATCAGGACGCGGATACTCCCTGTATTGGTACGACGAAGATGAGGAGTATGAACGGATCGACTGGCAATACGGAGTCCTGCACTCTCCGCCGGACCAGATGTGGCACCAGCATTTCAACAGTGGAAATGAAACGGCCCGCTACCTCGCCGTCGCCTTCGGGAGCCTTCGATATCCCATCACCGAAACGAAGCGGGCCGGGTGGATGGACGATCCGACGAAGAAGAACGTTGACCAGATCGAGTACGAAGACGAGGATCCTCGGATCCGCAGCATATTCGAAGAAGAGCTTCGGAAGAACGGCATCGCGCAGCGAGCTCAGGCTACCTAGAGCCCCACACGATAAGCCGTGGAAACCTCGCCATCCAACCGCGCCTCTCTCGCTCATGCTGTCGAGCTGACCAACATGATCGACCATGTGACGCTTACAACGGTTGGGATAGACGTCGGCTCAACTACGAGCCACCTGATGTTCGGCCGTCTACAACTCGAACGGGAACGGGAAAACCTCTCAAGCAGGTTCGTTGTCACCGATAGAAGGGAGCTCTACCGCTCTCCTATTGCACTGACGCCTTATCGACCTGACGGAGCAATAGACAAGAACGGTCTTACCGACCTCTTCGATCAAGGGTACGGCGAGGCTGGGTTCGACCCGGATGAGATCGATTCGGGCGCAGTAATCCTGACCGGACTCGCTCGCGAGCGAGTCAACGCGCGCGCCATCGCTGAACTCTTCGCCAAGGAAGGCGGGAAGTTCGTCTGTGCGTGCGCCGGACACAATCTGGAAGCGAGACTCGCCGCACATGGGTCAGGGGCCGTTGCTCTGTCGGCACAGCAACACAGCACGGTCCTTAACATCGACATAGGAGGCGGCACGACGAAGTTGGCCCTCGTCAAGAATGGTGACGTGGTGGCTACCCTCATCCTTTCCATCGGCGCGCGCTTGGTGCGATTCCATGAGGATGGAAGTCTCGCGGCCATCGACAGCAGTGCACACCGCCTAGAGAGTGCTCGCAAGATGAGCCTGCGCCCGGGCGAGATAATCAGCCAAGACGAATGCCAAAGTCTAGCAAACGAGATGGTCGGAACGCTTGTCGAAGTGATCCGCGGAACAACGATCAATGCCCATCTTCATGTCGAAGGCTCACTTCCACAGCCCATGAAGGCAGACATCATCACCTTTTCCGGGGGGGTTTCAGAATTCATCTATGAGCGCATCGAGGGCGACTTCGGAGATCTAGGAACTCATCTCGGGTCCCAGCTACGAGCCTCGATCAAGCAGCTCGGCATACAGGTACACGAGCCTCGTGAGGGAATCCGAGCCTCTGTTCTCGGCGCGTCTCAGTTCTCGCTCCAAGTTAGCGGTAACACCATCTTCATGAGTGATCCCACGGTCCTTCCTCTGCACAATGTGCCTGTGATCAGAATCGAACTAGGTGAAAGTCCGGTCGATGCGATGGCGGTGGCGGGTCATGTTCAGGAGGGGATCGCTGCCCAGGACCTGACCACGAGTGTCGATCCCGTGGCGATAGCCCTGAGATGGGAGCGAGAACCCTTGTACAGCGACTTGCTGGCCCTGGCCACGGGTATCTATAGGGCCCACGTAACAGCTGCGCGATCTCGGACGCTACTCATCATCGCCCTGGAGGGGGATCTCGGGGCGACGGTTGGCCGAATACTTACATCTGACGTAGACGCTAATGTTGACATCCTCGCACTGGATAGCATCGAACTGCTCGACCTCGACTACATCGATGTGGGAGAGATGTTATCGGCCGAAGTGGTACCGGTAGTGGTGAAGAGCTTACTGTTCTCAAATCCGACCGCGTGATGAGCGAGAGAGATACGTCACGACGGCGAGAGGCGCCATCGGTTCGGCAGGAGTCCGTGGTTGGCTTTCGTAGATACTCGGAGGGCAACCGAGTTGATGGCGCGGCTCCCGGCTCGCTGCCGAAACAGGTCTATACACGAACCGAGGGCTTGCGTCCTGTATCCAAGGAGCTGGGGGCAGGTAAACGTTGAAACATCCCGGAGTGCCTCACCCGTCAGCGTTACATGATACACACGCGCAGCCGGATGACAGAAACGTCGTGCTAGAGCGCGTTGGAGTAACAAGGCTCGCCATTCCGATTCGAATCCTTGAAAGATCCGGCGGTGTTCAGCATGTATCAGCCTTGGCTGGCATCTTCGCGGAGCTTCAGCCGGCCCTCAAGGGAGCACACCTAAGTCGGTTGGTCGAGCTCATGACAGGATGCGCCAACCAGCCCATCGGCCGTGAAGAGATCTTCAAGATGCTGCAAGACGCTCGTGCTCGTCTCGACTCCCCTTGCGCCGAGATCAATCTCCATTTTGGGTTCTTCGTCCCGCGGCACGCACCCGTCACAAGACTGGTGGCCCCTCAACGCTACCGCTGTCTCCTCCGAGGCCGATCGGATGCGCGAGGCTATGTGTTTCAGCTCGGCCTCCAAGTTCCGATCACAACGCTCTGCCCATGCAGCAAATCCATCTCCGATAGAGGAGCTCACAGTCAACGCGCCTTCGTTTCTGTTGGGCTCACCTATACGAGAGCTGCTCCAATCTGGTTCGAGGACCTGATCGATCTGGTCGAGGAACAAGGGAGCGCACCGGTGGTTCCGATACTCAAGCGGCTAGATGAGAAGTTCGTTTCGGAGCACGCATACAACAATCCGAAGTTCGTGGAGGATGTCGTGCGCGATGTCATCATCGCGATCAAACAAGGCGTGGATGGGTTCGATTCTCTCTCTGTAGAATGTGAAAGTCAGGAGTCGATCCATGCTCACAACGCTTACGCGATGACACGCGAGTCCGCGGTGGCCACCGATGACGACTACTTCGACGCGCTGCGGTGGAGTGGTTCCTTCGGTGCTAGTTCGGCACCACTCCCCTAGCTCGATCTCTCTAATCGAGACGCCCAGGTTCGACAACCGTTTGCGGTACAGATGCTGGCAGCGCCCGGTACTTTGATGTGCAACTACTCGCGCACGACTAGAGGATCTCCTTGGGACGCTGGCTTTCCACCAGATCCGATCTTGCTCCATAGGCTTTGTTGGCAAACTCCGAAAATGCGGAATCATCCCATTCCAAGGAGTGATTGCGAGCGACCATAAGGAAGTTGCGCGACCGCTTATCTGAGATCAGGCAAGAGAATAGCAACGTGACAGTATGCTTGCCCCTGGCTCCATGATGCGCAGATGGATCGTAGACGGCAGGCAGAGGTTGTACTCGTGCCGCATCGGTCCCGACCCTGACGGACCCGATCCGACCGGCATGACATGCGTGTAGGTCATCCCAACGTCAGTCTCTGTCACCTCGTACGGGGATTCGAAGGCGTCGTCTCGGGAGCCGAGGAGACCCTCATGCACGAACGGAAAGCGGGAGAAATCCATGAAGTTCTCGACCGCGCGCGCAGAGGATGTCTGTCACACCGCGTCATACGACAGAAACGTGCGCCAATTTGGGGATTCGATGGTTCCATCCGGGAACGGTGGGACAGGGGTTACTGACTCAGCCAGCGCGAGTCAGACAAGGTACGCCTGCGCGGTCCGATACCTTGCGGGCTAGGCCTTTCGTGGGATCGACTGGCCCGGAGGCCAGGAGGTGTGTGAGTTCAGCCCATAGTGGACACGGCTGGATTCTGAAGGCCAGGAGGGATTACGAACACACTCACGTGCGGAGTTGTACTGCCAGCCGTGATAAGCGCAGCTTGGACGACCGCTCTCCACCCACGCCAACGTCAGCGCAGCGCGCCTTGGACGCAAAATCCTTCCAAGGCCACCACACCATCTGGCGCAGGAAACAGAACGACATGATCGTCAAGAACAGTGTACCGCTGAGTTTGATTCGTAATCTCCTCCGCGCGTGCAGCGGGATGCCAATTACGCGCCCAGATTCTTGTCGGACCTGCAGGAGAACCACCTTGGCTGGTTTCGTCCCAGTGGCCCCCGGAATCAGCCTCGCTTGACCATGTTCGAGAAGTAACTCCACTTGTTCTGGATGTATTCGACCGGCAGGTGTCTGTCTACACTCCGTTCCACCGGAATGGATCTCGGTTCGCCCAACTGAGCGGCCGCGTATTGCAGCCTTGCACACGTGTCTAGCGCGGACATCACGATCACTGCCTCCTCGATGGTCCTGCCGGCAGTGGTGGCGCCATGATGGCTCAGGACGACAGCGAGTTGGTCTCCCATCGCCCGGACCATGCCTTCACCCAGATCGCTTGTGGTGATAATCCGATGATCCGGGAAGATTGGTACGGCCGGATGGAAGAAGTTCGAGTAGTAGTGAACGGGAAGAACAGCCTGTCCTGCTATGCTGAGAGCTACGGGCATCTCAGGATGAGCGTGGACTACGCCTCCGATCTCCTCCCGGGCCTTGTAGACCTCAGCGTGGATATGAACCTCTCCCGGCGGATTCAGTTCGCCCTCATACTCAAGAGTGTCGATGTTCACCACAATCATGTCCTCCGCACCCACTTTTGACAACGGCCGACCGCCCTTGTCATCTCCATGCAGGTGCCCAAGCATGCACATCGTTCGCGGATCTGGAAGGCGGGCACTCACGTGGCCGAAGTTCGCTTCCCAGACCCCCATCTGGTCGAGGACCTTTACCGCTTCAACCAGAACGGCCTTGGTCGCGTCTAACTCCGACACCGAAGGGCCCCCACGCTCACGATGCTCAATCATCAAACTCTCTCCCCGTCTGCCAGCAACAATTCGACATGCCCCTCACGCTTCCATTGGCACCTATATCTCTACGTGATGCAGGGACTTGGGCATGTTCTTCGTCCTCCTTGCCTCACGCCGCACGGATTTCTTAAGTTATGCGACGCGCTTCTAGACGTCAAGATGCTTAATGCTAAACTATGAGCGGAAACCTGAACAGGCAAAACAGAGATCCGAGTGTCCGGATTTTCCCAATTGCCGCCTGGATTCGGACCGTCAACTCCCGACGGGGGCCGCTTCGAAGGGAACGGTTGGACGAAATGCTCAAGGATCCTCAGAAAGGTCGCCCAGATGTTCAGACCGCCATGGTTAATGAACCTGCCCGGAGCCTTCTGAGCCAACGTCCCGATGACGTCCTCGGCCTCGTGATCCGGGTACCCGATCACCGGGATGTCGCACATCTCGAGCAGCCCGTAGAGGATCGGCACTTGGGTTGCGAGACGCCTCTCCGCCGATTCCTGCGCGCTGCCGGGGGCGGCTCGGAAACCCTTGTACGACGGGATCAGCTCGACGCGCCACCCCGGGCGCCAGTTCTCGTCGGCAGCACAAGCGATGTAGTCGGGGTCGAGATCGGCGACCAGCCGGGCCAGCATCCGGAAGAAACCGTGGGCCGCATTGATCGGCTCGCCCTCCGGCGTCTGGACGCTGTCCGGAGTAGAACAACGCTCTATGGAAGAGGTTCGGAGCGTCGACCAGCAAGGTGAGTGACTCGTCCATAGCGGCAGCGGACGTGGCACTAAGGAGTGTGCACCACCTCATCGATGAATCGGTAACCGAGCCGGATGACGGTCTCGATCGCACCCTGGGGGAGCTTCTTGCGAAGCCGGGCGACGTGGATGTCGATGGTCCGACCTATCGGCGACGTGCCCCAAACCTCGGCCGCGATCTCCTCCCTCCGCAGCAAGCGCCCGGGATTGCGGACGAACAGAGCCAGCAACTGGAACTCACGTCGGGTGAGTTGGAGCTGGTCGCCGTCGACGCCCGCGATGTACTCGCCGGGCAGAACCACCAACCGCCCGCGCTGATGACCTCGGTGTCATCTCGTTCGATCGCACTGCTAAGTGGATCGGTCATCACCATCTCGCTCTCCTCATCGCCGCACGGTGGTGGTGCACCGGGCCGGGTTCTCCGCTGAACCCGGCCCGGTTACTGCCGTCCTCTTAGGTTGGCTCGACGGCCAGCGTCGCTTCGGCCCGAACCGCCCGTTCCTTGGCCTCCTGCCTGACCTTCTCGACGATGTCCGGTGACGGGGCGACGTCCGTCCCGAGAAAGGTCTCGGGGTAGCCCCACATCCCGTGCTCACCGATGTCGAGACCCTCGATCTCTTCCTCCGCCGAAACACGCAACCCAACGGTCGCCTTAATCACCGCGAAGAGACGCCCAGCTGCGACATACCGCCGCCATAGAGCAGTCCCGGTGAACCGACGCCCGCCGCATCGATCAACCTCGGCGAGGCGAACAGGCCCACAGCGAGAGTGCCGAAGACCCCGCAGACCGCGTGGACGGAAACGGCGCCGACGGGGTCGTCAACCTTGACCCGATCGAAGAACAGGACCGAGCCCACGACCAATCCACCGGCGAGTACTCCGATGACCACGGCAGCCCAGTTCTCGACGAAGAAGCAACCGGCCGTGATCGCAACGAGACCGGCTGATACACCTCATGGATATCCACCACTGAGCCCCTGAGCTCTGCGACAAGGAGCCCAAGGACGTCTTCTACGAGGAGGTGGTCATGGGCTTCATCGGTGGAGATCTGCGACAGGACTTCATCAGCAGGATCAAGGGTGCGGATCCCGGTCAGCTGCTGGCGGTCCCGATCGATGTCGGAAAGCACACGGGCGCGGCCATGGTGTGTGACTTCTGGGGTGAGATCATCGCCCCGCCGTTCGTCTTCGACCTCAACGAGCGCGGCTTCCAGGACCTCGCCGTGGTGCTCGCCCGGGCCGAGGCGCAGCGCGACGCGAGCTGGGTGCGGGTCGGGATCGAGCAAGCCGGTCACTATCACCGCCCGCTGCAGGCCCGCCTCGAGGGCCACGGACTAGACGTCACCCTGCTCAACCCCGCCCAGGTCAAGGCCAACCGCAACCAGGACCTGCTGGCCTCGCTCAAGTCGGATGCCATCGACCTCGCTGCCTTGGCGGAATTGTTGATCCGGGGAAAGGGTCGCCGTTCTGTTGGTGGAGACGAGGCGATCGCCATCCAAGCCGCGGTCGCCTCGCACCGTTCTCGCAAGGTCAAGGCGCGCAGCGCGCTCAAGAACCAGATCCACGCCAACCTCGATCTCGTCTTTCCCGGGCTGTCGGGTTGCTTCGACACGATCCTTGACACCAAGCTCGGCCGCCTGCTCCTCGACGAGGCGATGACTCCACCGCGGGTGCGGCGGCTCGGAATCGAGCGCCTCCGGTGCTTCTGTTTGAACCGTGGCGTGGTCGTCAAGCGCGCTAAGGCCGCGCAGATCGTCGACGCCGCGCAGGCGGCCTTCGCCCTGCCCCAGGCATCTCCGGGGTTCACGCCCGGCTGCTCGCGGCCGACGTCGGCCTGCTCCAAAGGCTCGATCGCGAGGTCGCCTGGGCCGAGGCCGAGCTGGCCGAGATCCTGCCCCGCACGCCGGCCCGGGTGTTGACCACGATCCCGCGCGTCGCCGTGGTGCGCGCCTCCAACTACGGCGGCGCGGTCGGAGACGTCACCAGGTTCAGGAACGCGGCACAGATCTATCGCCTCTCGGGTCTGGTCCCAAGGCTCTACGAGTCGGCCGGCAAGAAGCGCGCCGGTACGCACATCTCGCGCGAGGGCAAGGTCGAGCTTCGCGAGGCGATCATCGACCTCGGCAAGGCGCTGCGCCAGGGCCATCCCGACTTCGCTCGCTACGCGGCCGAACTGCTGTCGCGCGGCAAGCACAACGGCGTGGTGCGATGTGCGCTAGGACAGCGCGCCAACCGCGTCGCGTTCGCCATGATGCGAGACCAGCAGCCCTTCGATCCGGCTCGCTGGTGAAGAAAGTGCGGACGGGGCGCCATGGCCGGGACGGATCCCGACCAGACCGACGTCTCCCGTCCGCATCCTTGAGCCTGCCAGGAAAAGACGCAGCGCGCGCATCCGGCGGAGGCGGAGGGACCGGGAGGAACGTCGAATCGGCTAAG
>WHTI01000021.1 GCA_009377815.1 Actinomycetota bacterium
CGGTGCGTCGTCTGCGTGCCGTTCTGGGTCATCCCGATCCGCTCGTAGAAGCTGCGTGCACCGGTGGGGTTCTCGTTCTCGACGCCCAGGAAGACCTTGGCCCGCCCGCGCTCCTTGAAGAGGTGGAACGAGGTGTGTAGCAGTGCCCGGGCGATGCCGCGGTTGCGGCCCTCCGGCAGCACCGCGAGCTTCTTCACCCAACCGACGTCGCTACTGCCCACCCACTGTTCGAATCCCTGGAGCGCTCCCAGGACCCGGCCCCCGGTCTCCGCGAGGAGCCATAGATCCCGGCTGTAGCCGAAGGTCTTGCGTCCGGCCGCGATGAACTCGGCGGACGGGGGCTCATCCCAGTCGTCTCCGAACCCGCTGGCCAGCACCTCGTGGAAGAGGGCGTCGTCGTCCCCCTCGACGTACGAGCGGACACGCACCACCGGATCGAGCGGGGGGATCTTGCCGGTGACGTCGTAGACGAAGTGGGTCGAGGTCCCCGTGTGGAGGAACCCGCGCCGTTCGAGGATCGTCCTAGAGATCTCGTTCGCAACGTCGGTTTCGATCGTGAGTGGCGCTCCGAAATCTCGGACCCGGTCCCGGGCCCAAGCTTCGACACGATCGATCAAGAGATCGAACACGACGGGGAACCGCGAGCCCGGATGGACGTAGGCCTCGAAGTACGGGGGATCGTCCTCGAACCGAAGGAAGCCGACGATCGCTCCCAGATCCTCAACGACGAGCGTGTCGGAGAGGTCGGCATCGGCCCACTCTTCGGCAAGTTCGCCCTCCCGGTAGTCCACGAATCCCGAGTCGGACATCGACAGGGCGTTGATGCAGCGGGTGACCGCTCCAGCGTCCTCGAGGACCGGGGTTCGTACGTCCACGGTCTACGGGGTGAACGTCTTGGTGAGATCGGCGGAGTGATCGGGGGCCGGGGTCATCCCGACGCGCAGATAGAAAGAGTGCGCGTCGGTCGGGTTGTTGAGGTTCACTCCAAGCACGGCGCGCTCCCGGCCCCGAGCCTGGAGGCGGCGGAACGCCTCGAACAGCATCGCCCGTCCAACGCCCGAGTTCCTGGCCGCGGGCAGCACCGCCAGGTTCTTGATCCACCCGGCCGTGTCCTCGGCGTGCCACGTCTCACGACATTGGGTCGTGGCGACGATCTCGCCATCCTTTTCTGCGAACCACCACAGGTCCTCGCTGTAGCCCGAGGCTCCCCGGTGTCCCTCGATCCACGTCTCGAACCGCGACGTAGCCGGCCAATCGGAGCCGAAGCCGGCTCGCATCGTCTCCCACATCAGCTCGTCGTCGACGTCTTCGCGATAGGGGCGCAGCGAAGCACCTTCGGGCCAGATGGGCTCGGGGACGTCACCGGTGAGGTCGTAGAACATAGCGACGTCGTCGACCGTCGCGTCCCAACCTCGGGACTCGAACAGGGTCTGCGCGGCCTCGTTGCCGACATTGGTGGTGACGGTCACCGCCGACCCCCGGCGTCTGGCTTCGCTGAAGGCCCGGGCCTCGGCGAGGTCGGCGATCATGGTGCCGATCCCGCGGCCCTCATGTGGCGGGTCGACGAACCCCTCGAAGTAGAACCCGTCATCCTCGGGCTCGAAGGAGACGAAGCCCACGATCCCGTCAGTGGGCGTCTCGATCGCAAGAAGGCCGCTCGGATCACGGCCAGCCCATTCCTTGGCGAGGTCACCGTCGCGATAGAGGCGCATGCCGACGTCGCTCCACACCGCGGCGTTGACGATCCTCATGATCTCTGGCGCGTCTTCGCGCGCGACGAGGCGCGATGTGAAGGAACTGGAGGAGGGGACGATCCGGTTCATGAGCGCAGCCTCTCAGGGGCCGCGCCACCGTGCTGTCGGGTGGGCGACTCCGATGGAGCCGGCCCACCCGACGAGCGGTAACTACGGAACGCTTACACCGTGGGCGGCGCGGCCGGTGTCACCGGTGCATCCGACACCGGTGACTTGAAGAGCATGAAACCTCCGATCAGGATCAGGATGGCGCCGAGGGTCACCACGTAGGTGCCGATACCTGTGCTCGCCTCAACGAGATCGGCGACCTCAGCAGGGACGTCGACGTCGCCGGTGATGTCGATGAATCCGGCGAGCAGGCCGAAGGCACCACCGAGGATGGCGAGAACCGCCATGCCCTTGCGAAGTCCTCCGGACTTCGCGGCCATTACGCCAACCAGAGCGATGATCGCCAGGACACCGGCGATCAGGTACGACGAGCTGTCTCCCGTGTCGTAGCCGGTCTGAGACTCGCTCGCGAGGCCTAGTGACTGGTCGTACGTCACCTTCACGAAGTTGAGTGCCGGACCGACGAACGACAGAATGGCCCCGAGCACCAACATCATTTCGGCTTTCCTGTTAGCCATGGACTTCCTTTCCTTGAGGGCGGCCCCATTCGGACCCATGCTTAACCTAGAGGCCCTGAGGGGCGAATGGAAGCACTGTCGCAGGGGCCTGCGAAAATGACCGGATGACCAAGACCGAGGCCCTGAAGAGGGCGAGGGAGCTCCGCGAGGAGATCGACCACCACTCCTACCGCTATCACGTGCTCGACGAACCAGAAGTTGCGGACGTCGAATACGACGCGCTCGTTGGGGAGTTGATCGGGATCGAAGAGCAGTTCCCGGACCTGATCAGTCCCGACTCACCGACCCAGAGGGTCGGCGCGCCACCGTCCGATGCCTTCGCTCCGGTACAGCATCGCGTGCCGATGATGTCGCTGGACAACTGCTTCTCGCTCGAAGAGCTGCAGGCCTGGGGTCGCCGGGTCGAGCGTGAGATCGGAGATCCCCAGGGCTTCATCGTCGAGCTGAAGATGGACGGCACCGCGGTGAATCTGATCTACGAGGGTGGCGTGCTGGTCAAGGGTGCGACCAGGGGGGATGGCCGTACCGGCGAGGACATCACGTCGAACCTCAAGACGGTTGCCGCGGTCCCGCTGAGGCTCCGAGCACCGAAGGGCAAGAAGGTGCCCGCGGTCCTCGAGGCCCGCGGTGAGGTCTACATGCGGACCGACGACTTCGAGAAGTTGAACGAACGCCTGAGCGAGGCCGAGGGAAAGACCTTCGCCAACCCCCGAAACGCGTCCGCCGGATCACTACGGCAGAAGGATCCCTCGATCACCAAGGCGCGCAGCCTGTCGCTGGTCTGTCACGGCGTCGGATTCGTCGAGGGGTTGCGGTTCAAGTCTCATTCCGAGGCCCTGAGCACCCTGCGGGACCTGGGGCTCAGAACCAACACAGAGAACAAGAAGATCATGACGCTCGACGAGGTCTTCGAGTTCTGCCAGCACTGGCAGGAGCATCGCCACGACGTGCCTTACGAGATCGACGGCGTCGTGATCAAGGTGGATTCGATCCCCCAGCAGGAGGAACTCGGGTACACCGCCAAGGCCCCTCGCTGGGCGATCGCATACAAGTTCCCCCCCGAGGAACGCACGACGGTGATGAACGAGATCCGCATCCACATCGGCCGGACCGGGCAGGCGACCCCCTACGCGGTGCTCGACCCTGTGTTCGTCGGGGGAGTGACGGTGTCGACCGCAACCCTCCACAACGAGGACGAGGTCGCGCGCAAGGATCTCCGGGAGAAGGACACGGTCATCGTGCGACGCGCGGGGGATGTGATTCCCGAGGTCGTCGGTCCGGTGACTTCGAAGCGCACCGGCAAAGAGAAGAAGTTCAAGATGCCGAAGCGGTGTCCGTCGTGCAACTCCGAGATCAGGCGGGAGGAGGGGGAGTCCGCGTCCTACTGCATCGGGATCGACTGTCCCTCCCAGCAGATCGAACGGATCTTCCACTTTGCCGGGCGCGGCGGGTTGGACATCGAGGGCCTCGGCTACCAGACGATCTACGCGTTGATCCAAGCCGGCTACCTGCACGATGTGTCCGACATCTACTACCTGACCCCCGACCAGATCGGCGAGCTCGACGGGTTCAAGGAGAAGTCGATCTCGAACCTCGTGACCTCGATCGAGAACTCGAAGAAGCGGCCCTTGGGAGCTCTCCTCGTCGGCCTCGGGATCCGTCACGTCGGCGGCACGACCGCGTATCAGATCGCGTCCGAGGTGGGCTCGATCGACGCTCTCCGCTCGATGTCGTCCGAAGAGATCGTGGCGCTCCCGGGCATCGGTCCGGTGATCGCCACGAGCATCGAGAACTTCTTCCGTCAGAAGGGGAACCTCAAGGTCCTCGACCGGCTCAAGAAGGCTGGTGTTGACCCCACCGAGGAGAAGAAGACGCTCGAGGGCCCGCTGTTGGGCAAGACGTTCGTGCTCACCGGATCGCTCGAGGACTTCAGCCGAGACGAGGCGGCCGCGGCGATCGAGTCCCGGGGCGGGAAGGTCACGTCGTCGGTCAGCAAGAAGACGGACTACGTCGTGGTCGGCGAGAACCCCGGCTCCAAGTTCGACAAGGCGCAGACCCTGGGCGTCGAGATCCTCGACGAGGCCGGCCTCCGCAAGCTCCTCCGCTGACAAGAAAACCGGCCCGGGGATCCCGGGCCGGTTCCATTCGTTACTTGGTGGCAAGCCTCGCGCTTCGCTGTTGCGCCCGGGGGACCAATCCAGGACGAGGAGTGCCGGTGAAACGGTTGGGATTCTGCAGCGGCCCATCCCTGGTGGTCCAGGGCCCAGAATCCGGTGTGACAGAGGTTCAGACCGCTAGCAGCCGCTCACCTCACGAGGTCCACAGAAACTAGGTAACAAGTTCGGACCACCTCCTCTCTCGTGTACCCGCATATAAGCACAGGCAGAGTGTCTAGGCGCGCAAATCGGGGACCCTTTTTCGTCCCGTTCGTGAGAGCACGCATTGGTAGACTTTCTGGAAACTTGACTCATTGGTCAAGAGCCACGCGGGTAGGAACTTGGTACCAAAGCAAGAGGCGGGACGAACCATTGTTGATGGTCCCTCGCATGCCAGTCCGGTTACTGGGATCAAGAAGCGGACCGCCTCGGCGGGACGCAGAACAAGAGGAGGCTTCTGATGGGAACGTTGGACGGGAAGGTAGCGATCATCACCGGGGCGGGTCGAGGCATCGGGCGTGAGCATGCGCTTGCGCTCGCCGAGGCCGGCGCCAAGGTGATCGTGAACGACATCGGTGGTTCTTCTGCCGGTGAGGGCGAGGACACCTCCCCGGCGCAGTCGGTTGCCGACGAAGTCAAGGCCGCCGGCGGCGAGGCGACGGCCAACTACGACAACGTCGCCGACTTCCAAGGGGCCGAGAACATGATCAAGCAGGCGATCTCGGATTTCGGTCGCCTCGACATCCTCATAAATAACGCGGGGATCATCCGTGACCGCATGCTGGTGAACCTCTCCGAGGACGAGTGGGATGCGGTCATCAACGTTCACCTCAAGGGCCACTATGCGCCGACGCGCCACGCGGCCGCGTACTGGCGGGAGCAGTCGAAGGCCGGCAACCAGATCAATGGTCGGGTCATCAACACCTCGAGCCCTTCGGGTGTGTTCGGCAACGTCGGTCAGACCAACTACGGAGCCGCCAAGGCCGGCATCGCCGCCTTCACGATCATCTCGGCCCTCGAGCTCGGTCGCTATGGTGTCACCGTGAACTGTCTGGCCCCCAACGCGCGCACGCGTCTCACCGAGCAGACCTTCGGCGACATCTCGGTCCCCGAGGGTGAGTTCGACGCGATGGACCCGGCCAACATCGCGCCGGTCATCATCGCTCTGTGCGCGGATGACGCGCAGGACATCACCGGGCAGTGTTTCTTCGTCTACGGCGGCGTCGTCAACGTCCTGAAGCCGTGGGACAGCGGCACGCTGCTGGCCAAGGACGCGAAGTGGGAACCCGACGAGCTGCTGGCGAAGCTGAAGGAGGAGTTCCCTCAGGGCATCTCGCCGGAGGGCATGATGCCGATGATGGTCAAGGCAACCGGCGGAGGTGGCGTGAACCTTGGCTGAGGCTCTTGCGGAGGACGAGATCCGATTCGATCTCCCGATCGACCGCGCGAAGGTACAGGAGTTCGCCCTCGCGGTTGGCGAGGACAACCCGGTCTGTCTGGACGTCGACGCGGCACGCGCCGCCGGGCTTCCGGACATCGTTGCTCCTCCCACCTTCACGGTCACGCAGATCTTCGTGGTCGGGCGTGATGAGCGTGAGAGGCGTCTCGGAGCCAACCTCGATTACGGGCGGGTACTCCACGGCGAGCAGGAGTTCCACTACGAGCGCCTTCCGTTCGCCGGTGAGGTCCTCAAGGGCGTGATGCGCATCTCCAAGGACTTCACGAAAGAAGGGAAACGCGGGGGCTCCATGCGTTTTGTGACCTACGAATCGGTGTTCACCGATGTCCAGGGCGAGATCGTCCTGACCGCGTACTACACGCTGATCGAGACCTCGAAGGACGTGGGCTGATGGGCGTTCCTGAGAGCATCACCCTCGACTCCGTTACGCCGGGTATGGAACTGGGGCCGGTCGTCTTCGGTCCCTTCACCCGCGAGGACTTCGTTCGCTACGCGGAGGCGTCCGGAGACGACAACCCGATCCACCAGGACGACGAGTACGCCCGCTTGCAGGGGGCTCCGTCCGTTTTCGCCATGGGGATGCTTCCGGCCGGATACCTGGCGCACGCCGCGTCCGACTGGTTCGGGGGCCCGACCCACGTCCAGCGTTTCAAAGTCCGTTTCACCACTCGGACGTGGCCGGGCGACGAGATCGTCTGCACCGGGAAGGTCGAAGAGATCGCCGACGGCGTGATCAAGGTAAGACTGGAGGCGCGCCGCCGCGGCCCGGGTCCGGACGGACTCGATCTCGACGAGGAGCAGATCGCATTGACCGGTGAAGCAGACATTGTTCTGCCCGAGTGATGGGAGTGGTCCGTGGGACTTAACAAGGAATTGATCGGTAAGAAGTACGACTCCAAGACCTACGAGGTCACCGCGGAGGCGATCGAGAAGTACGCGCGGGCGACCAACGATGAGAACAGCCGGTACATCTCGGAGAATGTCGTGTCGACGCCGGTGTTCCCGGTGGTCCCTGCGTTCGACTCGTTCATGTCGGCTTCGATGGACCCGGAGCTCGGGGCGGACCTCATGCGCTTGGTACATGGGTCCGAGGAACATGTCCTCCACAAGGCGATCCGACCCGGAGACACGCTTCAGATCGATCCGGTCCTCGAGTCGGTCGAAACCAAGGAGACCGGCGAGACCTTCACGGTCGCGGCTCCGATCAAGAACCAGGACGGCGAGCTGGTAGCTGAGGTGCGCGGCACTATGTTCATCCGAGGCTCGGGCTCGGGAGCGCGTTCGGCCGGTGGTTCCGGCGACGATAGTGCGCCCGAGGTCCTGTACGAGGAGACGACCAAGGTCGACGACGATCAGACCCATCGCTACGCTGAGGCCTCCGGAGACCACAACCCGATCCACCTCGACGAGAACGTCGCCAAGATGGCCGGACTCCCGGGCATCATCAACCACGGGATGTGCACGATGGCGATCGCGGCGAAGGGGGCCGTGAACGGGCTGGCCGCTGGGGACCCAGAACGGATCAAGAAGGTCAGCGTCCGCTTCTCGAAGCCGGTCATCCCCGGCCAGGAGCTGACGACGAAGTTCTGGAAGACGTCGGAGTCTGGTGACGTAACGACCTACGGATTCGAGACCTACAACCCCACGGGACAGGCCGTCATCAAGGGCGGCGTCGTCGAGGTCGCCTAACCAAGGAACGGGAACAGCGTTCGCAGGTCATCCGTACGCCGAACCACCAAGAACGCGACCACGAGCGCCGCGCCCGCATAGGTCGCAACCTGAACCCCCACCGGTCGTAACTGGTGGGGGTTCTTCGTGAGGGCGTAGGCGATGAGCGCGCCTCCGACCAATCCCCCGATGTGCGCGTTGTTGTCGATCCCCGGAACGATGAAGCCGAAGAGCAGGTTGATACCGGCAAACAGAACCACCCCGCGCAGCATCGCGATCCCTTGTGCGGAACCTCTCATGTGGAACGCGAGGACGCCGAGGGCCCCAACAACGCCGAAGATCGCGCCCGAGGCACCGAGGCTCGGGCGACCGATCTCGCCGAAGGTGTAGGAGACGGCCGAGCCCATCAGCCCGGCGAGCAGATAGAGGCCGATGAACCTCACCTTGCCGAGCCAGTGCTCTACGAACGGGCCGTACGAGAACAGGATGTACATGTTGAACAGGATGTGGAAGAGCTGCCGCTCGGAGTGCAGGAACATCGCCGTGAACAGTCGGTAGAATTCGCCGTCGGCGACGAGCGCCGGAACCTCGAACAGCCTCTCGGTGAACGTGTCGTCGAAGTAGAGCTGGCCGACGAACATGATCACGTTGATGGCGATGATGACCATCACCACCGGGGAGTCGGGCATCTGGCGTTTGACCTTGGGGGCCGACTTCCTCGCCTCGGCGACGCAGTCGGGGCAGTGCTGCCCCACGGTCGCGGGGATCGCACAGCGCCCGCAGATCGGGTTTCCGCAGCGGGAACAGGACAGCTTGGTGGGGGTCTTCTTATGGACGTAGCAGTAGGTCTCGCCGGCCGCCTCTGTGGGCGTCTGGGTGGGCGTCCCCTCGGGGGCTGATGTGGTCTCCGGCTCGTCCATGCCGGTCATGCTCCCACAGGCGCCCGCCTATGCCGGGCCCCGCCTGATCGGTGTTACTGGTGTTACTGGTGGGGTTTCTGATAAGTTCTGGGAAGTTATCCCTGATACGTCCCTAGATCAGGAGCCGGGGAGAAGAGCATGGCGTTGTTCCAACGTGCCCGGCGGGGAGCAGCGGTCCTCGTCCTGGCGATCGCCCTCGCAGCTTGCGGGAGCGCCGAGCCCCTAGACGAGGCCGCCCAGGAGCGGATCGATGCTGCCGAAGCCCAGGCGGCCGACGCGCTCGCCGCGGTGGATTCCCTGACCGAGCGCCTAACCGAGATGGAAGACGAACTCGGAGACGTGGCGCTCGATCGCAAACAGGTCGACAAGCGATTGGACAAGCTGTCGGCGAGCCTCGACGCTCAGATAGCCGCCCTCAAGGAGCAACTGAAGAACGCGAAGGCGTCGAACGCCGATGCGGCCGCGTCGGCACTCGCCGCGGCGCAGCAGGCGGCCCGCGATCTGTCGGTCCTCGAGAAACGTTTCAACTACCACCTGAAGAACGGCGACTGACCTATGCGTCTCATGAGAGATCTCGTTGGGGACACCTTCGCCTCGCGCTACCGTCTCGTTGCTCGAATCTCTGGTGGGGGTATGGGCGAGGTCTATCGCGCTCACGATCTGCTGCTCGATCGCCCGGTGGCGGTGAAGGTTCTCCAGCCGTCCCTGGCGTCCGATCCCGAGCTTGTGGAGCGCTTCCGGCTCGAAGCCCGGTCCGCCGCCCGCCTGACGCATCCGAACGTCGTCGGCGTGTACGACTGGGGTGAAGAGGACGACCGTACCTACTACATGGTGATGGAGTATGTCCCCGGAACCGATCTTAGGGATCTGCTGGCCGACGGGCCGCTGGCCCCCGGCCACGCGGTCGAGATCGTGGTTTCGGTAGCCGAGGCGCTCGCCGCGGCGCACTCAGCGGGACTCGTGCATCGCGACGTCAAGCCGGAGAACATCCTGATCTCGCGCGCCGGCGTCGTGAAGGTCGCCGACTTCGGTATTGCCGCGGTGCACGATGCCGAACGCACCGCGCCGGGTGGCAACATCGCGGGGACGACTCGCTACCTGGCCCCCGAGCAGGCCCTCGGGAACGAAGGGACGTTCGCCTCGGATATGTGGGCGGCGGGCGCGGTCCTCTTCGAATGTCTCACGGGGTCCGCGCCGACCGGAGGCGTCGGCGCAGACTTCATGAAACGGCGGGCCGAGGAACGCCCGGTTCCACCTTCGAGGTTCGATCCCCGCATCCCATCTGAGCTGGACGACATCGTCCTGCAGGCCTGTGCTCTCGATCCGTCGGCGAGGTTCCGATCCGGTTCAGAGATGGCATCGGCGCTCCGTTTCGCCGGGGCTCGATCGGTGCGTACCGCGCCGCCGGTGGCCACTCTGATGCGCGATGTGACCGGCGATGTACGTGCACCTTCGATCTCAACCCCCGCCAGCGGCCGTCCCGGCAAGGGCCGGCGCCGGGGCCGGCGAACCCGGTTCCGTCGTCTCATGGGTCTGGCCCTCGTGCTGGGGTTGATCGGATTCGGCTCGGCCAAGGGTGTCTCGGCACTGCTCGCTCCGCGCGAGGTCGACGTCCCGAAACTCTCGGGGCGAACGCTCGAAGAAGCCCGTGCTCTCGCTGAAGAAGAGGGACTCGAGGTGCGTGTCGTCGACAGCGTGCGTGACCCCGAGGTGCCCGAGGGCCACGTCGTCTCGCAAGATCCCGACGGCGGCGTGCTGCTCGAGGGGAAGGCCATCGGGCTGATCATGTCGGCGGGGCCGCCTCTCAAGCCCGTGCCCAAGGTCGTGGGTCTCGATCGGGAGAAGGCCGAGGCGAAGATCGTCGACGCCGGGTTCGTCGTGGGCGACATCACATCTGAGTTCAGTACCGAGCAGCCGAAGGGCGCGGTCGTCTCGATCGTTCCGAAGAGCGGCCGGGTCGAGCTCGGCAGCGAGATCGGTCTGGTGATCAGCAAGGGGCCGCGCAGCATCGAGGTTCCGAACGTCGCCGGTAAGAGAGCCGAGAACGCCGTAGCGATCCTGCAGGAAGCCGGGTTCGAACCGGTGTTGACCGACTCCTACTCGGACGACGTGCCCGAGGGGAAGGTCGTGTCGACGGATCCCGCGGGCGGCGGGATGTGGGACGACGGCGGGAACATAACGGTCTACGTCAGCATCGGCCCGGAGTTCAAAGAGTTCCGCCTCCCGGATGTCCGCGGCATGAGCGTTGCCGCGGCGACCAAGCTGCTCGAGAAAAAGAACCTCAAGGTGAAGGTGGTCGACTCCGACTACGGCGGGAGTACCGTCGCAGAGACCGATCCACTGCCGGGCACGAAGGTCACTGAGGGTGACACGATCGCGCTGTTCACCTACTAGTTCGGCTGCCTAGGACATCAACGCGACATCGAGGCGACCCCCGAGCCATTCCTCCCTCAGGTCACCAGCGCCATCCTCGGCTCATGCAGACGTTCCGATCGCGGCCCCGGAGACCGTGGCTGGTGATCGCTGCGGCTCTCGCCCTGGCCGTCTATCTGTGGACGAGGGCCGTAGAGACCTCGTCTCGGTCGTTCCTGATCATCGGCAACGGTCAGGCGCTCGATCCGGGCGAGGTCACCACCACGCGGATCGATCCAGTGTTGGTCGCGCTCGGTTTCGTAGCTTTGGTGCTCGGCCTGGGGGTGGCGTGGCTGATGTCCCGACGGGATGGCCCCTCGGTGTGGCCCCTGGCGGCGCTCGCTCTGGCCGTGGTCGGCGCGGTGGCCACGACGGCGGCGGTGGTCCGAGCCCCGGAGATCCCCGGCGCGGCACTGGAGTCGACCGAGAGTGTGATCGAGGCCATGGGAGCGGCCGGACTGGACTGCACCCGAGCCGATCCGCCCGATAGGCCCCCGGGGTTCGCGTCGGAGGAGGCTCGCTGCCTGGTCCCGTGGTCCGCGGCCGTGGTCCGCGGCGGCCTCGCGGTGGTCGTGATCGACCTGTGGAAGAGCGCGGAGGCGCGCGACGACTGGATGGCGTCTCCCCGGGACGTGGGCGGGGCCGCTCTCGCCGGCTCGTCGTGGCTGGTCCGCTGCGAGTTCCGTTCGATCTGCGCTCAGTTCCAGACCGAGGCCGGGGGCCGGTTCGTGCTATCGCCGCCGGGAGAGCGCTACGACCTGACGTCGTGGAGGTACTACGAGAAGCCGTTCCCGATCTCGGTCGAACATGCGATCACGGGTCACTACCCTCCGGAGGAGGACGCGGAGGCACCCTGATGTTCGAGCACGTATCCGTATCCCCTGCGGTTGCGGATCAACGGAGTAGTTCGATCGTCGTCTCCGATCAGCTTGCGTAACCGGTAGACCGTTCGCCTGACATCGTCACCGGTGATCCACGCGCTCTCCGGCCACACGCGGGTCGCGATCTCGGCCGAGGGGATCGGCTGGCCCGGATGAAGCGCGAGCTCGGCGAGGAGAGCGAACTCCTTCGGCGGAAGTTCAACCGGAACGTCGTCGACGAACGCGATCCGCTCGGCGATGTCGATGCGGATCGGTCCCGCATCGAGGAGCTCGGGCATGCCTTGGAGCAACGGCCGGCCGATCACGATCTCGACCGCGGATGCGATCTCATCGGCCTCGGCGGGCGACAGGACCGCTGCCTTGATGTTGGAGGAGCTCCCCAGGTTCCGTCCGTCGCCGACCAGCAACACCGGTACCTCGATGCGCTCGAGTTGCGCGAGGAGCTTCGACGCGCCCGGTGCATCGGCTCCGATGATGGCGACGTCGGGACGCCACCGCGTCAGTAGGCCCGCGGCAGAGGCGAGCGCAGGAGCGATGAGGGCCGGGAATCCCCGGCGCTTGAGGGAGTGCACGATCCCGGTGACATCGGTACCGGCTCCGGCGAATACGAGAGCTCTCGCGGCGCCCGCGTGATGGCGGGGGCGGAGGGTTCGACCGTTCCTCCCGGGCTCCGGCAGCGGAGACGCGCCCTCGTCGTCGAGTACGAAGTGCGTGACGGTCCCGGTTCCCAGCATCTGGCGCTCGTCGGGGGACGTCATCACCTGCTGCCAGTTCGGGCCGGTGAACGCCACCAGGGAATCGAGGTCCTCCCACATAGTGACCACGATGCAGCTCGTGGGATCGTCGACCGCCGTTCCGAGGTGCGCGGCGATCAGCCCGGGAGCCGACCGGAACTCGGGCAGGGCGATATCGCGCGTGTAGGCGCGGAGCTCCTCTTCACGACCGGGGCGAGCCCGACCGCTGAACACCCGGATCAGCATCGATCAAGTCTAGGGCTCGGATGGACATTGAGGCGACACCGGGCAGACCATCAGGTTATGGAAGGCATCCACACCCCTGGTCATATTCGGGGCATGAACCTCCGCTCCTTAGCCGCCGCCATCCTCTTGGCCCTGGTGGCGTGCACCTCTGGTGCCTCGGGTGGCTCGAGCTCCTCGGCGGACCTCGATGCCTGGAAGACCGATGCCCGGGAGCCGTACCCATTCACCACGCCGATCCCGGACCGGGAGGCGACCGCGATCGACGGCCTCTATCGCAGGGAGGTGAGCTTCGAGGAGGTCCCGATGGCCGCTCCCTGCCGTCGTTGTCCTCCCTACCGCATCTATCCCGGGGGAGCGACGCTCGAGTTCACCGAGGGTCGCTTCCACATCGCCGACGAGGAGTCGGTGTTCGGGAGCTCCGGCCACTATCGGGTCGACGGGGACGAGCTCACGCTGTTCAACGACCTCGTCTGCCCGGCGCTAGAGGTGACCTACGAGTGGACCGTTGAGGACGGCGTCCTAACCCTGGACATCCCCCACGATCCCTGCGCGTTCGATAACCTCCGCGGCCGGTACCTCACTAAGTACGCCTGGCCGGTAGCCGAGTAGATCCCTAGGCTTCCGGGAGGACTCCCCAGCCCCGGAGCGTTTCGAGGAAGCGCGGGGTCAGGTCGAGGCCCACGACCTCATCGAGAGGCACCCAGCGGGCCTCGATGGCGTCGTCTCCGGCCACGGGCTCTGAGGGACCGATCACGGTGGCGAAGTGGTCGAGGATCACGTAGTGGACCTCTCCCGGGACCTCGAGGATGCCGGCGAGGTCTCCTACTTCGATGTCAAGTCCGGTTTCTTCCTTGACCTCGCGCACCAGGGCATCGGCCAGGAGTTCCCGGGTTTCGACGCGTCCGCCCGGCAGGGACCACCGGCCGATCGAGGGCTCTCGGCCCCTCCGGATCAACAGCATCCGGTCTTCGTGGATGCAGATGGCGCCGACCGCGACCGTTGGAGTGCTCATCGGTGCGTAGGCTACGCCCCTCATGATCTTGGAACATGCCCGAGGCACCGTAGATCTCGATCACTGTCTGGTGATGGGGATCGTGAACCGCACCCCTGACTCCTTCTTCGACGGCGGGCGTCTGGGCCTCGATGCGTCGGTCGAGTTCGCCCTGGGGCTCGTTGCCGAGGGGGCCGAGATCCTCGATCTGGGAGCGGTCAAGGCCGGACCGGGGGCGGAGGTCGGTGAGGGCGGAGAACTGGATCGCCTGATCCCCCTGGTCGCCGCAGTCGCGGCCGCGAGCGACGTGCCGATCTCCGTCGAGACCGCTCGGGGCAGTGTCGTGAGCGCGGCGGTGGAGTCGGGAGCGGCGATCGTCAACGATGTCTCGGGCCTCGCCGATCCGGGTCTGGCGGCGGCGGTGGCGGAGTCGGGAGCGGCCCTCGTCGTGATGCACAACGGGGGCCAGATCCGGGGACGCCCGCGACATCCGGTCTACGAAGACATCGTGGTCGACGTGCTGGAGTGCTGGGAGACCTTGACGACCGAAGCGCTCGCCGCGGGGATACCGCGCGAGCGGATCGTGGTCGACGCGGGTCTGGATTTCGGGAAGACGACGTTCCACTCGCTCGAGCTGATGCGGCGGTTGGACGAGCAGGTGGCTACTGGATGGCCGGTGCTGGTGGCGCCGTCCCGCAAAGACGTGGTGGGGGAGACGCTGGAGCTTCCGCTGGAGGAGCGGTTGGAGGGGAGCCTCGCACTGGCGGCCCTAGCCGCCTATATGGGGGCTGCTATCGTCCGGGTCCACGACGTTAAAGCGTCCGCCAGAGCCGTTCGTATGGCGGAGTCGGTCTCCAGGCGGCGTTCTCCTGGGTCCCCCGTTCGAGGATTGTGGGATTGATCCAGGCGATGATCGCCTCGGCAACTTGCTCTGCTGGTACCTGGTATCTGCCCGCTTCTATCTCTGCCCGCAGCCGTTGTATATCCATTCCCCCTAGGTATCGGCATGGCGCCCGCGGAAGTTGATACCTTTCATCCCATGGGGAAGACGGTTCTGATCGTCGAAGACGAGGAAGCGGTACGCGAGCTCGAGCGATTCATCCTCGAATCTGAGGGCTATGAGGTCCTAGAGGCTCGTGATGGCTTAGAGGGGCTCACGAAGGCGGAGTTCAAGCGACCCGACCTCATCCTGCTCGATCTGATGATGCCGGATGTCTCCGGGGGCCGGATGTTCGACGAGATGCGGCAGCATCCGGTGACCCAGGGCATCCCCATCGTGGTCGTGACGGGGAAGCCCGACGCCCACGCGATCTTCGACGACGAGATCGGCCGTGAGAACGTGATCATGAAGCCGTTCGAGGCCGACGGGCTGCTCGACGTCATCCGCCACCATATCGGCGACCCCGAGTAGCGGACCGGCCCCCTCGATGCGTTGC
This sequence comes from Actinomycetota bacterium, assembly GCA_009377815.1. GTDB lineage: Bacteria > Actinomycetota > CADDZG01 > CADDZG01 > WHSQ01 > WHTI01. The sequence goes on from WHTI01000021.1 coordinate 15,284, forward strand.
TGATCGCTCTCTGGGCGGTTCTCGGGCTGGTGTTCGGAAGCTTCGGAACCGTCGCCGCGTACCGGATCCCCAAACGTCAATCGCTGGCCACCCCGGCCCGAAGTTATTGCCCGAACTGCAACGCGACGATCACAGTCGTCGAGAACATCCCGGTGCTCAGCTATCTCGTGCTGCGGGGCAAGTGCCGCCACTGCGGGGTCCGGATCTCGGCTCGCTACCCGCTGACCGAACTCGTTACCGCGGTCCTGTTCGCCTTAAGCGCGTGGAAGTTCGGTCTGTCCGGTGAACTGTTCGTGTTCTCGGCACTCTTCTGGATGCTCGTCGTTCTCAGTGTCATCGACCTCGAACACCGGCTCCTGCTGAATCGGATCGTCTACCCGTTGTTCCTCGTGGGATGGGCGGCGCTGGCGGTGATGGCGTTCGCGTCGTCCGAGCCGGAGCAGCTGTACCACGCGCTCCTGGGCATGGTGATCTTCGGCGGCTTCTTCTTCCTGATCGCGTTCTTCTTCCCCGCGGGTATGGGCGGAGGAGATGTGAAGCTCGCGTTTGTTCTCGGGACGTTCCTCGGTTACGCCGAGGGCGTCGGGGTTGTCCTCATGGGGATGTTCCTCGCGTTTCTGTTAGGCGGGGTGGTGGGGATCCTGATCATGGCCATGAGAGGAGGGGATCGGAAGACCATGGTTCCCTTCGGACCGTTCCTCGCACTGGGCACCGCCATCGCGATCTTCTGGGGCCAGGGATTGATCGACGCATACCTCGACCGGTTCTAAGGACGCTCTTCGGTCGGAGGCATCCTCTTCATCAACTCGGTGAGGTGTTCGCGGGCGAACTCCGAGAGGCGCACGTTGCGCCGGATGTTGAGCTTCCGTCTGATCCTCGCTTTGTGGCTCCGGACCGTCCCGGCCCTGATCCCGAGGCGGGCAGCGATCTCCTGTTCTGTCTCGCGCTTGGCGAGCCGGGCGAGCACGGTCCACTCCCGGGGCGTGAGGGTCGCCGCGAGCGCCTCGGAACCGACGCCGGCGCGGCGTGGATCGTCCGATCGCCATGCCACCCCGCCGCCGGACTCGCGGGCGAGTCTCAGGGCTCCCTCGGCCCGGGTTGTCAGGGACTCGACGGTGGCTCCGGATTCGATCTCGGCGATCCCGATGGAGATGGTTCCGCCTGGACCCCGATCGAGGGACAGCGTGACTCCGCCGGGACCGTAGCCGACCGCCTCGACGACCTCCATCATCCGGTTGCCGGCCCGGTGAGCGGCCGAGATCTCGGTTTCGGGGAGGATCACCGCGAGCGTCCGGGCGTCGTAGCGGAAGGCCTCGTCCGAGGTCCTCAAGGCACGCCTCAGGATCCGAGCGATCTGGGCCATCAGTTCCTCCCCGGCGACGGCTCCATGCTCCGCCACGACCGCTCCGAGTTCGTCGGCCTCGACAAGCATGATCGACAGCGAATTGTTGTGCCGGCGTGACCTCGCCATCTCACCTTCCACCCGCTCCAGGAACCCGCTTCGGAGGGGCAGGCCGGTCGCCGTATCACGATCGGTGCCGAGTCTGAGGTCTCTGAATCGTTCACTGGAGCGGAGCGCGGACGAGATCCGAGCCGCCAGCTCCCGAGCGTTCGAGCGATCGGAGATCAGATCGCACGCGCCGCGCTCCAAAGCGAGGGCGCGGTCGTCCGGGTCGACGTCGTGAGAGATCAGCACCACCGGAGTGACCATGGTCTCCGGGGAGCGCGATAGAACACCGAGCAGTATGGCGCTTTCGTTCTCGGTACCGCACACGACGATCGCGTCTGGATGATGGCTCTCGGCGAACGCGATGCCGTCGTCATGTTCGGTTACGGATGTGAGGTCGAACTCCGCGGCAAGTTCATCGTCCCAACCGAACGGAACTTCCCCCACCACCAGCACGGAAGGCTGTTTGGGATCTCCGGTCCTTCGTGACGGGGTCCGGGACCCCTCCTGCTGCGTTCCCATGGTCTTTTCCACCCCTGATCTGCCGATCTCAACATGGCACAGGACAGGGGGTACCGGAATGAACCGTCGGGACTAGATCCCGGTAGTTACCCAGCGATCCGGGCCCATCGTGCCGCCTACCTGTAGGGGTGTGCGCTGCCGTACCATCGGTTCATGGATGCAGGCAGGCCGAACGACGACGACCCGGAATTCGAACCCTCAGGGGACCCGGAAGCCCTCGACGATACCGAACGAGACGCTCTCCGCCAGGACCTCCTGGATGTCGAGGTTCTCAAAGAGGTCCTCGGTCCCAAGGGGATCAAGGGGGCAGTGTTCTATTGCCCCGATTGCGACGAGGACCATTTCCTCGCGTGGGACCTCTTGGCCGGGAACCTTAAGGAACTGCTCGAGGCAGGGGAGTCCCCGATCCACGAGCCGGCATTCGATCCCGATCCCGACGAGTACGTCTCCTGGGACTACGCGCGCGGGTTCCTGGACGGCTACGAGTCCTACGCGGCGGAGGAGGTAGGTGAGCTGTCCTCCAAACTGGCCGACGAACTCACGTCGCGCGACTGGAGGGTGGACGAGGTGAAGAGCCTTCTCGCGCGACTCGGTCTCGACTCTCCGGGATCTGAGGACAACGCAGGGGGCAGGGGCAGCTGACGTGCCCCGCGTCATAGCGTTCGCGAACCAGAAGGGCGGTGTCGCTAAGACAACCACGACTTTGTCCATCGCGGTCGCCTTGGCGGAACTGGGGCGGCGCGTGCTGGCGGTCGACCTCGATCCACAAGGCGCGCTTACCTATTCGATGGGGATCGACCCGGACGGCCTCGAGGAGACGGTCAACGACGTACTCGTCCGTAAGTTGCCGATGGAGAAGGTGGTGATCACGCGCGAGGTGGACCTCATCCCCGCGAACATCGACCTCGCCGGCGCGGAGGCCGTCCTCCTGGCGAAGACCGGACGCGAGTACGCGCTCGAAAGGGCCCTGCGCGACTTCTCCGACGGCTACGACTACGTTCTCTTCGACTGCCCGCCGTCACTGGGGATCATCACGATCAACGCTCTGACGGCGGCATCGGAGGTCCTCATCCCTCTTCAGTGCGAGGCGTTGTCGCACAGGGGAGTGGGCCAGTTTCTCGAGACTCTCGGCGACATCCGCCACTTCACCAATCCGTCACTGACCACATCGGGCATCATCCCGACGCTGTTCGACGGGCGGTCGAAGCACACCCGCATGGTTCTGGAGGACGTGGGTGAGAGATACGGGGTGCGGGTTCTGGAGCCGCCGGTTCCGAAGTCGATCCGTTTCGCGGAAGCGTCGCAAGCGGGACGATCGATCCTCTCTTACGCTTCCAGCCATCCCGGTGCGGCGGCCTACCGGAGTCATGCTCATACGATCGATGCGGAAGGGGGAGGCTGAGCGAATGAGTGAGGGAGCCGAGCGAACCTACGGGCGTCACGCCCTCTATAGCGCGACCGAGAAGCGGGCGCTGACCTGTACCGTCGAGTGCTCCTCCTGTCGCGAGGAGACGCGGGTCTCGTACATCGAGCTCGCCGCATTGATGTTCCCGCTCCACTTCCATCTGCCGGTGCTCAAGTACCACAGCTCGTGGTTCAGGTGCCCTGCGTGCGGGAAACGCACGTGGCTACGGATCCACCTCGACCGGTAGGTCTGGCTCCGATGAACGTTCCGATGCTGGTTCGAGAGGTATCCAGACACAGAAGGTAGACCCTGAGCCCGACGAGCTCTCGAGCCACACCCGGCCCCCGATCGCCTCGGCGAACCTTCGCGAGATGTAGAGCCCCAGCCCGGTGCCGCCGGAGGTCCGGGTGTTGGACTGATCGACCTGGAAGAAGCGATCGAAAACGCGCTCGGCGAACTCGTCCGGGACGCCGGCCCCTTCATCGGTCACGGAGACCGTGATCCCAGGCCCTTCGACCTCAGCCTTCACCTTGACGGGCGCGTCGGGGGCCGAATACTTGAGCGCATTGCCCACCAGATTGGCGAGGACCTGCATCAACTTCGAGCCATCACTGATGATCCGCGGGTGACGCTCAGGTAGATCGATCTCGACCCGAGCTGCGTCCGTTTCCTCCAACTCCTCGATCACCTGACCGATGATCTCCGGGAGAGAGATGACGTCGACGTTGGGAGGCTGATCGTGAGATTCGAGTCTCGATACAACGAGGATGTCCTCGATGAGTGCGTGCAGCCGGGCGCTCTGACGATCGATCACCTCGAGGAACGACCGACGCTCGTCCGCATCGAACTCGATCTCCGGTCGCAGCAGCGTCTTGATATATCCCTGGATCGACGTCAGCGGGGTTCGGAGTTCGTGAGAAACGGTGGCCACGAAGTCGTCCTTCAAACGGTTCATCTCGGTCAAGTGAGCGAGTGACTCCTCGAGCCGGTCGATCAATCGCGCGTTCTCGAGCCATACGCTGGCGTGGTTGACCAGGGTCTCGAGAAGATGGAGGTCGTCGATATCGAAGGTAGAGACGTCGCCCAGGTGATTGGCGATCGTCATCGTTCCGACCACGCCGTTCTCGGTTCGCAATGGAGCGACCATCGCGTCCTTCATCCCGAGGGCTTCGAAATGCTTCCGCAGTTGCGGGTTGGCCATGGGCTGCTTGAGCAACAGAGCCTCGCCCTCGGAGGCGACCCTGGCCCATACACCGGTGGTCGGGTCGAGGTCGATGTCGTGAAGTGCCGTTACGTCATTCCTCGGACCGAGAGCCGTGCGCTGAGCCTTGTCGCCTGCAACCGCGGGGAACAAGATGATCTCGCTGATCTCGGCGGCGAACATGGCTCTCGCCTGCGTCAGGAGCGACAGCATCACCGACTCGCTCTGTCGCGTGCTCTGCGACGCGCGCGTTGCCTGGTAGAGGAACTCGAGACTGGACAGTTTCTGGCGTTGGACGCTGTATCCCTTGTAGGCGATGAACAGCGTCGCAGCCGGTACCACCAGCAGCCACGCCGCGGCAACGTTGGCGTCGACGAGCTGGACCCCAAGAAGAGCGAGACAACCGTTGGTCACGGTGACGATGAACCCGATGGAGAGGATCTGTTGGAACGCCTCTCGCTCGAACCCGCGGTCCACCAGCGCGATCGCAAGCACGATCAACGCGATCGACAGCAGGTTGGTGCCGATCAGCCCGACCAGGCTTCCCACCCATCCTCGGGCGGACATCACGTCGGAGGTGCCGACGATCGCGCGGAAGATCAGGTTGATAAGGACGACGTTGAATGCGAGAAGGGCGAGGTTGAACAGGGCCTTCAGGGTCTTCTGCCGGCGGACCAAGAGCAACGCCAGACCCGCACCGACCAACTGGGCAACGAGTAGTTCGGCGGGCGATGCGAAGAAGAGACCCGCGACCATGGGGATCTCGCTGAGAGCGAACGAGTGGGCGCTCGAGCGGAACTCGAGGTGCACCACGAACACCTCGGAGACGAAGAAGGCGATCGCCAGCACCCACCAGGGGATGCTTACGGCGGTGGGGAGGGCCTTGAGGTCCATCTGGATCGTGACGAAGAGGATCCCGGCCACCAGGGTGAGGAGGGCAGTCATCAGCCAGACGCCGGTGGTCCCGGACGGCACTAAGGAGAGGCCACGTGGCCCTCTCGTCTCGGCACCGGCTGTTTGATTCATCTCTGGTGGTCCCCTAGCTGCTCGTTCGATCTCTTTCCTGTATCGGCGTTCAGGAGGCCCTCCTGTACACACACTGTGGCCGGGGTAGGGGGGCTCGAGGAGGGGTACCGTAAGGTCACTTGGCGTTCAGCTCGTCGGGAGACGGAGGGAGACCAGATGGCTCGGAAGGCGAACAAGCAGCTGCGAGAGGCGAAGAAGCAGGCAGGCATCGCGGCGAAGGGCGTTGCGGAAGCCGGCAAGAAGGCTGCCGAGATCGCCCGGGCGACCGTCAAGGAGGTCTCCAAGACGAGAGATGCCAAGACGGCCAAGAAGCAGGTGAAGGTCGCCGGCAAGGCCGTCAAGGGCGCGGCCGCCGCCAAGAAGTCTCGGAAGAGCGCCAAGGAACTCGTTCGGTCCAAAGAGGTCAAGTCGGCGCGGGCGCGCGTGAAGAAGGCTGCCGCGGCCGGCAAGAAGGCTGCGGGCACGACAACGAAGTCGGTGAAGAAGCAGGCCGCCCCCAAGGTCCGGAAGGCGGCCGCGACGACCAAGAAGAAGACCACCGCGGCCACTTCCAAGGCGAAGTCGGCGGCGGCCAAGGCTCGCAAGAAGTAGCGCTTCTTCCACCTCGAGGGTTCACGCACGCACTTTGGGTCCCGGGCAAAATCGGGCATTAGCCGCGTTACTCCCAACGCTGTTCTTCTTTTCTCGTTCTTAAGGGAAGGAGTCAGAAGAGACGAAGCGAAAGGGATAGGCAGGCGAAAGCAACTGGATCCCGATGACGCGATCGGAGCTGAGGTTCCGAGAGAGGTTTGCGATGGACGACCGCACTTGCGAGTGGATGGCCGGCCCGAGCACCGAAACGGGCAGGATCTCCGCGGCGAAATGGTGGTTGGCGATCTCTCGCGACCAATTGTCAAAGGAGTTCATGCGACGGAACTCCCGTCATCGCGGACCTGTGAGTTGTCACCGCACGCCGACCTTCGTGTCCCCCCTAGGACGCACGCAGCGCTAACAGCCCACCCCCTCCCATAGGATGGCCCCCTTCCAAGAAGGGGGTTCTCCTATGCCGGTTGAGAAATCGATCGATCTCTACGCCACCGGAGCAAGTGTTGAAGCCGCGGTTACGGAAGCCGTCGAACGCGCATCCCTGACGCTCCGCGGCCTCAAGTCTTTCGAGGTCGTTGAAGTGGGAGGAACCGTGGACGACGACGGTGCCCTCACCTACCGGGTGCTGGTGCGCATCTGGTTCACCATCAAGGAGCAGGTCCACGAGTAATCGATCGACGAAGCTCCCGGAGGCGAAGCGCAGAGAGCCTGCCCGGGGGATCTTCCGTCTCGTTCTGCCGCTGCCGTTCCCCGGCCTCGATCGGGTGAACGCGTATCTGCTCTCACCCGAAGCCGGTGAGGGTCCTATGACCCTGGTCGATTGCGGCATCTATCTTCCCGACGAGGCCGAGGCCGATCACGGTTGGGATCATCTCGTGGCAGCGCTGGCCGCTTGCGAGGTTGCACCCCGCGATATCGAGCGGCTGGTCATCACCCATCCTCACATCGATCACTACGGGATGGCGGGCCGCCTCATCGATGAGAGCGGTTGCGAACTGTGGATGCACGAGGCGGCGGGGGCCGATCTGGCCGCCTATCAGGATCCCGAGGGCGCCACTCGCCGATTGTCGGAGATGCTCCGCGATCACGGCGTGGGCGAGCACGAGATCGAGGAGCTCACCGCGTACGAAGACTGGCGTCCGTTCGTCTCCCGCGTGGTCGATGCCGATCGCGCCTTACAGGGTGGAGAGAGCTTCGCGGTGGGCGAACGGGTGTGGACGATCGTGCACACCCCCGGTCACTCCGAGGCACACGTCTGCCTCTGGTCGGCGTCGGATCGCATCCTGCTGTCGGGTGATCATCTTCTCGGAGCGATCACCCCGCACATCGATTTCCGCCGCGGCGACGAGAACCCCCTCGGTGATTTCCTGGCCTCGCTGCAGAAGATCGAGGACCTCGCCCCCGACCTGGTTCTCCCGGGGCACGGGCGGCCGTTCGAGGACGGTGCGTCGCGAGCGCGGGTCGTCGAACGGCATCATGACCGGCGGCTCGGGTCGATCCTCCAGGTGATCCGCAACGAACCACATTCCGCCGACGAGATCACCCAAGAGATCTTCGGAGGCACCCTGCTCCACTTCGAGAAGCGGCTCGCCCTCGGTGAAGCCCTGGCTCACATCGCCTACCTACGCGAGCAGGGTGACGTCGAGCGGATCGAGGACACGGACGGGGGCCTCAAGTACCAGAAGGTCCGTCGCAAGCATCTTTCCGAGGAGGAGGAGGACTAGTGCAGGTGAGCATCTCGATCGACAACGCTGCGACCGTGGTGCCCTTCGCGGGCGACGGGCCCGTGCGCGGTGAGGGGTTCCGCACGATCGAGGTCCTCGAGGGCTCCTCGGTGACAGTCGACGCCGGGGTGATCGCGGGCATCGGATCCAAGGACGGGGGTGCCGACTGTGTGATCGACGCCACCGGTTGCACGGTCGTCCCCGGGTTCGTCGACCCGCACACGCACCTGCCGTTCTTCGGATGGCGCGCCGACGAGGATGCGGCCCGGTTGTCGGGACTTCGATACGAGACCCTGCACAAGGAGTCGGGTGGGATCTTCCGCTCGCAGAGGTTGCTCGCGGAGGCATCCGACACGGAGGTACTCGCGTTCGCGTCGGATATGGCCGCGAGCATGCTCCGGAAGGGCACGACTACGTTCGAGACCAAGTCCGGCTACGGGCTCTCGATCGATGGGGAGCTGCGCCAGCTCCGTCTTGCTCGGGACCTTGCGGTCGCGGTTCCACAGACGGTGGTGACTACCTGCCTCGCCGCTCACGCGTGTCCGCCGGACAAGTCCGAGGGCGAATGGATCGGTGAGATCGCCGAGACTCTCCTTCCGCAGGTGGCGAGTGAGGGCCTGGCTCACGCGGTCGACATCTATGTCGAGTCGATCGCCTTCCAGCTCGAGCACGCAGCCAGACTCAAGACCACCACCGATGAGCTGGGCCTGAGGATGCGGATGCACGCCGATCAACTCGAGGACTCCCAAGCGGCTTCGTTCGCGGCTCGGTGGGGACTACAGTCCGCCGATCACCTGAACCACACGTCGCTGGCAGCGGTGGGGGACATCGCGGCGGGCGACACGGCGGCAGTTCTGCTTCCCGGCGCGACGTTCACGCTCCGGCAGAACAAGAAGCCTCCGGCCCGCAACCTGATCGAAGAGGGGGCGATCGTGGCCCTCGGGACCGATCTCAACCCGGGCACCAGTCCGATCCATTCGATGCCGTTCGCGATCGCCCTCGCCTGCCGTCTCTACGGACTTCGTCCCCTCGAGGCTCTCGCCGCAGCGACTGTGAACGCGGCGTACACGATCGGCCTGGACGTTGTCGTCGGCCGGATCGTGGAGGGGCGGCGTGCCGACCTAGTCTTGCTGGACGTTCCCGATTTCGAATCGATGCCGTACCGGCCCGATCACGATGCCGTCGTCGCGGTCGTGTGCGACGGAGAGCTGGTACACGTCGCCCCAGGCGCGGAGGAGCGCGTGACGCGCTAGGCCAGGCCGCCGCAGGCCGCGGCGGCCGCCTCGATCAAGGCGCCCGATCCGATCTGTCCTCGAACGGCCTCGATCTCGTCGGACAACGAACGGTCGTGAGTGAGCTTGGGAGTGACCGACCGGATCACCTCGAGCGCGGAGCCGGTCCCCGCGGCGGGGGCCTGCTCGCGGAGATCGATCCCCTGACCCGCCGCCATCGCCTCGATCGCCAGGACGTTCTGGGTGTTGGTCACTATCGAGTACGCCTTGCGCCCGGACGTGGCTCCCATCGAAACGTGGTCCTCCTGGCCCGCCGATGTCGGGATCGAGTCGGACGACGCCGGGAAGCAGAGGCCACGGTTCTCGGACACGATCGATGCGGCCGTGTACTGAGCGATCATGAACCCACTTGACCGCCCCGGAGTCTCGGTCAGGAACGCGGGTAGCCCGTTGTTGAGATGGGGATCGACGAGCCGGGCGACCCGCCGTTCCGCGATCGTGGCGTACCCCGCGACACAGAGGCCGAGATGATCGAGGGCCAGGGCGAGGGCCTCACCGTGGAAGTTCCCGCCCGATAGGACTTCGCCGGTGTCCACGATGACCGAGGGATTGTCGATCGCCGATGCGAGTTCGGCCTCGAGAATCATACGGATGTATTCGAGGCCGTCGCGATAGGCGCCGTGTACCTGCGGGATGCATCGGAGCGAGTAGGCGTCTTGGACGAGATGGTCCGAGTGCCGGTGTGACGCGACGATCGGACTGTCGGTCAGGAGGTTCCGGAGGTTGGCCGCGACCTTGAGGGCGCCGGGGTGTTTGCGCAACGACACGATGCGTTCGGCGAACGCCTGGTCGGTCCCCAGCAGCGCCTCGACCGCCATCGCGCCGGTGATGTCCGCGGTGCGCGCGATCCGCTGCGCCCGCTCGAACGACAGGATGCCGAGTGCGAGCATCCCCTCGGTCCCGTTGATGAGCGACAGCCCCTCCTTGTGGGACAGCTCGAGGGGCTCGAGCCCGACCTTCCTAAGCGCGTCTGCCGCCGCCATCACGTCGTCCCGATACTCGACCTTGCCCTCGCCGATCAGCGGGCCGGCCAGGTGCGCGAGCAGGGCCAGGTCACCCGATGCGCCCAGCGATCCCTGCGAGGGCACTACCGGATGGATGCCCTGGTTGAGCAGCTCGATCAAACGTTCAACGATCTCGACCCTGACGCCGGAGGCGCCGATCGCGAAGGTCCTGGCCTTCAGAAGGAGCATCGCCCGCACCACCTCGCGTGCGAGTGGCGTTCCGACCGCGGTCGAGTGACTCAGTACGAGGTCGCGTTGGAGCTGCGTGGCCATGCCGGTGTCGATCCTCACGTTGGCGAGATCGCCGATCCCGGTCGAGATGCCGTAGACCGCCTCGCCCGCCTCGACCGCCGCATCAACCACTGCGCGGGCGGGGGCCATGCGCCCGGCGAGCCCGGGAGACGCTTCCACCCGTGCCCCGTCCACGGCCACGGCGACGACGTCGTCGAACGAGAGCGGCTCACCGATGAGAACGTTCACGGGCACAAGCCTAGAGCACGATCAACCGGCGCCTCGGGGTGCGGCTCCGCTACGCTGCCGTAGTGAAAGCGATCCATGGGGCGTTGGTCCATACCGGAGCGGGGTTCGAGCCGGACCTCTGTGTTCTCGTCGAGGGCGATCGCATCGCCGGTATCGTGCCGCCGCGGGAGGTGCCTCCCGAGGCCGAGGTCGACGACTGGGGCCATGCCGCGATCGTTCCCGGCACGGTGAACTCGCACGGGCACGCGTTCCAGAACCTGCTGAAGGGTTTCTCCGACGATCTGCCGTTCGAGTCGTGGCGGGACGACGTTCTGTATCCCTTCTCCGACCGACTGGACGGTGATGCGATCTATGCGGGTGCTCTGTTCGCGTTCGCCGAAGCGCTTCTGGCAGGAGCCACGACGACCGTTGATTTCTTCTACCTCCACGACTCAAGCAATGCCAATGCCGAGCGTGTGATCGAGGCGGCCAAGGACATCGGGATCAGGCTGGTCCTAGCGCGTGCCTTGTACGACCCCGACGCTCCGACGAAGGCACCGGCGCGCTACCGGGAGCCGGCCCGCGATGCGGCCCAGAGGTGCAGGGACCTGGCGGAGGACTACCTCGATGACCCCTTGGTTCACGTGCAACCGGCGCCGCATTCGTTGCACGCCGCCTCGCCGGAGACGATCCGGATAGCGCTCGAGCTGGCGGAGTCGCTCGACACGCCGTGCCACCTCCACCTCGCCGAGGCTGCTTACGAGCGCGCTCAGATCGAAGAACGATACGGAGCGACCCCCGTGCGCCTTCTCCACCGGGAAGGACTGCTCAACGACCGACTCGTGGCGATCCATTCGGTATGGGTCGACGACGAGGAGTTGGATCTGCTCGCGGCGTCGGGGGCCGGGATCGTCCATTGCCCGGGAGCCAACGCCTTCCTCGGTGACGGGATGGCGCGCGTTCCCGAGATGCTGGCGCGGGGGATCCGTGTGGCGCTCGGTCCGGATGGGGGATGCGCGAACAACCGGCAGAGCGTGTTCGACGAGATGCGACAGGCAACCCTGGTGGCCAAGGCGCAGGCGAAGGACGGTTCGGCACTCGATGCCATGACCGCGTTCCGGTTGGGGACCGAGGCCGGAGCCGATCTCCTCGGACTACCCGCTGGTCGCCTCGCGGCAGGAGCGTTCGCCGACCTCGTCGGCCTTGACTCCCACGACCTCTCGCTGCAGCCTCCGGGCCAACTCGAGCGCCACATCGTTCATTCGATGCAACCGACCGCGATCGCGAACGTCATGGTCGGGGGGCGCGTCGTCGTTCGAGATCACCACCTCACGACCATCCGCAACGGCGAGATCCGTAAACGGGTTGCAGAGGCAACCGCGGGTTGGTCGCGCCCAGGAATCTGAGGGTTGGTCTCTATCCGACCGGAACGAGGGGACCGAAGAACCGTTTTCGAAGTTCTTCGTCGATCGGCGGCGGCCCGCCCGAATACAAGGACCCATCGGGCCGGAACCACCTCGTCTCTCCGGTAGCGGGATCGACCAGTTCCATCCTCCACTTTCCTTCGTGGACCAGCTTGTGGTGGTAGCGACACAGGAGACTCATGTCGTCGAGATCGGTGCGGCCCCCATCGGGCCAGAAGGTCACGTGATGGCCCTCGGTGAAACGCCGGTTGGTGCATCCGGGGAACGAGCAGCAGCCATCGCGCTTCTTGAGCTGTCTCATCAACCACGGAGGTGCGGTCCGCTGCGTCCGCCCGACCCCGAGGCTCTGTCCCTTGTCGTCGTGAACGGTGAGCTGCATCCGGCAGTCGCACGCCAGGCGCCTGACGACATCGGGGTGCAGGATCGATCCGAACTCGGACTCGGCGACCCCTTCGCCGTCGGTCAGGACCGACAGGTCGGTGTGGACCACGACCGTGGCCCGGTCGGCGTCGCCGTCCTCGGCGAGGGTGGCCGAGGCCAGGTTCACGAGCGCGTCGGCGGCTTTCTGGGCATAGGAGGGACGTTCCTCGTCGGGCACCCGAGGCATCGTGTCCATCTCCCGCTCGATCGCCTTGGCGAAGATGTCTCCCGAATCGGCCGGCAAGTCTCCCGAGAACCTGAATCTCCCGTTCCGTCTCCACCGGTAGGTGAGGCGCCCGGCCGCATGCGCCTGCTCGGGATCGGTCACGGCCTCGAGCTTGGCGGCGAGCTTGCGGATCGCCCCGGTCGACATCGTCGGGGCCGCTTCGGCCAAGGACTCATCGGTCTCAGGCGTCGCCACCCTGGCGACCGCCTCGAGCTTCTCGTAGGACAACGACCCGGACTCATAGAGCTCCGCCAGGTGGGGGAGATCCCGCAGCAGACGAGCGGTCTCGAGCCATCTCCGGGCGGTAGCGATCGTGATCCCCATCTTGGCGCTGAGTCCCACGACCGTCGCTCTGCTGTCTGGATCCCGGGCATCCTTGGCCCCGATGAAGGCCAGGAGATGGGCATGCGAGCTGTAATAGAGGCCGCAGAGGGAATCGATCCCCCGATCCAGTTCATCTTCCGAAGCGGCTTCCAACTCCGTCTGCGTCCTGACCAGACCCTCGGCCACGTGCTCTCCTTCTCGATCAGCGAACCCTTCCAGTATCGAACATATGTTCCCCTATGTCAAGCGATGGGCGGTTTGTCTGGGCCCCCCTCCCGGGGGGCTCGTTCTATCCTGGCTCCCTACGAGAGGGGGTTCGGATGACGGGCGCGGGCTACTCGGGCACGCCGCTGCCGAAGAAGCTTGGGATCAAGGAGGGGCACTCGGTGATCTTCATCGGGGCCCCGGC
>WHTI01000030.1 GCA_009377815.1 Actinomycetota bacterium
AGGCGTGCGTAGGCCTCGTCGGTTCCCAGAGGCCCCTCCTCCATCCGGAGGTCGAGGAGATTCTCCAACGCCTCGCCGATCATGCGGCCCTCGCCGGCGCCCAGATACGCCATCACCTGGGTCCCGTCGAGGTCGGGGCGGATCCGTTCGAGTTCCTCGCGCTCCGCGAGCTCCCGGATGCGCGCTTCGAACGCATCCATCGCTTCCTGGAGGCGACGCGCCTTGGCCGGGTTGCGCGTGGTGCAGTCGGCTCGCACCAAGAGATTGAGTGTGCCGAGCAACGGGCCCGCATCGCGGACGTAACGTCGAACGGCCGCATCGGTCCATCCGTCGTCGTAGCCGTGGAACCTGTGATGCAGAAAGATCAGTTGCGACACCTCGTCCACCACGTGGTTGGGGAAACGCATTTCCTTCAATCGGTCGCGCGCCATACGAGCCCCGACGACCTCGTGGTGATAGAACGTCACCCCGTCCTCGGAGATCTCGCGCGTCGAAGGCTTCCCGATGTCGTGCAGCAGAGCCGCGAGCCGCAGGTTCAACTCTGGGTCGGTTCGCTCGACCACCGCCAGCGTGTGTGCGAACACATCCTTGTGTCGTTGCACCGGATCCTGCTCGAGCTTCAATGCGCCCAACTCCGGAAGGAAGATGTCGGTGATCCCGGTGTCGTCGGCGAGCATCAAAGCGCGCGCCACCGCGGGCCCGGTCACCAGTTTGGACAGCTCGTCCCGGATCCGTTCGGCCGAAATCGTCCGGAGCGATCCCTTCATCTCCTTGATCGCAGCCAGGACCTCGTCCGCGATCCGGAACTTGAGCTGCGACGCGAAGCGGAACGCGCGCAGCATCCGCAACGGATCGTCGGCGAACGACTGCTCCGGCTCGATCGGCGTGCGCAACACCCGCTTCTTAAGGTCTTCCATGCCCCCGAAAGGGTCGATGGGCGTGCGCTCGGGAAGCCGGATCGCCATCGCGTTCACGGTGAAATCCCGGCGCGACAGATCGACTTCGATATCGGATCCGAATTCAACCGCGGGGTGACGGGAGTCGGGTTCGTATCGCTCGGTCCGGAAGGTCGTGATCTCCATGTGCACGCCGGCGACGAAGGCCCCGATGGTCCCGAACTCGATCCCCTGGGTCCACATCTCCGAGGCGACGGGTCGGAGGACCGCCTGGGTCTCCTCGGGCACGGCATCGGTCGCGAAATCGAGGTCCGTATGCTCCCGCCGCAGCGCCATATCCCGCACCGGGCCCCCGACGAGGTAGAGCTCGTGGCCGGCGTTCCGGAACAGGCGCGCGAGATCGAGCACCGGCGATCCTTCAGCCAGGAGCTCCGCCATGCCGCGCGGGGAGGAATCTTCTTGCGAACCCATGGCACAAGACTATGAGCTTGGGCCCTCCCGGGCGGCCGGTTGGCAACCTCGGCTTAACCACCTGGAAATACGGTAGCCATCCACGCGAAACATCCATACCGGACGATGACGCAGTTGATCCGATTGAAAAGGGAGACTGCGATGGATCGGTTCCTGGTTCTTCTCACCCGGCCGCTCTTGACCACTATCAAGCTGGTGGACGAGATGCTGGCCGCGTCCTCGATCGAAGCTGCTGCAACCGCATGCGCAGAGATCGAGCGGAGAAAGACGCTGAAGATGGCGGTGGCCGAATTAGAACGCCCCCGACTGACGACCGGTGCCGCCTAGGAAACGGTCTGGAGTCCCTCTTGCTTCAGCGAGAGCTTGAAGTCGTGGAGGTTGGTGGCCGCTCCGAGGGCATCGTCGAGGCTGACGAGGTCGGCTCGGTACAACGACAGCAGTGACTGGTCGAACGTCCGCATCCCGTAGAACGACGACTCGGCGATCAGGTCGGGGATCAGGTGGGTCTTCTTCGCTTCCGCGATCAGGTCTCTGACACGATCGTTCATCACTAGGATCTCCGTGGCGGGAACCTGCCCCTTACCGTCCTTCTTGGGAAGGAGTCGTTGCGAGACGACTCCCTTCAACGAGCTCGCCAGTGAGTTCCTGACCTGTCCCTGGAGATGCGGTTCGTAGAGGTCGATGATGCGGTTCACGGTTTCGGTCGCGTCCGAGGTGTGCAGCGTCGAGATGACGAGGTGACCGGTCTCGGCGGCCTGGATCGCTGCGGTCACGGTCTCGATGTCACGGATCTCACCGATGAAGATGACGTCGGGGTCCTGTCGCATCGCGGAACGCAACCCGCTGACGAAGTCGGTGGTGTCGGTTCCGACCTCTCGCTGGTTCACGATCGCCTGCTTGTCCTTGTGCAGGATCTCGATCGGATCCTCGATCGTGAGGATGTGACAGGGGCGGGTCGAGTTGATGTGATCGATCATTGAACCGGTAGTGGTCGTTTTACCCGACGACGTCGGACCGGTGACGAGTATCAGGCCGCGCATCTCCTCGGCCAGGGTGCGCACCGCGGGCGGAAGTCCGAGGACCTCGATCGGAGGACTCGACGGAAGCACCCGGCGACACGCAAGGCTGACAACGCCCTTCTGCATGAACACGTTCATTCGGAAACGACCGAGCCGCTTATGAGAGTGGGCGAAGTCAACTTCACCCTTCTGCTCGAGGGTCTTGATCCGAGCGTCGGTCATGACCTCGAAGCAGATCTTCCGACTCTCCATCTCGGACAGGGCAGCGAACTTAGTTTTCTCGAGTTTCCCATTCACCCTGATGAAGGGCGGGCCTCCGGCCCTCACATGGAGGTCCGATGCTTTCCGCTCCACGAGGTACGCGAGAAGGTCGTGCAGGTCTAGAGAAGCCATATACCTGTTCCATCGGCACCTCCCCAGGCGGGGTTGAGGGGGCCCATTAGGTCTTTCGATGCTTGTTTCGTGATGATTTGCCGGGGTAGGAGTGCTATGCCTGTATCGGTTGGTATTCCGCGGCAGAGCATCAGGGCATGGGCATCAGGGAGCATCGGGCGATCGGAGGAGTCAGGATCATGGTTGACACCACCAGGAAGATGTCGAGGGCCGAAGCAGGGCGCAAGGGTGGCCAGACGACCAAGCAGCGGTACGGCGAAGAGCACTTTGGTCGTATCGGTCGTATCGGCGGCAAGAAGGGTGGCGAAACCACCAAGCAGCGCTACGGCTCCGAGTTCTACCAGAAGATCGGGCGCCTCGGAGGCTCCAAGTAGCCCCGTAGACAACCCTCAAAGCACTTCTTAAGGCCCCTCCACATGAGGGGCCTTGGCATGTCTTTATGCTGTGCCCGGGATGACCAACTTCGAGAGAACCGCCCGACCCGCGATCGTTGCCGTCCTTCTGTCTCTGCTGGTAGCGGTGTTGCTCCCCGGGGTTCCGGCCGAGGCGGCCCAGAGCGAGGGAGCGATCCGGCTCCAGATCCTGCGGCAACCCGCGTGGCACTCGCCGACCGACGACTTCAATATCAAGCTCGCGATCACCAACGGAACCAACGAACCGCTCCTGGGCTACACCGTCGTGGTCGGGCTCTACACGCGCGTGTTGAATCGCACCGGGCTCCACGAGCGTTTCGACCTCACCGATCTCGAGCCCGTCGGGTCGTTCCCCATCGAGTACGGCGACACGATCGAGCCGGGGGACTCGGTGGTCAAGACGATCGAGGTGCCGGTCAGCGATTCTCCTGTGCTGGCGACCACCACCGCCAATGGCGTCTACCCGCTGAAGCTAAGCGTCGTCGATCCGTTCGGCACGCCGCTCGATTCCGTATCGACCCAGCTCATCTACTACCCGACGCCACCCGACGCCCCCGGCCTCGCGATGAACACGATCTTGGTGCTTCCGATCGAGGACCTCCCGCGGCGATCTCCCGGCGGGGTCTTCACTCCCGACGAGAACGGGGCCTATCCGCTCGAGGACGCCATCGCCTCGGGCGGCTGGTTGGAGGGGATGTTCGAGGTTCTCGAAGAAGAACTGGGCAACTCCACCGCGCGGAAGCCGGCACGGAACGACCGCATCCGAATCACACCTGATCTGCGCCTATCGGTGGTTCCCAGCGCTCGACTGGTCGAAGAGATCGACGACATGGCCGACGGTTATCTGAAGGAGGTCGACGGAGAGGTCACGCGGGTTCCGGAGAGCGATCCCAGCGCGCAAGCGGCTGCCGATCTGTTGGAGGTGATGAAGGAGGTCCTTTCGTCCGCGAGCGTCCAACCCGTGACCGCTCCGTACTCCTTCGCGGACCTTCCCTCCCTGGCCCCCTTTCCTCTCGCGACCAGCCATCAACTGGCCGAAGCCGACAAGGTCTATAAAAGCGTGTTCGATGTGAGCTTCTCGCCCGACTGGATCTACGCGCCGGGAGGGCGCCTCGATAACGCGGCGCTCAACGAGTTGTGGCTCGATCGCTCTGCGGGTCACACTTTCCTCGAACCGAACTCGCTCTTGGCTCCGGAGAACCCCGACCTCGCCGGGTGCCCCACCGCGGCCCTGTCGGCCGCATGTCCGGTCGAGATCGACACCGGGGATGACTCTCTCATCGGCTACGCGCTGGACCGCGACGTCCAGGACCGAGTCGTCGAGATGACGCGCTCGGCCGGCACCCGTGCGGACATGCAGCGACTGTTCGCTGAGACCTCGATGATCCGCGAAGAAGAGCCCAGTCACGGCGAACGGATCATCCCCATCGTGATCCCGTCAAACTGGACGCCGTCTCCGGGCACCTTTCGAAACCTCATCCGGGGTCTCGCCCGCGCTCCGTGGCTCGAGATGATGACCCCCGACGAGGGGCTGGAGGACGCGGGAGCCCTGGCCCCCCGTCAGATCGTGACCCAGGCGCCCCCGCACACCCGGCAGCCGGAGCCTCAGTACTTCACCGAGATCCTGGAGGCCGAGCGCAATGTCGACTCCTTCGCCACGATCGGGCCGCCCGCCGGTCTCGTGACCAGGCTGCGTAGGAACGTCCTTACCGCCTTCGGCCGCGCGTGGTGGGGCGATCGCGAAGCCGACGGTGCTGATTACGCGACGCAGTCGAAGGCCGAGATCGAGCGCGAGCTCGACGACATCAGCCTCCTAGCGGCCGACACGACGTTGTCGTCGCGGAAGGGATCGATCCAGTTCGTCGTGTCTAACGACACCGGCTACGAGATCGACATCAGCGTTGCGCTCACGGGAGGGGGCATCGAGGTCGACGACGAAGAGCTCGAGCTCAACATTCCGGAACAACAGCAGAGCGTGACGATCGACGTCACGGCGACGACCAGCGGGATCTTCGGACTCGACGTGCAGTTGAAGACCCCGGATGGGAAGCTCGACATCACCGACGCTCGGACGATCACGATCCGTTCGACCGAGTACAACCGCATCGCGCTTGCGCTCACCTTCGGCGCCTTGGCGTTCCTCGTCCTCTTCTACCTGATCAGATGGATGCGCCGGCGGCGGGCGAGGGCCGATAGCGACACAAGTGAAGAAGTGGGCATCGCTTGAGCCTCGCTCGCGCCACCGCGGTGATGACGGTCGGCACCGTGCTGTCCCGCATCACCGGACTCTTGCGCATCGCCGCGATCGTTGCCGCGCTGGGAGTGGCCGAAGACCGGCTCTCCGACACCTACAACCTCGGCAACACAGTCCCGAACATCGTCTACGAGCTGATCCTCGGGGGCATCCTCACGTCGGTCTTCGTCCCCGTGTTCGTGCAGCTACTCGAGAAAGAGGGCCGGGACAAGGCGTGGGTGATCGCGTCGTCGATCATCAACATCTCTTTGATCATCCTCACCGCGGTGACTGTCCTCGGCTTCTTCGCGGCACCCCTGATCGCGCACGTCTACACCTCTGGGGTTCCGGCCGAGCAGGCCGCCGTGCAGCGCGACGTACTGACGTTCCTGATCCGCTTGTTCGTCCCGCAGATCATCTTCTACGGATTGACCGCGTTGACCGCCGGCTTGCTCAACGCGCACAAGAGGTTCGGCGCGCCGATGTACACGCCGGTGCTCAACAACCTCGCGGTGATCGCGATCTTCATCGCGTTCCACCAGGCCTACGGAGAGGTCGGTGGGATCGCCAACGTGTCCCGCTGGCAGCTCGTGGTCATCGGCGGCGGTACGACCTTGGGCGTAGCCCTCATGGCGATCGCTCAGCTCCCCTTCCTGAGGGGGCTCGGGCACTACAGCTTCACCCTCTCGGGGATCAGACATCCCGCGGTGAAGAACCTCGCGAAGCTGTCGATGTTCGTCATCGCGTACGTGATCGTCAATCAGATCGGCTACCTGATCGTTCAGATCCTTGCGGCCTCGAACCGCGGAGACTTCGCCGCCTACATAACTGCCTTCACGTTCTTCATGCTGCCGCACGGCCTGTTCGCGGTCTCGATCATCACCGCGCTTCTTCCGGGCATGAGTGAGCTGGCCGTTACCGAAAAGTGGGACGAGTTCCGCGCTCGATTGTCCACCGGTATCCGCACCACCGCTCTTCTGATCTTCCCGGCGGCGATCGGGTATCTCGTTCTGGGCAAGCCGATCGTCCGGTTCATGCTCGAGCGCGGGGTGATGACCGCGGAGTCAACCGATCTCGTAGCCGCCGTGCTGAGGCTGTTCGTCATCGGCCTGCTCCCCTTCTCTCTGTTCCAGCTGTTCCTGCGCGCGTTCTACTCGTTGCAGAACACGAAGACGCCGTTCCTCATCAACTGCGCCGCGGTCGGGCTCAATACCGCGGTGAACCTCGCGGTCTACGGGCGCTTCGGGGTCGAGGGGCTGGCCGCCGGCCACGCGGCCGCCTACACCTTCGGAGCCTTCCTGCAGGCGCGTTCACTCTCGAAGAGGATCGGGGGCCTGGACGGCCGGGCGATCGCCCGATCGGTAGGTAGGATCGCCATCGCAGCGGCGGGGATGGGTGTTCTGGTGTGGCTGACATCGAGAGCGCTCGAGGGAGTGCTGGAGCCGACCTTCGTGGGTCAGACGGTGGGTCTCCTGGTGCCGGTGGCCATCGGTGTGGTGAGCTACCTCGTCTTGGCCCGGTTGCTGCGGGTGCCGGAACTCGATTACGCGAAGGGCCTCCTCGCTCGACGGCTCGTCAAAGGGGATTGAGAGATGATCAGAGACGAACGGGGATTGATCACCGGTTTCGTTATCAGGATGATCCTCGGCTTCGCCATCATGGCCGTCGTCCTGTTCGATCTCGGTGCCGTGGCGGTCAACTTCTTCAGCGTCGACCAGAACGCCACCAAGGTCGCCGAAGGCGTCATCGAGCAGATCGCTACCAACGAGATCGATGTCTCCCGCCCCAAGCAGGTGCGACGAGCGGCGCGCGAGCTGGCCGAGAAGGAGGGTGCCACGCTCCTCGAGATCGAAGCCAGTCGCTCGGCGGTCACGGTTCACCTCGAGAAGGAGGCATCGACCCTCATAGTGCAGCGGGTATCGGCCTTCGAGAAGTGGGGTATCGCAACCGCAGAAGTCCGGGCCTCGGCCTCCCCTTAGCCTTAGAGACATATATGCCTGAAGAGAAGGTTGTACTCGCCGAGCGATACGTGCTCGAGAGCCCCATCGCCCGTGGTGGCATGGGGACCGTCTGGAACGCCAAGGACGACGTCCTCGCGCGTCCGGTCGCGGTCAAGGTCCTCAACCACGACCTCGCCGACGACGAGGCCTTCGTTGCACGCTTCCGGCGCGAGGCACTTGCCGCGGCGCGCCTGAGCCATCCGCACATCGTCGCTATCTACGACACCGGGTCGGAGACCGACGCCGACGGAACCTCTCGCTACTTCATCGTTATGGAGCACTGCGGTGGCGGAACCCTGGCGCAGACCCAGAGGATGGATCAGGAACGGATCGCAGATATCGGGATCGACATCTGTTCCGCTCTGGGTCACGCGCACCGGCACGAGATCATCCACCGCGATGTGAAACCGGCCAACATCCTCTACACGCCGGAAGGGAACCTCAAGGTCGGTGACTTCGGGATCGCCAAAGCTGCGTTCAGCGACAACGAGATCACCACGACCGGAGTGATCCTCGGCACCGTTACCTACATCTCTCCCGAGCAGGCGAACGGGGAGGAACCAGACGCGCGCTCCGACCTGTACTCGCTCGGGGTCGTGCTCTTCGAACTCCTCACCGGCCGCCCTCCGTTCGCGGCGGACAGCCAGATCGCGGTCGCGATGAAACACATACGCGAAGCCCCACCCGACCCGCGCAGCATCCGTGCGGGGATCTCGAAGGATCTGTCCGCGGTCGTCATGAAGTCGCTCGCCAAGGATCGAGATGACCGCTTCGGCTCGGCCGAAGAGTTCGCCGACGCCCTCCGCTCCCCCCGGCGGGGCGATACCGCAGTCATGCGGCGCCCCGCGATCCCATCCCGGACCGTCACCCCGACCCCGGCCCCGGCCCCCGCGAACGCGGGCGCCAAACGTTCGCTAGGTGACCACAGCGACTACCGCTGGCTGATACCTCTTCTACTGGTCGCTGCCGTAGCGACCGCGCTCGCGCTGGTGTTGCCGCGCGTGCTCGACTCCACGGATGAGCCCGGTGGTGGGGGCAACAACGGAGGAACCTCCGGAACCACGCGCGTCGAGGTGAGCGCTCCCAGCGATTTCGATCCCGACGGAGGTGACGGAGAGCACCCCGAGCTCACCGCCGACACCGTCGACGGAGACATCGCTACGTCGTGGACGACCTCCAACTACAACGACAAACTCAGCCTGACCAAGTCGGGGGTCGGCTTGCTCTTCGATCTCGGAGAGGCGACCGAGATCTCCGCGCTCGAGGTCACCGGCGACACCGGCTCCTTCGAGATCCGCGCCGGCGATTCGGCACCGACGGCCGCCGCCGACCTCGAGGTGGTCGAGTCCGAGGAGCAGGCCTCGGGCACCACCGAACTCAGCTTCGATCCGATCACGGCGCGCTACTGGCTGGTTTGGATCACCGATCTTCCCGGTGGCGGCGGAGGGCGTGCGACGATCGCCGAGGTTCGCTTCCTTGGTCCCTGATCGAGACGACGGGGATCTCCTCAACGCTTACCTCGACGGTGACGAGGAGGCCTTCACCGAACTGATGCGCCGCCACGAGGACCGGATCTTCGCCATGGCACTGAAGATGATGGGGAACCGCTCGGACGCCCTCGACGCAACCCAGGACACCTTCATCCGAGCGTTCCGGAACGCATCCAAGTTCCGCGGTGACTCCGCGTTCGGGACGTGGCTCTACCGGATCGGGCTCAACTCCTGCCACGATCTCCTGCGCAAACGGAAGCGGGACCCGGTTCCCGAGGAAGAGATCGAGCAAGCCGGCGCCCATCTCCCGGGCGTCGACGAGGGGGTCGTTCTGAACATGGAGCTCGGCGAGGCCCTCGCCGGCCTCCAGGAGGACTACCGGGCCGCCGTGCTGATGCACGATCTGGGCGGCATCCCCTACGAAGAGATCGCCGTCATCACCGAGGTCTCGATCGGGACCGTGAAATCACGGATCTCCCGCGGCCGCCGGAAACTCGCCGAACTCCTGGAACACCCGACGGCCCCGGATGCGTCGAAGGGGGGACGATGAACAACACCGGAAGCCACGAACGCTTCTCGGAGCTGATCGGGCCTTACCTGAGACGGGAACTGGCCCCCGACGATGCCCGTGAACTCGAGGAGCACCTCGCCTCCTGCCCCGATTGCCGGGCCGAGGCCGAGGGCGCGCGTGCCCTGACCGCAGCGCCGGCCGAGGGACTCACTGAAGCCGAGCGCGGTTCGCTCCACGCTGCTGTCACCGCCGCGATCGAACGGCCGGACGCACCGGCACGGGTCGTTCCCCTACGCCCCCGCTGGGCGGGCGCGGCGAAGTTCGTGACCGCCGCCGCGGCCATCGCCGTGATCGCCGTCGCGGGGATCTGGGCCACCACCTCGGGCAATCTCGGCGGCTCGGACGATTCGGGGGCCGATGGAGGCGACAGTCCCGCGGCGCTTGAGGGCGGTGGCGCTGACGGGGGCGGGAGCGTGGGTGTTCCGCGGCCCCTGTTCCTCGACGACGACTCTGGCCGGCTCTTGTATGGCCCCGAAGAGCAGGCCGGTGATGAAGACGAGGTCGAGACCTCGGAGGACCACGCCTCGGGGAACCAGTTCGCGTTGACGCCCCTGGAGCAGGGAGCCCTGGCGAACTACGCCGAGGAGGGGCCTCTGTTCAAGGCCTTCGCCGATGCCTACCTCGCTCCGGTCCCCGAGCGGGATGCTCGTCGCGCGCTCCTGGGGCTCGCCAAGCAGGCTCCTTTGCCAGAGTTCGAAGATCAGGTGAACGAGTGCGGTGGCGGGTTCCTGTCCCGGAACCCCGGCAGTGCCATCTCGGTGGCTGCGGTCCTCGGCAACTTCGAGGGCCAGGGGGCTCTGGTCATCGGCTTCGTCACGACCGAGGCTCCGTCGGGAGAGCTCAACCGCTACACCTACGAGGTCTGGCGGATCAACGACTGCACCTCCCCGATCACGACCTTCGGCGGCGCGCTCGTCCGCTAGCTCCGAAGGTCTTTGAGAACCGTTCCATCTGTCGTAGCGTCATCTGCGTAATGGCAACGAGATACCTCACGATCGCCTTGGTCTTTCTCCTCGCGGCATGTGAACCAGTACCGCGCGTGGACATGCCCGGTTCGCCGGCAAATCCTTCGATGGACACCTCCATCGCCTTCACGATGCAAGAACGCGGCGACCGTATGCCCTTCATAGCCGTGATGTCGGCCGGGGGCGAGGTTACGCGCCTCCGGCACGGAAGCGATCCATCGTGGTCCCCGGACGGGGATTCCCTGGCATTCGCCTGCAATCCCGGAATCTGCACGATGAACGCCGATGGGTCCAAGGTGAAAACCCTCACAGCGCCAGGTAACGGGGTTATCGACGAGGAACCGGAGTGGGGGCCTACCGGTGTCATCGCTTTCGCGCGCTCCTACTCGGGTGGGAGGAGAAGCATCCTCGTTATCGGCGAGGATGGGGGTGCTTCGGAACGGGTCGGGCCGGGAGGCAACAGCTTCAGCCCCACCTGGTCGCCGGATGGGCGATCGATCGCCTTTATCCGAAGCTTGGGCAAGTTGTTGGAAGCGCCTCCCGGTGGTTATCAGCTATGGACGATGTCATCAGAAGGAGACGCCCCCCTCCAGCTAACCAAGACTGGAGCGGCCCGGCCCGATTGGTCTCCCGACGGGAAGAGCATCGTCTTCGATGAAGGGGCCGCCCTCTGGGTCATATCGCCAAACGGTGGAGCTGCACGGAAGCTCAAACCAGCAACCACCGGGCGGGGCATCGAGGGGCTCGGTGCGTTCCCTTCGTGGTCACCCGATGGGAGCCAGATCGTTTACATGTGCTCGACCGGCGTGTTCGATGACAACGACCTCTGCACACTTAGTGCCGACGGCACGGGCCGGACAACGATCCTCGACACTTCAGCGAACGAAGCCTCCCCAGCGTGGCAACTCCACCCGGTCGGGCCGGACACGAAGGGCGAACATGCTTTCTCCTGCCCCGATCTCCTCCCGCCCGGTCGCCATCCGCGGCGGGCGATGCGACCCACGGTCCAGGACTACCTCGACTCACGACGGTTGGAAGGCACCCGCGGTTACTCATACCGGGTCACGAGGATGACGCACCGAGTGCTCGGCGGGCCCGAGGCGGAGTGCTCTCGGGCAACCTGGCGGCGGAGCTTCCAGGTCGAAGGTCACTTCCATTACGTCGGGTCTCCCAAGAACCCAAGCTCGAGCCTCTCCTACTTCCGCGTCCTGGTCGGGAGGACCCGATCAGGTTGGATCGTTTGGGCCGAGCCCCACTGAGGGGCGGAATGTTCCCTCCATCGGTGCCGTTCTGTATCGTGTGAGCGACATGAGCGAAGAAAACGAAGTCCGCGAAGTAGCGATCATCGGGTCGGGGCCCGCCGGTCTGACCGCCGCCGTCTACGCGGCGCGTGCCGATCTCCACCCGATCATGATCGAGGGCATGGAGGCCGGCGGGCAGTTGATGCTCACCACCGAGGTCGAGAACTACCCCGGCTTCGTCGACGGGATCATGGGCCCCGAGCTGATGACGACGATGCGCAAGCAGGCGGAGCGCTTCGGCACCGAATACCTGACGGACAACGTGACCGAGGTCGACTTCTCCGCACGGCCGTTCACCGTTAAGACCTCCGATCGCGAGATCAAGGCGAAGTCGATCATCATCTCGACCGGCGCGAGCGCGCGGATGCTCAACGTTCCGGGGGAGCGCGAGCTCCTCGGCCACGGTGTGTCGACCTGCGCCACTTGCGACGGCTTCTTCTTCCGCGACAAGGAACTGATCGTGGTCGGCGGTGGCGACTCAGCCATGGAGGAAGCGACGTTCCTCACCAAGTTCGCCACCAAGGTCACCGTCGTGCACCGTAGAGATGCGCTGCGCGCGTCGAAGATCATGCAGGACCGTGCGCTGGCCAACGAGAAGATCGAGTTCAAGTGGAACGCGGTCGTCTCGGAGGTCTACGGCGACGGCAAGGTCGCCGGTGTCAAGCTCACCGATACCGCCACCGGCGAAGTCTCCGACTTCCCCACCGACGGCGTCTTCGTCGCCATCGGACACGACCCCAACACCAAGCTGTTCGAGGGCAAGCTTGATCTTGCCGAGGGCTACATCAAGACCGCCGGAGAGACGACCGCGACCTCGGTCCCCGGAGTCTTCGCCGCCGGGGATGTCGTCGACTTCCGTTACCGGCAAGCGGTCACCGCCGCCGGGATGGGCTGCATGGCGGCCATCGACGCCGAACGCTGGCTCGAAGCCAACCACTGAGTAACGGCCCCCAACAACTCCGATTGAGGGCTCGAACCACCTAGTTAAGGCCGACCCCTCGGGCCTACGCTGGACCGGTGAAACGGAGTCGGCGGGCACGGGTAGGTCTGAGCGCTGTGGTGCTCGCCTTCGCGGTGTCCGCTTTCGTCGTGGGAGGCGAGATTATCCCGGCCGGCTACCGGCCCCCGGTGAAGGTCGACGGGGTCGTATTTCCCGTGGCCCGGGCGGATTGGCTCTCGGTCATCAACTTCACCGACGACTGGCACGCCCCCCGGATGCGCCTGGTCGGCAAGCGCTGGGTCCAATCGGGTATCCACGAGGGCACCGACATCCTGGCCGAGCCGGGGACCCCGATCCGGGCGATGACCGCCGGGGAGGTCGAGAACCTCGGGTGGCTCTTCTACTCCGGCTGGAGGGTAGGGATCCGGGGGGACGACGGCAGCTACTACTTCTACGCCCACATGACCGAGTTCGCGCCCGGGCTCTCTACGGGAGACGAGGTCTCGGCGGGGGAAACCATCGGGTTCGTGGGTAATACGGGGTACGGCACGAAGGAGGGCCACCACGACGAGTTCATCTACCATCTGCACGTAGGAATCCAGGAGCCGGACGGCAGGTGGATCAATCCCTTCCCGCTGCTGGAGGACCTCTACCGAGAGGCTGTGGAGACCGACCGATGACGCTACTGATCAAGCCCGGCGACCGCTCACAACGGGTCGCCGATGTTCAGTCACGGTTGCGCGCGCTCGGATTCCAGATCGACGACGAGACCGGGTCGTTTGACCGCTCAACTACCCAGGCGGTGCGGGCGTTCCAGCAGAGCCGGAGCATCCTGGTCGACGGCCTCGTCGGGCCCAACACATGGAGCGAGCTGGTCGAGGCTTCCTGGCGTCTCGGCGACCGGTCCCTCTACCTCACGCGACCCCTGATGCGCGGGGACGATGTTCTCAAACTCCAGCAACTGCTCAACGCGCTCGGTTACGACGCCGGAAGGGAAGATGGTCTCTTCGGACCCGATGGTGAGCGCGCGGTGCGAAGGTTCCAGAAGGAGTACGGGATCACCGAGGACGGGATCTTCGGCCCCGAGTCGCACATCTCCCTGATCGGGCTGCGCGTCGATCGGCCCGGCACCGCCGCGCGTCTGCGCGAGGAACTGATCCTCGCCGAGCGCGCCGATCTCTCCGGATCGCTGATCGTCGTCGACCCGGGCCATGGTGGTCCCGACACTGGGGATCACGGAGCGGACGGATCGAACGAGGCACAGCTGTGCTGGGACATCGCGGTCCGGATCGCGGAGGTGCTCGCGGACGCGGGGGCAAAGGTTCGGTTCACGCGCACCGAGATCGAGGGACCGACGACGAGCGAGCGCGCCGCGCGTGCGAACGAACTGGACGGCGACATCTTCGTCTCGGTGCATCTCAACTCGCACGACGAGGGCGACGCTGCGGGGGCGAGCACGTACTTCTTCGGCGGATCACGACTCGGCGAGCGACTGGCCGATTCGATCCAGCAGGAACTCATCGGACTCGGGATCAGGGATTGCCGGAGTCACGCGCGCGCGTACGCGTTGCTCAAGGAGACGCGAATGCCGGCGGCGTTGGTCGAGCCTTGCTTCATCACCAACCCCGAGGAAGAGAAGATGCTCCAGGATCCGTTGCAGCGCGCGGGGATCGCAGAAGCGATCAGCGCGGGTGTGAAGCGTTACTTCGAATCGAAAGGTCCGGAGGGAACCTAGGAACCGCGCAGGATGTCGTTCGTGAGTCGATCGAGGTCCTCGAGGTCGGAGAACTCCACGACGATCTTTCCCTTGCGCTTGCCCACCTCGACCTTCACCTTCGTGTGTAGCGCGGCCCCCAGTCGCTTCTCGGTCTCGGCCGCCTGTGGGGGCCGAGACGCCGTCTTCGAGCCTCCCTTGGGGGTATCGCCGGACATCTGCAGGTAGCGCCGTACGAGGTCTTCGGTCTCGCGTACCGACAGCTCCTCCTGAGCGACCCGGCGGGCGAGGCGCTCCTGGAACGGGTTGCCGTCGAGGCCCAGCAGCGCCTTGCCGTGGCCCGCCGTGAGGCGCCCCTCGGCGAGGTAGGCCTGCAGGGCTACCGGTAGGTCTAGGAGCCTTAGGGTGTTGGTGATCGTCGTCCGGTTCTTGCCGATGCGGGTTCCCAGCGCCTCCTGGGTGAGCCCGACGTCGTCCATCAGCTGGCGGTAGGCCGCGGCCTCCTCGATCGGGTTGAGGTTCTCGCGATGGATGTTCTCGACGAGCGCGCGCTCCAGCGATCCCTCGACGTCGGTCTCGACGACGACGACCGGAACCTTCTCCAGTCCCGCGAGCTTTGAGGCGCGCAAGCGCCGTTCGCCGGCGATCAGTTCAAAGCTGCCACTCCCCAGCGCGCGCACCAGCAATGGTTGCAGCACTCCGAGTTGCTCGATCGAACGCGCCAGCTCCTCGAGTGGTTCTTGCTCGAACGCGCTGCGCGGCTGGTTCGGGTTCGGCGCGATCTGCGCGATCGGAACTTCGATGAGTCCATCGGCCTGACCCGGATCACCGGAGCCGCTCGACGGCAGCAGCGCGTCGAGGCCGCGGCCGAGTCCCGAGCGGCGCGTCACGATCCGACCGTCCATGGTTCGCGCCGCGGCCACGATGTGTCGAGCCCGGGAGGTTCGGGAGCGATGGTTCCGTAGCCGCGTCCGCCCGGACCGGGCGTCGCCGGCGGGAGGTGGTGGCGCGGTTCACTCGCGGCCGCTCCGCCCCCGGAGACCGATGCCGGCTGCGGGGGCGCGGGCGGCGGATGCTGCTCGAGCCCGTACCTGGCCTCGACCTCGGCCGCGAGGAGCCGGTACGAGACCGCACCCCGCGACGATGGGTCGAGCGTCAGCACCGGCTCGCCGAATGACGGCGACTCCGAGATGCGAACGCTGCGCGGGATGATCGTCTCGAGCACGAGATCTCCGAAGTGTCCGCGCACGTCGTCGGCAACCTGCGTCGAGAGATTCGTGCGACCGTCGAACATCGTCAGAAGGAAACCTGAGATCCGCAGTTCGGTGTTCAACGACCGGCGGATCCTCTCGGCGGTCCCGAGCAACTGTCCAAGTCCCTCGAGCGCGTAGTACTCGCACTGGACCGGGATGATGAGGTCGGCGGATGCGGCCAGCGCGTTGATCGTCAGAAGTCCGAGCGACGGAGGACAGTCGATCAGCATGAGTTCGTAGCGTCGCTCGATCCCCTCGAGTGCTTCGGCCAGCTTCTTCTCGCGTGCGATCGATCCGACGAGCTCGATCTCCGCGCCGGCGAGATCAAGTGACGACGGCACGATGTGTAGCCCGGGGATGTCGGTCTCGCGTACGACCTGATCGAAGCGGGCTCCCCCGGTGATGAGGTCGTAGGTCGAGTACTCGACGTTCCGGTGGTCGACCCCGAGCCCGGTCGTGGCGTTGGACTGCGGGTCGATGTCGACCACGAGGACCTTGTGACCCCGCAGCGCCAGACCGGCGGCGAGGTTGACCGCGGTCGTGGTCTTGGCCACGCCGCCCTTCTGGTTGGCGATGCTGATGAGGCGCCCACGCCCCGGCTCGATGGGTCGGGTTTCCAGTAGTTTCCAGTTGCGAGGCGAGGAGGGGTCGGTCACGGCCCGATGATAGCAAGCCCCGGGACGGCCGCTTCGGCCCCCTCCGGAAGTGCTGCATCCGCCCCGAGGAACAGGATCCCGACGCCGTCGGGGGCGAGCAGGGGGCGGAGCAGGGAGGCGGCCTCCTCCGGTGGGGCCAGTGCCCGTGCGGTAGCGACCGCGTGGACCCGCGCGAACGCACGGTCGTGCGCGGCTTCCTGGGCGGTCAGGCGGATGACCTCGTAGGTGAGCCCGAGTTCCCGAGCGACCTCCTCGAGGAACGCCGCCCGCTTGGCCCGAGGCTCGAGCATCCGCCAGTGCCTCCCGGGCTCGGCGATCGCCAGCGGCACCCCGGGGAGCCCGGCCCCCGATCCGAGGTCGATCCCCGGCCCCTCCGGGGCCTCGGTCACCAGCGGCAGCGCCCTGAGCGAATCCTCGATGTGTCGGGCTTCGAGGTGCTCCAGATCCCCGGCGGCGATCAGATTGACCCGGGGAGCCCACTTCCGCACCAGCTCCGCATAGGCCCCGAGCCTCTCGTCCACGGTCTCGTCCACGCCCCGAACCTAACCCCCATTTCCCGCACAAAACCGGTTAAGCAACCGTTAAAGCAAGCCCCAGCGGTTTAAAGCGGGAAAATGGGCTAGGGGGTGGGGGTGTGGCGGGGGTCATGGCACAGGGGGCGAGGGCGGTCGAAAAGACCGCAGAGAACGCGCCGGAATACCGCAGAGAACCGGGGCTCTAGGGGGCCAGGGAGGTCAGGAGTAGCAGGGATCGGGGTCGGGGGGTGTGGCGGGGGGCACAGATGTTCCACGTGGAACATCGGGGCTGAGGGGGCTAGAGGCCCCGGACGATCACCTTGCGGTAGGGCTCCTCGCCCTCGCTGAAGGATTCCGTGCCGTCGACCTCGCCGACCGCGTCGTGAACGATCTTGCGCTCGTAGGCGTTCATCGGCTCGAACTCGATCTCGGTCCCCCGCTCCTTGGCCCGTTCGGCCATCGATCGGGCGTGGTCGGCGAGGGCCTCACGGCGACGGGCGCGGTAGCCCTCGACATCGAGCAGGAGGCGCACCCGGTGGCGAAGGCGCCTCTGCACCGCGGTGCGGGTGATCTCCTGGAGGGCGTCGAGGGTCTGGCCCCGGCGGCCGATCAGGGCGCCGAGATCTTCTCCGGTGACGTCGACGTGGGTCGTCTCGCCTTCGATGCGGGTCTCGACCTCGCCGGTGACCCCGAGGTGCTCGAGGAGGCCGGTGAGGAACTCGTGCGCGGTCGCCGCCACCTCTTCGGGGCTGGGCGGCTCGACCTGCTCTTCGGGCTCCGCCGGCGTCTCCGCCGCGGTCGACTCCTCGGTTTCGGTGATCTCTTCGTGGTCGTCGGTCATCGTCTCTTCTTCTTCTTCTTGCTCGATGGGTGGGGCTTGGAAGGGGGCGGCTCGGCTACGGCCTCATCGGCGGGGGCCGGCTCCTTACCGCCCGAGAGTGCCTTGGACGAGGTTCCGCCCTTGGCCGGCTTGGCCCCCGGCTTCTTGTTCTTGGCCGCGGCACCGGAGCCTCCGCTCGCCCCACCGGGCTTCTTCGACTTCGCCACCGGGAGGTTATGCGGGACCGCTCGGAGCACGATCCGCTGTTGGGCGATCGTCCACACGTTGGTGGTCAGCCAGTAGAACAGGACGCCGAGCGGGAACGTGTACGAGATCGCCATCAGGAAGAACGGCATGATCTTGGTGAAGGTCTGCATCTGCTTGGCGGTCGGATCGTTGGCCGCACTCCCCCGGGACGCCTGCATCTGCTTCTGCTGATAGTAGGTCGTGTACCCCATCAGCAGGATCAGGACGATGTAGGGGATCGCCGACAGCAGCGGGGTGCTCCCACCGCAATTGGCCCCCTCGATCAGGGCGCTGTCCTTGCCCCCGATCACCTGGGACGGGGAGCAGTCGAGCCGCAGCCCGAGGAACTTGTTCGTGGCGAGCCCGGAGCCGGCGTCGTGCAGCGCATGCGCCAGCGACGAGTTTTGGATGCGCTCCATGATCCCCGACACGTCCGGGTTCCTCACATAGTCGACCAGCGGCGGGAAGGTCGCTCCCTCGCTTCCGAAGCCCATGTACTTCAACGGCGCCCGGACGACGTAGAAGAGACCGATCAGAACCGGGAACTGCATCAACAGCGGCAGGCAGCCGCCGAACGGGTTGACCGAGTGCTCCTTGTAGAGAGCCATCAGCTCTTCGTTCATCTTCTGGCGGTTTCCCTTGTACTTCGCCTGGAGCTTCTTGATCTCGGGCTGGATCCTCTGCATCTCCCGCATCGATCGCGTCTGCTTGATCGACAGGGGGAGGAGGACCACCCGGACCGCGAGGGTCAGCAGGACGATCGCCAGCCCGTAGCTCGGGATCAGCGCGTAGAAGCCGGACAGCGCCCCCGAGAAGAGTTCGAAGAAACCCATCTAGGCCAGCTTCCTCGGGGGCACGTGGTCGACGCCGCCGGCGGACCACGGGTGACACTTCGCGATCCGGCGCACCGCCATCCACGACCCACGCAGGGCGCCGTGCTCCTCGAGTGCGGTTAGGGCATATGCGGAGCAAGTGGGATGGAACCGACAATGCGCCCCGAACATAGGGGAGATGAACCGCCGGTAGCCCCGCACCACGAGGGCCGCGATCCGCCTCGGCGCGATCGCAGAACGAAGGGTTCGCCTCGGCGCAATCGCAGAACACACGGCCCGGGCCGGAAGGCTCATGCGGCCTCCACGCCGGCTCGGAGCGTTCCTACCAGTTCCTGGAAGGGGATGGTCAGCGCGGCGTCGGACGCCTGGACCACGATGGTGCCGCTGAGACCGGCCGGAAGGACGTCCAGCGCCCCCCGGAGCCGGCGCTTGATCCGGTTGCGATCGACCGCGGTCCCGGCCCCCTTGCGCACCGCGAGGCCACACACGAGCCCGGTGGATCCCGGAAGCGCCGCGACCATCAGGCCCGGACGCTTGGTTCGCTTGCCGCGCGCGTAGACGCGGCGGAAGTCTTGGGTCGAGCGCATCGAGCTCCAGGGTCGCATCGTGAAGGGCTCTTCTCGATTACGCCGAGAGTTTCGATCGGCCCTTGACGCGTCTCGCCTTGAGGATCCCGCGGCCCGCGCGGGTCTTCATACGAGCACGGAATCCGTGCTTGCGCTTGCGACGACGGTTGTTGGGCTGGTACGTACGCTTGGTCACTGACTCGTCCTCTTCGGTTGTCCGGCCCGCCTGGAGTTCGCAACAAAGGGTCGCGAAATCATCGGGGCTTTCAGGAGTGCCGGCGCAGTATAGACGAACACTGTTTTTCCACGTCAAGCCGCATGTTGTCCCCAAGGGGGGAGAACGCGATTTCCCTTTCTTGACCCCGAGGGGGTCCGCGCTCTATTGCTGTACAGCAGTTCGAAGGTCCAACGAGGGACCAAGCGGCACTTCCCCCCGTAGTACCGGTTGTCCGGCCCTAGCGACGCGCGCACGAAGCAGATTGTTGTCAACATGTGTGGAGAAACCTGTTGACCGGCGTAAAAGGGCAGGTCAGAGGCGCTTTTCCCTCCCGTTGGGGTCTTGAGAGGGACGAGAGCATCGGCCCTCTGGGATCCCTCGACGAACTTCGAACTGTGGAGAAGTGGCCGCCCTCCCGGCGGCCTACGGGGAGCGGGTTTCTAGAAGGAATGGGGGAGCAGTGCACACCTCGATCGAGATCGAGAATTCAAACACGTCCATCCCACTGTCACCGGACGCGATCTGGAACGAAGCATCGGAGGAACTGAGGTCCGCCATCAAGGAGACCAACTTCACCAATTGGTTCTCCAGTGTCCGAGCCATCGATGTCCACGGGGCCTCGCTCATCCTCGAGGTCCCTCACCAGTTCGCTAAGGACTGGATCGAGTCCCGCTACACCGAGGCCCTCGAACAAGCCGTCGCGCGCGCCGCCCATCGACCTCTGTCGATCACGCTCCTCCCGCGCGACCCAGCCGAGGCTCCTCCCGAACCCGAGATCATCTCTGCACCCGTTGTCGAGCCCCTTCCGACTACTGGTCCGGCATCCGATGCCGAACGGCCTTCGACCGAGCTCGACTTCCACCCCAAGTACAACTTCGACTCCTTCGTGATCGGTGCGTCGAACCGATTCGCTCATGCCGCCGCGCTGGCGGTTGCCGAAGTGCCCGCCCAGGCTTACAACCCGCTGTTCATCTACGGAGGCGCGGGGCTCGGCAAGACCCACCTCCTCCAGGCGATCGGCTCCTACGTCAAGCTCTGCCACCCCGGGATGCAGATCCGCTACGTCTCGACCGAGCAGTTCATGAACGACTTCATCGTGGCGTTGCGTTCTAACTCGATCCCGCGCTTCCACTCGCGCTACCGCGCGGTCGACCTCCTACTGATCGACGACATCCAGTTCCTCGAGGGCAAGGAGCGGACGCAGGAGGAGTTCTTCCATACCTTCAACGCGCTCCATCCCAAGAGCCAGATCGTCATCACCTCCGACCGGCCCCCGAAGAAGATCTCGACCCTCGAGGAGCGCCTCCGGACCAGGTTCGAGTGGGGCCTCATCACCGACATCCAGCCGCCGGACCTCGAGACCCGTCTCGCGATCATCCAGCGCAAGGCGGACGTCGATAACCTCCCCGTCCCTCCGGACGTCATGGAGTTCATCGCCACCCGCATCCAGACCAACATCAGGGAGCTTGAGGGTGCCCTCATCCGGGTGGCGGCATACGCGTCGCTGACACACTCCGCGGTCACCCTGGAGCTCGCTCAGGACGTCCTGCGTTCTCTGCTGCCAAACTCCGCCGAGGCGCGCGTCACGCCCGATCTCGTCATCCGGGTCGCGGCGGACTACTTCGATCTCTCCATCGAAGACATCAAGTCGCCGAACCGCTCCCGCCCGCTGGTGACCGCGCGACAGATCTCGATGTACCTCTGCCGCGAGCTCACCGATCTATCGCTTCCGGAGATCGGTCGGCGCTTCGGTGGACGCGACCATTCGACGGTTATCCACGCGATCAACAAGATCCTCAAGCAGCTCCCGGAGCGCTCTGCCTGCTACGAGCAGGTCCAGGAGCTCACCGCCCGTATCCGTCAACAGGCCGCCCGTGGATAACGCTTCGAGGGCTGGGGACGCCGGTGCGCAACCGGCTCGCTCCTTCGCGGCCTCTCCAGATCTCTACCGGGCTGCCCCCGTGCGTGCCGGAGATCTCCCCATGGGTGTGACCCCCGTCACCTGCGGCGATGGCACTTGTCCCCATGATCAACAGGCCCTACTACTACCTACGAGAGAAACATCTTTATCTCTTAGAAGAGCGTTTGTGGAAACCCGTTCTTGTGTCTCAAGCCTTAGGTACGTTGTAAGAGACGAACACCGGAGAGGAGCACGATGAAGTTCCGTTGCGAGCGTGACAACCTGGTGGAGGCGGTGCAGTTCGCCTCACGCGCGATCTCCAACCGAGCGACGCTTCCCGTTCTTTCGGGCCTCCGCATCGAGGCCACCGAGTCGGGCCGCGTCAGGATCGCTGCCACCGACCTCGAGTTGACGATGGAGACGTCGTTCGAGGCCGGCGTCGATGACCCGGGCCGCGTGATCGTTCCCGGGCGGCTGTTCGGTGAGATGACCAAGAGCCTGGCCCCCGGTCAGGTGTCGCTCGCAGGGTCGACCGGAGAGGTCGAGATCGGCTCCGGGCGCGGGCAGTTCCGCGTCAAGACGCTGGCGGCCGACGATTACCCGGCACTCCCGATCGACGACGCCGCAGGTGAGGGCTTCGACATCTCGGTCGACTCCGCCGAACTTGCCACCGCGCTGTCCCAGGTGATCCGGAGCGCGTCGACCGATGAGAGCCGCCAGGTGCTCACCGGCGTTCTGTGGGAGATCGAAGCCGGCACGTTGACGCTGGCGTCAACGGACAGCTACCGGCTCGGGGTGAAGACCTTGCCGGCGAAGGGCGGCCCGACCGAGGCGCGCAAGGTGGTTCTGCCGGCACGCGCTCTCGGCGAACTCGGCCGTGCTCTCCAAGGGGCCGGTGGCGAGGTCAGCGCCAGCGTGCGCGAGAACATGGTGTCTTTCTCCGTCGGGGCAGGTGACGGATCGAGCGCCGACTCGGTGATCGGGTCGCGTTTCATCGAGGGCGAATTCCCCAACTACCGGCAGCTGCTGCCCGAGGGTTATGCCAACATCCTGACCGTGGATCGGGAGGGCCTCCTCGAGGTCAGCCGGCGCGTCGGGTTGCTGGCCCAGGGCAACCTCCCGGTCAAGATGCGCCTCGACGCCGAGCTCGAGATCTCGGCTCACACCCCGGACGTCGGCGAGGGCCAGGAGGTCCTCGATGCCGAGTACCAGGGCGAGTCGTTCGTGATCGCCTTCAACCCGAACTTCCTCAACGACGGCGTGTCCGCGTTCCACAGCGACCGCGTGGTGCTAAGTGCCGGAGACGGTCTCAAGCCGGCCATCCTTCGAGGGGAGGAGGACGAGAGTTTCACCTACCTGCTGATGCCGGTGAGGCTCTCGTAGGGCGGTTGCGGGTCGATCGGCTGGTCCTCGAGGACTTCCGGAACTACGAACGTGAGGAGATCGACCTCTCCGGCGGGCTGAACCTCGTGGTGGGCCGCAACGCTCAGGGCAAGACGAATCTCCTCGAGGCGGTGTATTGCATCGGCGGGTTCGGGTCTCCCCGGGGGCCCGACGCCACGTTGGTGCGGGAGGGCGCCGAGCGGGCTCTCGTCCATGCGGATGTGACCCGGGGGGAGCGGACCGTGCACGTCGATCTCGAGTACCGCCCCGGGCGCGGGATGCGCGCCCTCCTCAATGGGACCGCGGTCCCCGGCGTCCGAGCGCTGCGAGAGTTGACCGCGGCGGTGTTCTTCGGCCCCGACGAGCTCTCGCTGATCAAGGGATCCCCGGACGGCCGCCGCCGGTTCCTCGATGAGCTGGTCGTGAAACTCAGGCCGGCGCGCGACACGATCAAGCGCGAGTGGGATCGCGTCCTCAAGCAACGGAACGCCCTGCTGAGATCGGCCCCGCGCGGAGGGGGGCCGGGCCGCTCGGCGCGCGAGACGCTCGTGGTCTGGGATGAAGCGTTCTGCAAGACCGGCGCCGAACTCGCTGCCGCGCGACTCGAGGTCCTCGCCGCACTCACGCCCTACGCGGCGAAACGCTACGAGGAGGTGGCTGGCGGCGGGCGGTTGGAACTCTCCTATCAAGCCTCGTGGATGGACGGTTCGACCGGGGCCGACGTCGAGTCGCTTCGTGAGGCACTGGCCGCGGCGCTCGACGAGGTCCGGACGCGCGAACTCGAGCGCGGGGTGTCATTGATCGGCCCCCAACGAGACGACGTCGCAGTGAACCTCTCCTCGGCCGGATACCAGCAGAGCCTGCTCGACGCGCGCGCCTACGCGTCGCAAGGGGATCAACGGACGTGCGCGCTCGCGCTGAAGCTCGGCGAACACGACCTCCTTACCGATGCTCTCGGCGATCACCCGATCCTGCTGCTCGACGACGTCTTCTCCGAACTGGACCCGGCGAGGCGCGCATGGCTGGCCGACGCCATCAGGGGCATCGGCCAGAGTCTCGTGTCGTCGGCCGAGCCCGGCGCGATCGAGTCGGCCGGGGCGGCGCGCATCATCCGTATCGAGGCCGGTAGGGCTGCCGCAGGGGAGCCGGGCGATGGATAGGGATCCGGAACGCCTCGGCAACCTCCTCGAGCCGGTGACCGCGCGCCTCGGGCTCGGTGGGGCGCGCAAGACCGGGAAGTTGTGGTCTCGTTGGAGCGACATCGTGGGCCCGGAGATCGCCGCGCACGCGCAGCCGAGCTCGCTGAAGGAAGGCGTTCTTAGGATCAAGGTTGACTCGCCGGCGTGGGCGACCGAGATCTCTTACCTAACGGCCGAGCTCCGCACCAAGATCAACCGGGCGGTGGACTCGAACCTGGTCACCGACATCAAGGTTTGGACCGGTCCCGGCCCCCTTAGACGCGCAGACGAGAAGCCTGCAACACACGATCGGAAGTCGTCCCGGCACTCGGTCGCGGGCTCGACGCGCGAGCCTCTCGAGGCACTCGAGGGTGCTCGTCGAGCGTGGTTCAAGAGACGTTCATCCGAGGATCGCGAGGGCCGATGACGGCGCGCTTTTCCACAGAGAAATACCTGGTAGATGCTATGATTTGCCTCATGAACCCGGTTCCCCCAGCGTGCCGCTGCGCGCCCGTAGATGCGCAGACAGTCGGCACTCAGCGGGGCATTTTGTATCCGCTACGAGAGAAGTAAGAGGAGCATGACCCCAGCTAAGAAGAACGTTCCCGCAACGAAGACGCGGGCCAAGGCGAATGCGTACACCGCGCAGGACATCACCGTCCTTGAAGGGCTCGACCCGGTACGACAGCGACCCGGTATGTACATCGGATCCACCGGGATCCGGGGCCTCCACCACCTTGTTTATGAGGTTGTAGACAACGCGGTCGACGAAGCGATGGCCGGTTACTGCGACCGCATCATCGTCGAGCTTCTGGCCGACGGTGGCTGCCGCGTAACCGACAACGGACGCGGCATCCCGGTCGGCATAGTCAAGGGCAAAGGCAAGTCTGCGGTCGAGGTCGTCCTCACCACCCTGCACGCGGGTGGGAAGTTCGGGGGCAAGGGCTACCAGGTCTCCGGTGGTCTCCACGGCGTCGGCGTCTCGGTCGTGAACGCGCTGTCGATCAAGCTCGATGTCGAGGTCGCCACTGAGGGTGCGCTATGGACGCAGACCTACGAGCGCGGCAAGCCCAAGGCCAAGATCAAGAAGGGGAAGGCGATCAAGCGGACCGGAACCACGGTCGCCTTCTGGCCCGACCCCGAGATCTTCACCGAGGATATCGAGTTCAAGTTCGACACCCTTGCGCAGCGACTGCGCGAGATGGCGTTCCTCAACAAAGGCCTCGAGATCCGCCTCATCGATCAGCGAGGTGACGAAGAAGTCCGCGAGGACTTCCGTTACACCGGCGGGATCATCGACTTCGTCAAGCACCTGAACTCGTCGCGCGAGCCGATCACCAAGCGCGTCGTTTACTTCGAAGCCAAGGCCGAGAACCACGAGGTTGAAGTCGCGCTGCAATGGACCAATACCTATACGGAGTCGGTGCTCACCTTCGCCAACAACATCAACACGCACGAGGGCGGTATGCACGAGGAAGGATTCCGCCGTTCGCTCACCCGTGTGATCTCGAACTACGCGAAGGCCAAGAACATCCTCAAGGAGAAGGACGACCCGCTGTCCGGCGAGGACACCCGTGAGGGCCTCACCGCGATCATCTCCGTGAAGCTGAAGAACCCGCAGTTCGAGGGCCAGACCAAGACCAAGCTCGGCAACACCGAGATCCGCTCCTTCGTCGAGAAGGAGATGAACGAGAAGCTCGCCGAGTTCCTCGAGGAACACCCGTCCGAGGCTCGCCAGATCTGCAACAAGGTGCTTTCGGCCCAGCGGGCTCGCCTCGAGGCTCGCAAAGCCAGGGACCTCGTACGGCGCAAGTCGTTGCTCGAGTCCGGCTCCCTGCCGGGCAAGCTCGCCGACTGCCAGACGAGGGACCCCCACAAAGCCGAGCTCCTGATCGTCGAGGGTGACTCCGCCGGCGGTACCGCCAAGAACGCGCGGGCCCGCGAGTTCCAGGCCGTGCTTCCGCTGCGAGGCAAGATCCTCAACGTCGAGCGTGCTCGCCTCGCCAAGATCCTCGAGAACAAAGAGATCCAGAACATCATCACCGCGGTCGGTACCGGCATCGGCGAAGAGTTCGACATCGAGAAGTGCAGGTATCACAAGATCATCTCGATGGCCGACGCGGACGTCGACGGCTCGCACATCAAGACGCTGTTGCTGACGTTCTTCTTCCGCTACATGCCCGAGGTCATCGATCACGGCTACCTCTTCGTCGCGCAGCCGCCGCTCTACCGCGTGCCCTACAAGGGCAAGGTGCACTACTTCAAGAAC
>WHTI01000431.1 GCA_009377815.1 Actinomycetota bacterium
GCCGCCTTGATCGCGTGAGCACCGAGGTCGACCGCGGGAACGCCGGAGACCGCGCCGCCGAACCGGCCGATCGCGGTGCGAGCGGTAGAAGCGATAACGGTGGGGGCCATGATGATTCCTTTCGTCTGGTAACCCATCTCGTTTGGCGATTCGTCGAGACGAATCGCTTCTGAGCTCAAAGCGGCAAAGTCCCTGCTCGCGCTCCAGAAGCCATCTTACCCGGGGCTAGGATGGGCCTCATGTCCCTCAGGGTCGAACACATCGCGCTCGCAGTTGCCGACCTGCAGGCGGCCGTCGAGCACTACGCGACCGTGTGGGGGATCGAGGTGGAGCACCGGGAGAGGGTCGAAGACCAGGGCGTCGAAGAGGCCATGCTCCC
Source organism: Actinomycetota bacterium (assembly GCA_009377815.1). Taxonomy (GTDB): domain Bacteria; phylum Actinomycetota; class CADDZG01; order CADDZG01; family WHSQ01; genus WHTI01. The sequence continues at coordinate 380 of WHTI01000431.1, forward strand.
GATCGGAGGCCCCTACCTTCAGCTGCTCGGATCAACTGACCCAGAGTCGCCTGTAGGCAGGTTCCTTGCAAAACGCGGCGAGGGACTGCACCACATCGCGTACGAGGTCGACGATCTCGAGGCGACGCTCGCCGATCTGAAGGCGAAGGGCGTTCCGTTGATCGACGAGGCTCCACGCGTTGGCGGGAGGGGCCACATGGTCGCCTTCGTCCACCCCAAGGGGAACCACGGCCTGCTCGTCGAGTTGATCCAGCGCCCGTCGGGGCAGTAACGATTGGATCTCGAGAAGCTCGCGCGGCGCTGGGAAGAGAGCATCGCGCAGCAAGGGACGTCGCTGTCGCGGATCATCGATCCTCGGGTGCAGAGCAACGTCCTCGCTCTAGGGATCGCGATCGTTGCCGGCGTTGCGGCGCTTGCAGCGCGTCTGGTCGACGACACCGGTACGGTCGAGAGCCTCCTCGATGCCTTCGGCGCCGGCGTCGCGGTGTTCCTGGCATGGGCGCTCGGCCGAGAGCTCGACCCCGATAACGACTCGAGCGCGCTGGTCGCCGAACTTGGAGCGTTCGCCTTGTGGTTCTGGCTGCCCTCATCGGCCGGACTTCTCTTCGCCACCTTGATCCTGGTCCGGCTGATCGTCCGTTCGACCGGGCGGGCACCGACGCGAGGTGATCTGATCTTCGCCGCTCTTGTCACTGCTGGAACGGTCGCGGTCGCGGTGAGTTCGTACGAGGGTTGGTCCAGACCCAAGGCGATCGAGTGGCTGCTGCTCGGCGCCGGGGTA
>WHTI01000311.1 GCA_009377815.1 Actinomycetota bacterium
CCCGACCCGGGCGGTATTCGACTTCGATCCCGCCGAGGGATCGACATGGGACCAGGTGGTGGCCGGCGTGATCCTCCTCGGGGAGGCGCTGGACCGCCTCGGTCTGATGGGAGTACCCAAACTCTCCGGGGCGCGGGGGATCCACGTCTACGTCCCCCTAGGACCCGGCCACGATCATGCCCGGGTGCGTCATTTCGTCGACACCCTCGGCAAGGTCATGGTGGGGGCGAACCCAGATGACCTGACCGTGGCGTGGGACAGGAAGCGCCGGACGGGCAAGGTGTTCATCGACGCCAACCGCAACGCCTTCGGTCAGACCATCGCCTCGGTGTACTCGGTGCGGCCTCGGCCCGGGGCGCCGGTGTCGGCCCCGATCCGATGGGACGAGGTGGGCTCGATACGCAACGGCGACATCACCATGCTCAACATCTGGGATCGTATCCGCCGCCACGGCGACCTCTTCGCCCCCGCCCTCGCCGCCACCCAAACCCTCGACGCGGCGGAGGAGGCCCTCGGTATACCGCGTTCTTAGAATGAAAACGGGACCCGCGGGGACCGTTTTCATCCTAAGAAGTTGCAATCATGCCGAGTCGGCCATCAGTCGGGCCCTCGCTTGCCGTACCCGTTCGAGGACGACGTCGGTTGTCCCCAGATCTCGTGATCCCAGACAACGACCACGGTGTAACCTGCCTTCTCTAGGGCGGCGATTCGGGCGGCGTCGGCTTGTCGCGCTGTATGTGAGGTGTGATAGCGCTCACTGTGGATCTCCACCGTTAGGGCAACCTCGGAGTCGAGGAAGTCAACCCTCCCGATCCACTGGTCACCCCCGACGTCGACCTGACGTCGCAAGGTATGGATCCCACCATCCCCCGTGATCCTCTCGAAGCGCCTCTCGTTGCCGCTCTCGGCTGGTCGCATCTCGTCGGATCGGCTCTTGAGGAGCGTTCGTACCAGCACGATCCCGTTCCGGCCGTGCCGACTGAATCGGTCGTGGACATCTTCGACCTCGCTGATCTTTACAAGACGTTTCGCCCACAACGTGTCGACGATGTGGGCGGCCCGGCGTGGCGAGGTACCCGCGACCTGGAGAACGACCAGCGCCGGAGCCGCCACTGGCACATCGTGATGAACCGCGATCGTCGGGCAGACGGGTCGCCTGGTGGATGGTCGCCATCGCGTTGGCTCTGACCACATTGGTTCGGGGAATAGTGACATGAACCGGATGTTCGGGGAGGTTGGGTACTCCCCAGAGACGAGCCGCGGTGAGATGGGATGCGATCGCAGCGTGTCCGGTATCGAGCACAGCTGCCAGAACCTTGGTGTATGGGCTAGGACCGGACCCGGCGAGTCGGAAGACGCGGTGCGTGATTCGGTCTACGGAACCAACGGCCACGAGACCTCGGAGGCGCTTGCGGGTGATTCCCACCGATCGCGCCTGTCCCCTGGTGAACAATCCGTGTTGATGGTCAGCCACCTTGGCCAACCTTCCAAATCCCATACCAAGCCACGTTGCCCTACCCGTCTCCTGTTGGGAACCCCCTTGTTGACTCAAGGAGCTTCTTAGTAGGAAAACGCGCCCTCACGGGACCGATTCCATCCTAAGAACGCGGGTTGAGATCCGTGATGAACTGGCGGGTCAGTTCGATCACCGTGTCGGGAAGTCGAGGTGGGCGATCGGCCAGGGGTGGGTCGAACCGGTGAACTATTGGCGAACGGATGAGGCCATGACCATTTTTCGTTGCACGGAGTTATCCCGATCCGTATGATCCCTTCTGTGTAATCGATTGCATAGATCGAGTACACGGCGAGGCATTCGATGACAATCAGACATACTGGGAGGCAATGATGAGACGTCCGATATGGATCGTGTTGGTACTGGTGATGGGGATGATCCTCACCGCGTGCGGCGGTGACACCGAGCCTGGTGACACG
>WHTI01000457.1 GCA_009377815.1 Actinomycetota bacterium
GAGGTTCTCCATGAACTACCGGGAGTTAGGCAAGACTGGGCTCAAGATCTCAGAGGTGGGTTATGGCGCCTGGGGGATCGGCGGCTCGATGTGGATCGGGGCTCAGGACGATGAGTCTCTGGCCGCGCTCAACCGGGCGTTCGATCTCGGGGTCAACTTCGTCGATACCGCGCTTGGCTACGGGGACGGTCACAGCGAGCAGGTTGTAGGTCGTGCCGTTGCCGCGAGACCGGAAGAGATCTACGTCGCCACCAAGGTGCCGCCCAAGAATGGGCTGTGGCCCGCGCCCAAGGGCATCGATCCTGAGGAGGCGTTCCCAGCCGATCACGTACGCAAGTGTGTGCAGATGAGCCTCAAGAATCTCGGGACCGAAACGATCGACGTTCTGCAGTTCCACGTGTGGCAGGACGAATGGATCGGGCAAGGGACGTGGCTCGAAGCGGTTGAGTCGTTCAAGAAGGACGGCAAGATCCGTTTCTTCGGGGTGTCGATCAACGATCATCAGGCATCCAGCGCCGTGGCGCTCGTCGAGACCGGTCTCATCGATTCTGTCCAGGTGATCTACAACATCTTCGACCAGAGCCCGGAAGATGAACTCTTCGCCGCATGCGAGAAGGCGCAGGTCGGCGTCATCGCCCGGGTTCCCTACGACGAAGGGAGCCTGACGGGACGCATCACGCCCGACACGGAGTTCCCCGAAGGCGACTTCCGCAACACCTACTTCCAAGGTGACCGTAAGAAGCAGGTGTACGAGCGCGCGCAGGCGATCGCCTCCGACCTCGACATCACCCTAGAAGAACTCCCCGAGCTCGCACTCCGTTTCGTCCTCAGCAATCCGGCGGTATCCACGGTGATCCCCGGGATGCGTTCGCTCCGCAACGTCGATCGCAACTGCGCAGTCGCCGACGGCCGAGGCTTGACCGCCAAGCAGCTGGAGGCGCTAAGAGCCCATCGCTGGGAGCGAAACTTTTACGGCGGAACCGTCGATCCAGAAGGTAGTTTGTGAACTCATCCGGGCGGTTAGCTCAGCGGTAGAGCACTGCGCTTACAACGCAGGGGTCGGCGGTTCGAACCCGTCACCGCCCAC
>WHTI01000097.1 GCA_009377815.1 Actinomycetota bacterium
ACCTGTCGTTGTGAGCTCCGGATGATGGCCGCCGCCCAGAACCTCCGCAGGGTCTGGGCCTCGGCTCAGACTCGGAACGGTTCCCGCGTCTTCACCATCTTGCCGGCCTGATTCCTGGTCGACGATTCTGCGACGGCCTCTAGATGGCACCTGAGGGACTTGAGAGGTGTTCTGGGGGTTTGGGGGTGGGGTTCGGGGAAGGGTTCCGGGATGCGATGGCTTGCTCTGGCACTGGTCTTCGGCGTCGCCTGTACGACTCCCCCCGTCGATCCCGAGGGCACGCTCGAGCGAATCCGCGGCGGGACGATGCGGGTCGGCATCACCGCGAGTGAACCGTGGACCGAGTCCACCGAGGACGGGCCCGCGGGGATCGAGGTCGAGATCGTCGAGCGGCTCGCCGAGGAGCTCGATGCCGAGATCGAATGGGTGCCGGGCTCCGAGGAGGAACTGTTCGGGGCACTGAAGTACTCGCAGGTCGACCTCGTGATCGGGGGCCTGGGGGCCAAGAACCCATTCGCTAAGGAAGCCTCTCTTACACACCCCTACCTGACGACCCAGGTGGTCGTTGCCGTCCCCGAGTCCGATGACGTGCCCGAGGACATATCTGGTCTCGTGGTCGCTGCCGAACCGGGCACCGAGGCCACCGGGGTTCTCTTCAAGACTGACGCCGCCATCAACCTGTTCGAAGACGTCGCCGAGGCGGCCGGCACGCGGGCGATCGACAACTGGCTGCTCGACGACCTGGGCTTGGTCGAGACCGGGGTGACCCTGACCGAGACCGATCACGTGATGGCCGTGCGTCTCGGTGAGAACGGTTGGCTCGTGCGCGTCGAGAAGTTCCTGCTGGATCACGCCGAAGAGATCGAGCAGCTGCTTGCAGAGGTGGAGCCGTGAGCCAGCGCCAGGGGGGCGAACTCCCTCCCGACCGCGCTCGCCTGAACGATAAGGCGATCCGGCTCGAGTGGATCACTATCGGCTTCTTCCTCAGCGCGGTGATCCTGATGTACCTGACTCTTGGTTCGTCGCAGGCGATGAAGGCGGCATGGGTCGAGGATCTCTTATCGTTCGTGCCGCCGATCGCGTTCCTGGTTGCCGCGCGTGTGCGCTACCAGAAGCCGAACGAAGAATACCCGTACGGACACCACCGCGTGGTCTCGATCGCGTACATGGTCGCATCCATGGCGCTGCTATTCCTCGGGATCGTGATCCTCTACGACTCGGTCTCCAAGATGATCTCGTTCGAGCATCCGCCGATCGGACTCGTGCAACCTTTCGGGCGACCGATCTGGCTCGGCTGGTTGATGATCATCGTGCTGACCTACACGATCATCCCGGCGGTGATCCTTGGGCGGATGAAGATCCGTCTGGCCCGCGAGCTGCAAGACAAGACGCTTCTCGCGGACGCCGAGATGAACAAGGCCGACTGGATGACCGCCGGAGCCGCGATCCTCGGGGTCCTCGGGATCCGCTTCGGACTGTGGTGGGCGGATGCGGTCGCGGCGACGTTCATCTCGCTCAGCATCGTCAACGACGGAGTGAAGAACATCCGCGCCGCGACCGGATCATTGATGGACCGGCGGCCTCATCTCGTGGAAGCGTCCGCGGTCGATCCACTTCCCGCTCGGGTCGCGACCGAGATGAGGAAGCTCGATTGGGTCGAGGATGTCAAGGTGCGGCTGCGCGAGGAGGGCCACGTCTTCTTCGGAGACATCACGGTCGTGCCCTCGGACGAGCGCGGCCTGATCGCGATGATTCAAGCGGCCCGCGAACAGATGATGGCCCTCGACTGGCGCCTCTACGACGTAACAATCTTCCCCGTAGCCGAACTCACCGATAACCGGTAGCAGCCGGGCGCGGGACGGGGGCCTGCGGGCCCCCGTCCCCGGCCCCCGGTGCCACTATTGGCTCAGAGGAGGCCCTTCTCTTCCAGGTATTCGCGCGCGACATCGGCCGGGTCCTCGGCGTCGATCGCCACACTCGCATTCAACGCGGTCATCTCGTCGGTGGTGATCGTGCCGCTCAACGGGTTCAAGATGTCCGACACGTCATCGGCGACATCCGCAACGGCCAGCGGCGTGATGTTGTCGGCCGACTGCAATCCCTTGTCGTCCTCTAGCAGAACGAAGTCGTTCGCCTCGATCAACGGGTCGGTCGAGAACAACAGCGCGACGTCGATCGCACCGGCGCTCAGCGCTTGCGCGGTCGCGGCGCCGTATTCGAGCGGCTTGAAGTCGGCGAACACCGCTCCGTAGGTCTCATCGAGACCCGGGAGACAGAACGGCCGCTCGGGACATTCGGCAGGTGCGCCGAGAACGAGCTCACTCGCAACCTCACCGAGATCGCTCATGGTGACCAAGCCGTATTCGTCGGCGACCTCTTGGCTGACCACGAACGCGTTGGTGTCGATCGCGTCCGAGAAGTCGAGCAGCTGAAGGTTCTGCTCCGCGAGCAGAGGTTCCAGTAATCCCGCCACCGCGGCCGCGTCACCCGATAGATCGGCCTCGGGATCGAGCACCGACAGCAGGCTCGCGAGGTACTCCGGTGCCACGTCGACGTCGCCACTTTCCATCGCATCCAGGCGCACCTCACGCGAGTCGAGGTTCAACTGCCGCTCCACCGTGTAGCCCGCGTCTTCGAGCAGCAGTGCATACATCTCGCCGAGGATCTGAGCCTCGGGGAATGCATCCGAACCAACGGTGATGCTGCCTCTCGGCTCACCGCCGGCGTCTCCGTTGTCTCCGTCGTCCTCTCCCGACCCGCATGCGCTGAACAGCAACAACAGCGCGATGAGGGCCGCCCCGAGAACGGCAATGCGGGGTCTCCGCATGGGTCGCCTCCATTCCTTCGTCTGGGGGGCCTCCGCCGACCCCTCGGTAGGATCGGGCAACCTTACGGCAGGGCTCGTACTACTGGGGTAGCAGGCTCAGGAGGCCGTGAGATCGGGGGCCGGGAGCACGTCGAGGTGCTCCTCCGGGACCCTCCGCCGGCCGCGGCTGGTGGTCCGGGGCGAGGCCAGCCGTTCCACGATCCCTAGGAATCCATCCACCACGATCGCCAGCAGCGCCACCAGAACGGCGCCGGCCAGCAGTTTGGCGACGCCGCTCTCGCTGTTCGATCCGAGGGCCGAGCCGTCGACGATGTAACGCCCAAGTCCGCCACCCGCGATCAGAGCCGCCAGGGTCATGGTCGCCACCACCTGGACCGCGGCGGTGCGAAGACCGGCGATCGCCAGCGGGACCGCGAGAGGGAGCTCGATCTTACGCAGCACGTCTCGTTCGCTCATGCCCATTCCGCGCGCGGCCTCGAGCGTGTCCGCATCCACGTCACGAACGCCCACGTACGTATTGGTCAGGATCGGAGGGATGGCCAGCAGCACCATCGCGATCACGGCGGCCCAGGGAGTGAACCCCCACCCGAATCTCAACTGCATCGGGAAGAAGAACGCCATCACCGCGAACGAAGGGAGCGCGCGCCCGAGCGCGACGATCGAGACGATGAACTCGAACCTTCGGGTGTGGCCGATGTAGAGGCCGAGAAGGATCGCCGGCGCGAGCGCGATGAGGATCGAGACGCCCGAGAGCTGAACGTGTTCCAGCAGCCGGGTGGGGATGCCGTCCGTTCCGCTCCAGTTCGCGGAGTCCGTGAGGAAATCGATCAAGCCGCTCATGAGGCGCGCGCCCGAGTCTGTGCCCACGGGGTCGATCGACGCTCCACGATGACGAGGATGCGATCGGCGCTAACCGCCAGGAACATCGACAACACGGCACCGGTCAACGTCAAGGTCGAGTCCAATCGGCTGAGTCCTTGAAGGATGTAGATGCCGAGACCTCCGTGCCCGATCAGTGAGGTGACGGTCACCAGTCCGATCGTCGTAACCGTTGCGATACGCACACCGGCAACGATCGCCGGTACCGCAAGGGGGAGTTCGACCTTCCAGAGACTCTGGCGGGCGGTGTACCCCATCCCGCGCGCCGCTTCCTTGACGTCTTCGGGGACGCCCCGGAAGCCGGCGACCGTATTACGGATGATGATCAGCAACGTGTAGCTGACGAGTCCGATCTCGGCGGTCGTGACGGACAGGGTTCCGGTGACGGGGCCGAGCATCATGAACAACGCGAGGCTCGGGATCGTGTAGAGGATCCCAGTAACCGCGGTGATGGGCCCGTAGGTGCGTCGATGGCGATACGCGAGGACTCCGAGCGGGAACGAGATCGCGAATCCGATCACGACCGCGATAGCTGTTAGCCGGAGATGCTCGAGGGTCAGCTCCCAGATATCGGGGAGGTGATCGAAGAACCAGTCCCACCGGAACAGCTCGTTGATCACGAGATGATCTCCTTCGAGATCCTTTCGAGCGTGAGGATGCCGCGGTAACGCTGGCCCTTGGTGACTACGACCGCCACCTGGGTGCGCGAAGTCGCGATCGCCTCCAGTGCCTCTCGCAACGAACTCTCGGCGGTCACGTAGGCGCTGAACGGACGGGCCTCGGCGGGGTCGACGGTTGTGGAGCGCTCCGCCGTGGCCCGGTCGATCCAGCCCAGGAGCTCGCCGTCGTCGACGATGCTGACCCAATCGAGGCCGTAGCCATCCATCTCGGCGATCGCCCGGGAGGTCGGGACCTGAGGGGCGACCAGGGGGCCGAGCTCGGTCTCGATGTCGGCCACCTTGATGAGGGCCAGCCGCTTGAGACCCCGCTCCCGGCCCACGAACGACCTGACGAAGTCGTTGGCCGGTTCCCGCAAGATCTCCTCGGGGGTCGCGTACTGCTCGATGACGCCGCCGACGTTGAGGATCGCGATCCGATCGGCGAGCTTCACCGCCTCATCGATGTCGTGAGTGACGAACACGATCGTCTTCCTGAGCCGGGCCTGGATCTCGAGGAACTGGTCCTGGAGGCGCTCCCGGACGATCGGATCGACCGCCGCGAACGGCTCGTCCATCAGCATCACCGGAGGGTCCGCCGCCAGTGCTCGAGCGACGCCCACGCGCTGTCGCTGGCCCCCGGACAGTTCGCTTGGGTATCGAGAGAGCATCTCGGTTTCGAGCTGGAAGATCTCGACCAACTCGTTGATGCGCTCCTTGATCCGCGCGTTGTCCCATCCGATCAGGCGCGGCACCATCCCGATGTTGTCGGCGATGTTCCGGTGTGGCATCAGCCCGATGCTCTGGATCACGTATCCGATCCCCCGCCGCAACTGAACCGGGTCCTGATGAAGGACATCGGTACCGTCAACGGTGATCGAACCGGAGGTGGGCTCTACGAGGCGGTTGATCATCTTCATCGTCGTCGTCTTGCCGCAGCCCGAGGGCCCGACGAGCACCACGGTCTCTCCCTTGCTGATGTCGAGCGAGAGATCTTCGACCGCCGCGCCGGATGTCCCCTCGAAACGCTTCGAGACGTTCTTGAGGGAGATCATCACGTCCGCCATGTGCGAGGTGCTACTCGTCCCTCTCGGAGAAAGTGAGCTGCACGCCACCGACGACATCGTTGGCGACGTTGTAGAGGAAGGCCAACGCGGCGTTCACCAGCGAGCCGATCACCACTCCGAGGATGCCGAGGACGATCGCCCACTTCATCGCGACGCCGAAGGTGAACTCGAACTCCTGGCCCTCGGTACCGAAGACGTTGATGATCTCGGTCATCGCATCGATCACCCCGGTCGACGCGACGAGGTTGTAGAGGATCGCCGCGAAGAGTAGCCAGACGACGACGAAGCACGAGTACATGAAGAGCGAGAGCTTCAGCACGCTCAAGGGATGGACGTGGGTGATCGTGCGCCTCGACTTCCGCAGCGGAACGCGCGCGCGCTTCCGCCCGCGGCCGGGAGCGGGTCGCGGACGCGGCCTCGGGGTCATCTCTCGCTCGGGCTGGCGACGCGGCGGAAGCAGCTCGGTCTCTTCCCACGGCTGCGGCTGATCGGCTGCCGGCTCGGTCCGCGACGGCCCGCGGCTCTTTCGCTTGGAGCGGTCACCACGCTTTCCCGACGATCCCCCTTTGAGACCCGGTTCACCGGCCAGCTCGGAGGGCAGCGGAGCGAAGAGGGGGTCGAACAGGGGCCCGCCGGATTCCTCGCCCGAAGACAAGTGACCGCCCGACGCACTGGTCGGTTCGGTTTCCGTTCTATATCTCTTCGGAGGATCTTCCCTCGATGCCACAGATTCCCCTGACGTCCCCAGACACGTCCGCCCTACCTAGCTACGGAACGCCCCACTATCTGCCAACACCCATAGTGCGTCAACGCGCCGGGTTCAGGCGAGTTTGCCTTGACCGTTCTCTCTCTCGTCGCCGATCACGAGCGCAACCGAGGAGACGCTCACGCCCTCGCTTAGGTTCATGACACGAACGCCGGTCGCCGGCCGTCCCTGCCTGGAGACCGATGAGCCCTTCATGCGGATCACGACACCGTCGCTCGAGATCAGGAAGAACTCCTCGTCGGGCCCGACGATGACCGCTCCGACGATCGGGCCCCGTGGCTTGGTGAGTTTCGCGGCAATGACGCCCTTACCGCCACGACCCTTACGGGGGAAGTCGCCGAGCTTCGTGCGCTTCCCGTAGCCGAACTGGGTCACGAGGAAGAGGTCTCGCTTCTCGTCGCTTATGACCGCGCAGGCGACGACCGCGTCGTCTTCCGCGAGGCGGATACCGATGACGCCGGTGGCGGTGCGCCCCATCGGACGAACGTGGTCCTCCTTGAAACGGATCGCCTTCCCGAGGCGGGACAGCAGCAGGACGTCTTCCTTGCCGGACGTCGGCTGCACCCTGACGACCTCGTCGCCATCCTTGAGGTTGAGGGCGATGATTCCCTCCTTGCGCGACGAGTCGTACTCGCGGAAGAGGGTCTTCTTGACCATGCCCTTGCGTGTCGCGATCAGGAGGAAGCGGTTGGTTTCGTAGTCGCGTGTGTCGATGACCGCGGCGACCTTGTCGTCGGGCCGCATCGGCACGACGTTGACCACCGCGGTACCGCGCGCGGTTCGGTCACGCTTGGGGATCTCGTGCGCCTTGATCCGGTAGACGCGCCCGGTGTTCGAGAACAACAAGAGATAGCTGTGTGCGGTCGTCGTCAGGAGGTGCTCGACGATGTCGCCCTCCTTGAGCCCGGCGCCCTTGACCCCGCGACCTCCTCGCCCCTGGCGTTTGTAGGTGTCGGCCGGCACGCTCTTGATGTAGCCATCACGCGACACCGAGATCACGAGGTCTTCGTCGGCGATGAGGTCCTCGATGTCGAACTCGCCCTCGTCCGGCACGATCTTGGTCCGACGGTCGTCACCGAACTTGTCTCTCAGCTCAGTGAGCTCGTCGGCGATGATCGACCGCACCTTCGATGGGTCGGCCAGGATCGCCCTGAGCTCCTTGATCGTCTCCTGCAGAGCGTTGTACTCGTCGCGGATCTTGTCCTGCTCGAGCGCCGTCAGGCGCTTCAGCGGCATGTCGAGGATGTGATCCGACTGCACCTGGCTCAGCCCGTAGCGAGCCATCAATCCCTGGCGAGCCTCGGCCGTGTCGGCCGCGTTGCGGATCAGCTCGATGATCTCGTCGATGTGGTCGAGGGCGATGATGAGTCCCTCGAGGATGTGCGCCCGCTCCTCTGCCTTGCGCAGGCGGAACTTGGTACGCCGCACGATGACGTCGACCTGGTGCTTGACGTACTCGTCGATCACATCGGCGAGGTTCAGGGTGCGCGGCACGCCGTCGACCAGCGCCAGCATGTTGACCCCGAAGTTGTCCTGGAGCTGCGTGCGCTTGTAGAGGGTGTTGAGGACGACCTGCGGGACCGCCGACTTCTTGAGGTCGATGACCAGGCGCATGCCATCGCGCGAGGACTCGTCCCGGAGGTCGGCGATGCCTTCGATCTCCTTCTTGTTGACCATCTCGGCGATCTTCGAGGCGAGACGGGCCTTGTTCACCTGGTAGGGAAGTTCGCTAACGATGATGCGCGGGTTGCCCTTCGGTCCTTCCTCGACCTCGCACACCGCGCGCATCTTGATCGAGCCCCGGCCGGTCGTGAACGCGTCCTTGATCCCCTGCTGTCCGACGATCAATGCGCCGGTCGGGAAGTCCGGACCCTTCACGTGTTTCATCACCGTGGCGAGCATCTTCTTCTTGTCCTGCTGGATCGTGGGATCCCTGAGGACCTCGATCACCGCGTTGGAGACTTCGGTGAGGTTGTGCGGCGGGATGTTGGTCGCCATACCCACTGCGATCCCGGTCGAGCCGTTGACGAGCAGGTTCGGGAACCGCGCCGGCAGGGCCAGCGGCTCGGTCGTGTCGCCGTCGTAGTTCGGCCCGAAGTCGACCGTCTCCTCGCCGATGTCGCGCAGCAGTTCCATCGACAACTTAGACAACCGGCATTCGGTGTTGTGGCTGACGAACCCGTTGGTGATGAACGCATGATCGTCGGTATCCACGCGGATCGAATAAACCGGCTGCACACCGGCATCCTCGACCGAGGCGACCTTGGCGTAGTAGTAGTCACCGGTAACAAGCGGCTCGACGACCCGGCGGACCTCATCGTTGGGGATGCGGGCCAGGATCTCGTCCCCATCCCGCTCCCAGCGCTCGATCCGATCGATGTTGTGCTTCATGAGCCACTCACGATCCTTGCCCCGAGCCCCCGAGTCCCCCCGGATGTATTCGGCGATGAACGGCACGTGATCGTGCGACATGGCAAAGCGGGTGACGTTCGGGATCGTGGCGAGCTCCGCAAGCAACTTCTCCTGCTTTCGTCCCCAGAACCCAACCCGCTGCGCAAAAAGCCGGGCATCCCGACGGTTGCCGATATAGACCTTCGTCTCGCCCCGGGCGCTGCAAGACTGCCGCGACACAACGCCAAACTCGAGCAGCAATTGTTGGACATCCTTGGCGAGCTGTGGGCTGATCGTTGAGTACGAGATCTGGATCGTGTTCCTGCCCAGCAAAGAAGACGACCCGTCGCCCTCGAACATCGCCTGCAGGAACGCCTTCTTAAACGATGGGCTCGCCGTCCAAACAAAGGACGGAATCCACTTGCCAGCCGCCACGCTTCCGACCACCTCAGCCAACCGACTGCGGTTGAAATGAGTCTTCTCCTTGACGTGCACATCCAACCGATGCAGTACGCGGCCAGATGGGAGTAGCTCGGTGTTCACGCTTCGGGGGCCCCCGACCAGACGGTCATATGCGGCAAGTACTTCGTTGAACCACTCTTGATCGAGGTTGGCGAAGCCGACGTTCGAGTCCGTCGCCCACCCTTCCGAGACCCAAGCACCAGCCAAGTTGGCCAGGAGGTAGTCATCCTCAGAAAGGATCCCTTCCTCCTGAGGTTCCCCTCGGAGCATCACCACGCGGTCGCCGGGAGCAAGCTCCTCCATCAGCCTCCACTGGAGTACCGGGACTCCCGCCAGCGACTGCAGGGTGAGCACCGGGTGGTTGTGTGTGCCTTCGAGTTCATAACCCTCGGTAGTGATGATCTTGAGGGTTGGGCGATTCCCACTATGGAAGTACTTCGTTGCGCGAACGGGCACTCCGTCCTTGCCGAGAACCTTCAGATCAAGATCAATCTCAGAGTCAGGGTCGATCGGGGCCAAGCTGTCCATGCCGATGGTTCCGTTGGCCAACCTGAGAAGTGCCTTCCCGTTGGTGCAGTAGCGCATGGCGGCCGGAGCGTCGCCGTCGACGGAGCCGAAGTTGCCCTGGCCGTCGATCAACAGGTAGCGCGTTGAGAAGTCTTGCGCGAGGCGCGCGAGTGCGTCGTAGATCGATTGGTCGCCGTGCGGGTGGTAGGTCTTCATGACTTCACCGACGAGCGCCGCGCACTTGCGGAAACGCTGGTCGGGTCGGAGACCAGATTCGAGGGCGGCATACAGGATGCGTCGGTTGACCGGCTTCAGTCCGTCGCGGGCGTCGGGCAGTGCGCGCGACACGATGACCGACATCGCGTACTCGAGGAATGAGTACTGGACCTCTTCACCGAGGTCGATGTCTTCGATGCCGTGGTTCTCTTCGAGAGGCAACTCTGGTTCTACAGGTCCCTTAGCCATTCCCTTACCTAGATATCGAGGAAGCGGATGTCTTTCGCATTCCGCTGGATGAATGTCTTACGTGCTTCGACGTCGTCGCCCATGAGGGTCGAGAAGATCTCCTCAGCGAGCGCGGCGTCTTCCATCG
>WHTI01000170.1 GCA_009377815.1 Actinomycetota bacterium
GACATCGGCACGATGCCGGAGCCGACCTCGTTGCTGACCACGATGGTTCCGACCGCTCGCCCCGCCGCGACGGTGGATGCCTCGAGGGAGCGTTCCTTGATCTCGCTCGCCCCGAGTCCCTGCTCCATCGCGTTCGAGAGCCACAGCGTCAGGCAATCGATTATGACGAGCGATCCATCATCGGCCGCATCTATCGCACCCACGAGATCGACGGGCTCCTCGATCACCGACCATTCGGGCGGGCGCTCGGCCTTATGTACCGCGATCCTCCGTGCCATCTCGTCGTCGCGCGCTTCGGCGGTAGCGATGAAGGTCACCGGTCCTCCGGAGTTCCGGGCGAGGGTAAGCGCGAGGGTCGACTTGCCGCTCCTCGCTCCCCCGGTGAGGAAGGTCAGTCCCATCAGATGTCGATCTCGCGGCGCGCGGCCTCCGGGCGAGCATCGTCTGCCCGCGACCGGACGGGGATGACCAAGACGCCGCCGTCACCGTCGGGGAGCACCCGGACCGAGGCGCCGTAGTGCTCCCTGATCGAGCTCTCGGTGAGGACTTCAGCTGGAGTCCCCGACGCGACGGCCTCGCCGCGGTCCATCATCACCAATGCATCGGCGAACTGGCTCGCCTGGGTCAGGTCGTGCATCGCGCTCAGAACGGTCAGCTCGTGTTGTCGCCGAAGGACATCGACCATCTCGAGCACCTGCTGCTGGTGTCCAACGTCGAGCGCGCTGGTCGGTTCGTCGAGAAGGAGCACCGGTGCTTCCTGAGCCAGAGCACGCGCCAGAACAACGCGCTGCGCCTCGCCCCCGCTGAGGTGACCCAGTCGGCGGTCGGTGAGATGGGAGAGTTCGAGGCTGTTGATGACCTCCCTCACGATCTCAAGATCGCGCTTGCCCTCCGACGAGAAGTACGGGATGTACGGGGTGCGTCCCATGAGCACGTACTCGCCGACCTCCATCGCGTCGGGTAGGTAGGGACGCTGGGGAACCAGCGCCACCTTCTGGGCGATCGCGCGGCGACTCAACCCGGCGGCTAGTTCGTCACCGAGATGGATCGAGCCCCCGTAGTCGACCAGGCCAGCGACCGCTCGGAGAAGGGTGCTCTTTCCGGCACCGTTGGGTCCGATCAGAACGAGCCATGCCCCGGCGGCGACCTCGAGACCTAAACCATCGACCACCGGGTCCCCGCCGTAAGAGACGCTCACGTTGTCGAGCCGGATCGTGGTCATGCCATCCTCCTGCTCGAACGCAGCACGACGATGAAGAACGGCGCGCCGAAGAACGCGGTGATGACGCCGATCGGCAACTCGGCCGGGGACGACACGGTCCGTGCAACGAGGTCGGTCACGATGAGGAAGGAACCTCCGAAGAGGATGGAGAGCGGCAGCACGAGCCGGTAACTCGATCCAAACACAAGCCGGATCGTGTGAGGAACGATGATCCCGACGAAGCCGATCAGGCCGCTCACTGCAACCGCGGCCGCGGTCGCCAGGGTTGCAGCGATGACCACGACGATCCGCACGCGCGCCGCGTTGATCCCGAGACTCCCGGCCTCCTCATCGCCCACACTCATGACGTCGAGCAATCTCCGGTGTAGGAGGATCCCGATCCCACTGAGCAACACGTACGGGAGGATCAGTCCAACCTCGCGCCACCCTGAGGTCGACAGGCGACCGAGGATCCACGCGTAGACCTGTTGCAACGTGTCCGACTCCCGCTGCTGGAAATACGTTTGAACCGCGGTGAGGAACGACGCCATCGCGACGCCCGCAAGGATCAGCGTCGTCGCAGACCTGCTTCGGCCCCCGGAGCGCCCGAGGATGTAGGTCAGCAGCACGCTCACGAGAGCGCCGACGAATGCCGCTAGTGGCAACGGATCGATCGGCCACGACGACGAGTCATCGATGTAGGCGAACACGAGGGTGGCACCGAGGCCGGCTCCCGCCGCGGCTCCGAGCAGGTACGGATCCGCCAGCGGGTTGCGGAAGACGCCCTGGTAGGCGGCTCCCGACATCGCGAGAGACGCACCCACCAACCCGCCGAGCACGACCCGCGGCATCCGCAGTTCCCACAGGATCGCGACCTCGCGCGCGGTGAGTCCTGAGTCGATGCTGACGAACGGAAGCCGGTCGATGAGTTCGAGCGCGATCCCTCCGGCGGGGAGGCTCACGGCTCCCATCGCCACCGCGACGATCATCGAACCGAAGAGGCAGACGAGTCCGATGGCGATGCCTCCCGGCCGCAGGCGCACGAGGCGCGCCCGGCCCCCTTCCGCTACCGCGATCACCCCGAAGCCTCCGCTACCGCATCGGCCACGATCCTCAGGAAGTCGACGACACGAGGCCCCCAACGCGAGGCGATGTCGTCATCGAGCTCGATCACTTGATCGTTCTGGACGGCCGCGATCTGATCCCAGCCGGGCCTCGCAGCGACCACAGCACCGTCTTGGTCGCAGCACTTCGTGTCGGCCAGGAAGATGAGATCCGGATCGGCATCGATGATGAACTCCTCGGAGAGTTGCGGGTATCCCGTTCCGGCCTTGGGCGCTTCGTCGGCGATGTTCTCGAGTCCGAGGAGGTCGTAGATCCCACCGATGAAGGTCGCCGAGGTCACCGTGAAGTAGGTCGTGTCGAGTTCGTGGAAGTAAGTGAGTGGTTCGTCGAGCTCCGGAGCATCGGCCACGATGCCGTCGATCTCGGACGTCATCTCATCGACCAGCGCCTCGGCTTCTTCGACGTGACCTGTCGCCTCACCCAATTGCTCGATCTGAGCGAACGTGTCGTCGAGAGAGGTCGCCGCCGGTTGCAGTAACACCGGGATCGAAAGCTTCTCGAGCGACGCCACAAGATCGCCGAGGTCGTCCGACGCGATCACGAGATCGGGCCCGTAGCCGGCGATCGCCTCGATGTTGGGCTGGTAGCCGGAGAGATCGGTGGTCGGCGCCTCCGGCGGGTAGTTGGACGTCTCGTCGGCCGCTATCACCTGGTCGCCCGCCCCGATGGCGAACAGACTTTCGGTTGCCGGAGACGAAAGCGACACGATCGCCTCCGGCTCGGCCTCGATCGTCAGCGAACCGTTGGGTGCGTCGAGCGTCACGGGAAAGGTGCTCTCCTGAGGCGTCTCTTGAACCGCGGCGGCCGGTTCATCGCCGTTCCCGCAAGCTCCCATCAACAGAGCAAGACCAACAACCAGTGGTGCAATGCGGCGCACGAGCCGCAAGCGTTCGATCCCCATCGGTACCGCTCCTTCCCCGGGTTTCCTCGCCCGGAACTAGAAAAGGCCCTCCGAGGACGGAGAGCCGAAGCGGCAGATGGTGCAACCGCGCCCTGTCCCCTAACCACGGAGGAACTCAGAGCGACGCACCTCGTGAAGTTCCTGGCTTACGGGGTTCTCCCCCGAACACAGTTGCGGGACAGCGCCGGTTTCTCACCGGACTTCCTTGCATCGAGATGCGGCGATTCTGACTGACTACGTAACGCCCGAGACTCTACTCCGGATCGCCATCCGCCCGCCGGAGGTTGCGGCTGACTATCAGGGGTCGCAACCGAAGCGCAAACCCTTCATAGACAGTCGGCGAAATCTGTGGTCGGTGTGGTCGGCGAGGTCGATCTCATTCTCGTTTCTGCACACGAGCATCATCAACAACATGCGTTACCGCACTGACCACGGTTACCGCCGCTAGGCCCTGAGGGCTCCGTCCTTCAGGAAGCGGCGGCGGCGGGCGGGCTCGGCCAGACTGAAGGCCACGAGGAACCAGAGGAGGATCAGGAGCCCGACGATCTCGCCGCCCCAGGTGCCGAGATGGGCGAGCGGGTCGGTCAGGAGGTCCCACGAGTACGGCTCCCGGGGCTCGGTTGCGAAGTCGGTGCCGAACGCGGGCCACAGGAAGGTCTCTGGCGCCGACCACATCCCATCGCCCACGAGATGCAACAGCCAACCGACAAAGGTGCCGAACACGGCGGTGCGGCGCTCGGCGCGGAACCCGAGCAGGATCACGACCGCGATCACGAGGGCGGCGAGCAAGGAGTGGGCGATCCAGCGTCCGGCAGGGCCGTCGTAGACCCCGACGAGGTGCAGGCCCCCGTCGACGACGTCGGGCAGGATCGCACCGAGCAAGACGTACCGGTAGTCGACCCGCCGGCGTCCGATCGTGACGTACATGATGGCGACGGCGACACCCATATGCCAGAGGAGCATCTAGGCGGGTTCCACTAGAAGAGGGACTCCCCGCCCCCGAGCTCCTCGACCAGCGCCGCCTCGTCCATGGCTTGGTTGGCGAGCGCGTCGGCCCGTTCGTTCTGCGCTCGGCGCACATGTGTGATGCGTGCCTTCTCGAACAGGTTCATCAGCCTGCGCGCGTTGACCGCGAGGCCCCTGAGACGGTCATTCTTGATCTTCCATTCGCCGCGGAGTTGATTGACGACGAGCTTCGAGTCCGCACGGATGTCGATCTCCGTCACACCCCTCTCGAGCGCGAGTTCCAAACCTGCGATGACGGCTTCGTACTCGGCGACGTTGTTGGTGGTGTGCCCGAGCGAACGAGAGACTTCGCCGGTCAGATCTCCCTCGGGGGTCGTTAGAACGGCACCGATGCCGGCCGGCCCAGGATTCCCGCGCGCCCCTCCATCGGTGTAGAGGAGAGCCTTCATCTCAAACGATCACGAGGATCCGGCGGCAGTTGTCGCACCGCTGGAGGCCTCGTTCGGCTTTGAGGCGTTCAACCTCGCGCGCGGGGAGTTGCGTGTGACATCCCTGACAGGTCCCGCCCTCGAGTGCCGCGGCGCCGACCCCGTGCTTCTGCTCCCTGAGCTTCTCGTAGAGATCGCGGAGTTCGTCGGTGAGGGTGGCTGCGACCTCGGAGCGCTTGGTCCGGTGTTTGAGCAACTCTGCGTCGATATCGGACGAGATCTCGTTGACCGTCGCCGAAAGGGAGTTCGCTTCGGTCTGGAGTCCGTCTCGCTCGGCGGTCAAACGTTCGGCGGTGGCGGCGTAGTCGTCCTTATGAACCATCGCCTCGAGCACCTGATCCTCGAGAACACCACGTTTGCGCTTGAGCATCTCGATCTCGGCCTGCAGGGCGCTCAGCTCCTTGGGGTTAGAGACTCCCCCTCCGTACATCCGGGCTTCCTCCTTGGCGATCTTCTGATCGAGGATCTCCATCTCGCCCTCGGCCTTCGATTGATCGCTGGCGAACCCGTCCTGGTTCTTCGTGGCGGTGGCGATGTCGGCCCCAAGCTCCTCCAGCTGTTCGTTCATCTCGGCAAGGCGCGCCGCCTCCGGGAGCGATGCCCTTCGGTCCTCCAGGCGTGTGATCTCGGAATCCTCTAACTGCAACTCGAGGAGTCGGCTGAGGGAGTCGTCATCGGCGTGGATCGGCATCGGCCGGAGCGTAACACCGCAGTTCTGCCACACTGGCGGGGAAACCGCATGCGCCCAAGGAGCGGTATTGGAATTAGAAGCCCGAGCCGACGAAGCACAACGCGCC
>WHTI01000184.1 GCA_009377815.1 Actinomycetota bacterium
AGCTCCCGTGGCCGCTACCGACGTCCTTACTCTTCCCCTCCTGAGCCTGAACCGGGGAGTCGTGCTCCCCAACATGGTCGTGACCGTGGCGATCGAAAGTCCCGAGGCGACCGATGCGATCGCCGCCGCCCTGAGCGGTCCCGGGCGACTTTTCCTCGTGCCTAAGGTCGACGGCGTCTACGCGCGCGTCGGGGTCGTGGCGAGCGTCGAAGACGCCGGCCCCCGCAATGGGCCGCAGGCAGTGGTCGTCCGAGCGAGCCACCACACTCGCCCGCGAGTACCGGGCCGTGATCGAGAACATCGTCGAGGCCCGCGGCAACCCCGAGGTAGCCATGTTCCTCCGCAATATCCGCGAGCCGGGAGCGCTCGCCGACATGTCGGGCTACTCGCCGGATCTGACCTTCGAGCAGAAGATCGAGGTCCTCGAGACCCTCGACGTCGAAGAACGCCTAGACAAGGTGCTCGAGTGGTCGCGCGAAACCCTTGACGAGGTCCGGGTGACCGAGAAGATCCGCGGCGAGGTCGAAGACGGCTTCCGCACCGCGCAGCGGGAGGCGATCCTCCGTCAGCAGATGGCTGCGATCCGCAAGGAACTCGGTGAGGACGACTCCGGGGACATAATCGAGGAGTACCGCACGAAGATCGAGACCTCCGGGATGCCGGAGGCCGTCCGGGCCGAAGCCGAGAAGGAACTGAAGCGTCTCGAGCGCACTCCGGAACAGAACATGGAGCACGGCTGGATCCGCACCTACCTCGACTGGATGACCGAGATCCCCTGGGGCGTTCGCTCCGACGACCTCCTCGAGGTCACCGAAGCGCGCCGCATCCTGGATGAGGACCACACCGGTCTCGAAGAGGTCAAGGATCGAATCATCGAGCACCTCGCGGTCCGCAAGCTCAAGAAGGAACGTGGGATCGAAGACTCGGGACGCGCCGGCGGAGCGATCATCACCTTGGTGGGTCCGCCCGGGGTCGGCAAGACATCACTCGGTGAATCCGTGGCGCGCGCCCTGGGACGCAAGTTCGGTCGCATCGCACTTGGCGGCATC
This sequence comes from Actinomycetota bacterium, assembly GCA_009377815.1. Taxonomy (GTDB): domain Bacteria; phylum Actinomycetota; class CADDZG01; order CADDZG01; family WHSQ01; genus WHTI01. The sequence continues at coordinate 1,050 of WHTI01000184.1, forward strand.
CGCGACGAGGCCGAGATCCGTGGTCACCGTCGCACCTACGTCGGTGCTCTGCCGGGACGCCTCGCTCGAGCGATGAAGGATGCCGGAACGATGAACCCCGTTCTCCTCCTCGACGAGGTCGACAAGGTCGGCGCAGACTGGCGTGGCGATCCGTCCTCGGCGCTCCTCGAGGTCCTAGACCCCGCGCAGAACCACACCTTCAGGGATCACTATCTCGACGTCGACCTCGATCTCTCCGAGGTCCTCTTCATCGCGACGGCGAACGTTGTCGAGCAGATCCCCGGCCCCCTGCTCGACCGTATGGAACTTCTTCGCCTCGACGGCTACACCGAAGACGAGAAAGTCGAGATCGCCCGGGAGCATCTCCTCGGGAGGCGCATCACCGACTCCGGCCTGTCCGAGGACGAGATCGAAGTCACCGACGAGGCCCTCCGGGTTGTCATCACCGAGTACACGCGGGAGGCCGGCGTCAGGAATCTCGAGAGGCAACTCGGAAAGCTGACGCGCAAGGCCGCGACCCGGATCGCTTCCGGTGAGGGCACTCCCCCTGTCAATGTCGACGTCGATCGGGTGAAGGACTTCCTGGGGCGCTCTCGCTTCCACCCCGAAGCGGCCGAGCGCACGTCGGTGCCGGGTGTCGCTACCGGCCTGGCGGTGACCGGGATGGGCGGGGACGTCCTCTTCATCGAAGCGACCACGATGGACGGGGAGGCCGGGCTGACGTTGACCGGGCAGCTCGGGGACGTGATGAAGGAGTCCGCCCAGATCGCCCTGTCCTACGTGAGGAGCCACGCCGTCGAACTCGGCCTCGATCCCTCGTTCGGCAACAAGCGCTTCCACCTCCACGTCCCGGCCGGCGCGGTCCCCAAGGACGGGCCCTCCGCCGGCATCACGATGACGACCGCGCTCGTCAGCCTGCTGACCGGTCGCCCGGTCAAGGACACCGTCGGGATGACCGGAGAGGTGACGCTGCAGGGTCGCGTTCTTCCCATCGGAGGGATCAAGCAGAAGGTTCTCGCGGCGCATCGAGCAGGATTGACCGAGGTCATCATCCCGGCCCGCAACGAAGCCGATCTCGAGGATGTTCCGGAGAAGGTTCTCAACGAGATGACGTTCCATCCGGTCAGCGACGTCGCGGATGTACTCTCGCTCGCACTTGATGTGGAGAACGCGAAAGCTGCTTGACCTGAGCCCTTGACACCCCCGGCGAGCGCGCGGAGCATCGGGCCATGCTTCACGCGCTCGCCGTAACCATGTTTCGCGACCTTCTTCCGGCACCTGAGGTTCCCCGTCCCGAACGCTTCTCCCTGCGTCCGTACGGTGAGTCCTCGTTCTCCGCGCTCGTTGCATTGCAGAACCGGACCGCCGAAGAGGCTTCGATGTGGACCGATAGCGATCTCAGGGAACGACTTGAGGATCCGGCGCTCGACCCACGCGGACTTTTCCTCGGCACGGACCGGCACGGACCGGCCGGCTATTGCTGGATCTCGATGGACGGCACCGAGTCCGAGGTTGTTCACTTCGGGATCGATCAGCGCGCCGCCGGATCGGGACTCTCCGCCTCGCTCGTGGCCCGCGGACTCCAGTGGGCCGAGATCCAGGGGGCCAGGACTGCGGTCGTACGCCTCCACGAGGATGACGAGAGAGCCGCCCGGATATTCCGCCGGCTCGGCTTCCTGATCACACGAGACTAGGCAGCTCCGCGACCATCCTGCATCCCCCGCCTTCGCGTCCCTCGACCCAGATCTCCCCGCGGTGCAATTCCACGATCCAGCGAGCGATCGCGAGCCCGAGGCCGATCCCGCCGTCGGCCGGACGCGCGGCGTCGGAGCGGTAGAAGCGCTCGAAGACCTTCCCCCGGTCCCCCTCGGGGATCCCGGGCCCTTGATCGAGGACCTCGAACCTGACCCCGCGGGCGACGGCGCTACCGACGAGCTCGACCGTTCCCCCCTGCGGTGAATGGCGGACCGCGTTCGCAACCAGGTTGGTTAGGACCTGATGCAATCGCTCCGGATCGGCGGTCATCTCGAGGTCTGTCGGGGTGACATCGGTCTTGACGTTCACATCCGTCACTTCGGTCCCCGGGCCACAGGTCTCACGCACGACCCGATCGAGAAGCTCCTCAACACCGAACCTCTTCGTCTGCAACGGGACCGCGCCGGATTCGAGGCGCGAGAGATCGAGCAGCTGGGTCACGAGGCGACCGAGACGCTCGACCTGCTCGAGCATCGAGGCCAGGGTCTCGGGATCGGCTGGTTCTACGCCGTCGACGAGATTCTCGAGCACCGCCTGCAACGCCGAGATCGGGGTCCGCAACTCGTGGGACACGTTGGCGACGAGGTCCCGACGCAGCCGGTCGGTTTCGGCAAGTTCGGCGGACATCTGATTGAAGACCCTGGCGAGTTCGCCGACCTCGTCACGGGACGTCTGCGTGACCCTCCGGTCGTAATCGCCGCTCGCCATCGCCTTGGCCGCCGCGGTCATCTCGCGCAGGGGAGACGTCATACCCCGGGCGAGGAACTGGACCATGGTCAACGCGATCGCGCCGCCGATCGCTCCCCCGACGATCCAGGGGACCCCCGCCCACGTACCCAATCCGGTAACGACAACGGACGCTCCGACTGCGCTGACGATGACGACCCCTAGTTTGACCTTGATCGAAGAAAGATGATCGAGAGGTCTCACGAGCCGTCCTCGATCGAGTAACCGACGCCGTGCACCGTTCTAACGAACTCGTTCCCCAGCTTCTTGCGTAAGGCGGCGATGTGGGAGTCGACGGTGCGCGCTCCAGATGAGTCGCGGTATCCCCAAACATCGAACAGCAATTGCTCGCGCGTGAAGACGACGCCTGGTGCGCTCGCCATCCTCAGAAGGATGTCGAACTCGATCGGGGTGAGATGGACCTCATCCCCCGACAGCCTCACCTTCCGGGACGAGGGTTCGAGTTCGAGCTTCCCGAGGCTCACCGGATCGACATGACTTACGGCCCGCTCGGCTCGACGCCGGAGTGCGTGGACCCGGGCAACCAGCTCGCGGGGACTGAACGGTTTGGTCATGTAGTCATCGGCACCGACACCGAGCCCGACGAGGAGGTCGGTCTCCGAGTCCCGCGCGGTCAGCATCAGCACCGGCACGGGGCGGTCCTTCTGGATCAGGCGACAGACCTCGAGGCCGTCGAAGCCCGGAAGCATGACGTCGAGGACCACGACATCGGGGATAACCCGCCGGCAGAGTTCGACACCCGAAGGCCCATCGTGGGCGATCTCAACCACGAACCCCTCGGTCCGGAGTCGATTGCCGATCGCCTGAGCGATCGTGCGCTCGTCCTCGATAACGACGACCGTCGCAGGTGGCATCCCTCAACTCTAGGGGCAAGGTCGTTCCAACGTGAGGTTCAAGTGTGGAGAAGTCGTGCAGACTCGGAGGTCTCCCATAGGATTGTTCTTATGGATCTCCTACACATCGCGGGACTCGAAGGAGAGATACCCGACAACCCCGTGCCCGAGGGGCTCGGCGAGAACGACATGATCGAGATCTTCAGGAACACGGTGCTCCTCAGGACGTTCGACGAACGGGCCGTCGCCTTGCAGCGCCAGGGCCGCATCGGGACCTACCCACCCTTCTGGGGTGAGGAGGGC
>WHTI01000033.1 GCA_009377815.1 Actinomycetota bacterium
CATTCATCCCAACACCGTCGCCTACCGTGCCCAGCGCATCGAGCAGCTTACTGGCCTGGCCCTCTCCGACCCTGATGACCGACTGCTCGCGCACGCCGCGGTGAAGATCGTCGAGGCCCACCGCGCGATGGACAAATGAGGCTCACCGCGGGAGCGGGCCGGGTCGTTCGGGCCGCGATTGGTGCCCAAGGGCGACCGTCGCCTCGGCGGGTTGGATGCGCAGATCATCAGCCTCTACGCCGGCGGGATGACCGTGCGCGACATCGGAGCTCACCTGCAGCGCACGCTCGGTGCGACGACGCCGTCATCAAGCTGCTGTGGCTGGCGATCCGCGACATCGAAGAATAAACGCGCCCGAGCCCGCGCCAAGCAGAAAGACGAGCCCCGAGACAAGCGCACCTCCCGGACGACTCGTCGAAGGCGCCACCGTCTACGGCTGGAAAGCCGCTCTCGGCGCGCTCGCTCTGGCCTACCCCGACCGGCGGCCGCTACATCAACTAGCCCAAACCAAGATCAACTTACACAGAGAGGGAGGGTCTTGACAGGCCCGCCTGGATCGCCGACGTGGTGGTCGCCGACTGCGCCCCAGGCGGTCATCGCCCTCGGCATGCTCGCCCTCCGCGGCAACCCACCCTTCCCAGCCACTAACCCACGGAAACGGCAGAAGAGCCACAAATGAGTCCATACGGGCATGTCACAGGCCTTGAACGTGCGGCGCAGAAGGTCACGATGATGGTCGCCCGGGTAGCACTGGGTGCAGGGGATCGTGTTGGGCGGATGAGCGTGAACGGAGCGGGGCCATCCGTGTGCACCGAGCAAGAGCCATCTTCATTGATGATCGTGCCAACCGTTCTAGAGCGGCTTAGCCGTGTAGATGGTGCGACGACCATGCGGCGTTCAGAACGTGGCGCCAGTCCTGACGGTTAGATCTGTGCACGGCCAAGCGCCTTACATGTTCTGGAATCAGCACTAACTCTCGCGCCAGCCAATACCTGCAAATCGCGCCACAGAACCTCCCCGACGCACTTCGCGCCGGGACCACACACGGGCTACCGGGGGCCGTCATTCGCGAGGTAGCCGCCATTGACACATCACCCCTCAGCAGGTAATAGTAAGCATCCTGATGTAAGGAACAGCGTTCCGGTCAACGGAATAACGCGGAATTTCCAGGGTACGCACCGCGGAAGGGAGTAGGGCCAGTCGTCGCACCGCCCAACTGCTTCGTGCTTTGGTGGAAAGAGAGCATTACCCATGCGTGTCCTCAGTAGAAGCTGGCTTGTGGGGGTAGCCGGCTTGAGCCTGCTTCTTGCCTCCTGTGGTGGAACATCAGGACCTGATGGTGGCGGCGAAGCTGAGACGGTAAGGGTCGTCACGGCCACTGGCCCTGGATATAGCTACTTTGGGACGTTCGTCGCCAAGCAGCTCGGATTCTTCGAAGACGAGGCCTCAAGGTCGAGATCACCGAGGGAGGGGGCGGTTCAAACGCCGCTGCAAACGTAGTCGGCGGTAGCGCAGACATCGCGCAAGTATCGACGTTGAACGTTGCGGAGTTGAATGCAGGCGGCCAGTCGGTGTCCGTCATCGCGCCCACGCAAAACGGACTGGCCATGAATGTCATCGCGAAGAAGAGCCTGACGGAAGAAGCAGGGATTCGCGCGGAGAGCTCCTTGCAGCAAAAGGCAAGGATCCTCAAAGGCCGTAATGTGGGGGTCACCGACGTGGGCGGCTCCTCCGGCGACCTGGTTCGTTTCGTGCTGAGTGAGGCCGGATTCAGCGAAGAGAATGTGAATCTCGTGCAAATTCCCAGCAACGCCGGGTTACTCTCCGCGTTAAAGGAAGGCAAGGTCGACGCAATTGCAAGCTTGTCCCCGACCACGGACAAGGCAGTTGTGGAAGGCTTCGGCTTCCCCCTGGTAGTTCCGATGAGGGGAGACCTTCCTACAAAGTTCGGAGCTGAGGACTTCGCATACGTCGTAATGATGAGCAACGATAAGTGGGTAGAAACTGATCCTGACAAAGCCGTCAAGTTCCTTCGTGCCCACCAGCGAGCGCTCGACCTTGCAGAGAAGAACCCACCGAAGGCTAAGGCAGCATTCTACCAGTACGTTTCAAGTCTTGGTGCGGGAAACGAAGTAGGCAAGAGAGTACAAGACGCCGCATTCCAAGCGAATGTTGACGGAATTCCCAGCGAAATCGTTCCTAAGCGCAAACCAGTGCAAGACTCGCTCGAATTCTTCGGGATAGCTGACAAGACAAGTGCCAAGGACATCATCAACCTGAAGCCCGCGAAGAAGGCGATGGCGGGCTAGGTCCGATGTCTAATCAGATCCCAGCACCAGGGACAGCGCAATCGGGGGCCGTGGGAATGTCTATGCGGCCGAAGCGAGTGCGACCGCGTATCGCACAAGCAGTCCCCGGGATTGTGCCCTTGGCATCGGTTGCGCTTTTCCTGGTCGTATGGGAACTAAGTTCAGGCACGTTGATCAGCTCGTATTTCATTGCGAGCCCGTCGGCAGTATGGCAGCAACTCATCGCGTGGGCCGGCGACGGTTACTTGGCCAAGCACCTGGTCGCTACGCTCAGCGGCGTGGCGCTGAGCTTCGTGGTCGCATCGATCGTCGGTGTAGGGCTAGCTGTCGTCTTGGGCAGCAGTAGGACCGCGGACAGGGTGCTCTATCCTTTCGTTGTCGGCGGGTTCACGATTCCTCGCATTGCGCTGGCGCCACTTTTCATCGTTTGGTTCGGCGTGGGCTTTGTCCCCGCGGTGGCGCTCGGCGTGCTTACTGCGTTCTTCATGGTGTTCTTCAACGCCTACTCGGGAATCAGGAACACAAGCCAGGCGCTCCTGGACATTTCCCAAATTCTGGGTGCCAGCCGGATACAGCGCGCGCTAAAGTTCCGGCTCCCAGCGAGCGCACCGTTCGTGTTCGAGGGTCTCCGTGTGGGAGCCATATACGCTTTCCACGGCGTTGTGGTTGGCGAGATTGTTGCTTCTAGCACAGGGCTGGGTTATGTGATTATCTACTCCGCCACGCGAGCCAACCCCGCCGGAGTGTTCGCGGGGCTCGTCGTCATCGGCCTGCTGGCTACCGTCTTTGTGGCGGCGCTGAACTGGGCGCAACGCCATACTCCGGGCTAAAGGTGGTGTGGACATGAATGGCAGATCGCTGAACGCATCGACGACCTGGAACGATATGCAAGCGGATATGGGTTGCGGCTCGAAAGACGCGCTGAGCCTCGCAGATATTACCAAGACGTTCCGTTACCGAGGGGAGTGGTATCCGACCGTTGCGGACACCAGCTTGAGTGCGCGCGACGGTGAAGTAGTGTCGCTGGTAGGCCCGTCGGGATGCGGGAAATCGACGCTACTCAACATGATTGCGGGCTTGGTCGTTCCGGACACTGGTCATATTGCCTGCGGTGGGGACGTGGTGCGTGGGCCGAACACTAGGGTGGGCTACCTGACGCAGGACGACGCGCTGCTCCCGTGGCGCACGGTGAGGTCCAACGTGGCGTTGCCGCTGGAGATCCGGGGGCTGCCACGGAGTGAGCGCAGGGCGCGGGCAATGGACATTCTGGGACAGGTGGGGCTGGGAGGTTTTGAGCGCCACTACCCGGCACAGCTCAGTGGTGGCATGCGAAAGCGAGTCAGTCTCGCGCGGACGCTCGTGAGTGACGTACGAACACTGCTGCTGGATGAGCCGTTCGGGGCGTTGGATGCCCAGACGAGGGTCCTTAGCCAACGGCTGCTCACAAGCTTGGTTGAACGCATGCAACTCACTGTCGTCCTGGTGACGCACGACCTCGACGAGGCCATCACGCTGTCGGACCGTGTCGTTGTGCTGTCTCGGCGGCCAGCCCGGATCTTGGACGTCGTCTCGATCCCGTTGGCACGCCCCCGTGACGTGACCGAAAAGTCATCCGAACACATGCACCTTTACCGTCAGATATGGACGACGCTCGCGGAGCAACTGGAAGTGAAACAAGAGAGCGAGCGAGACCTTGGACCGGCTGCGAGGAGTGAGGGCGAGTGAGTGCGCTCCGCGACAGGCCTGGCGTAGCCTCACGACGCAAAGGTGGGCAAGCGACCAGCAAGGTCGTCACAGGGGACATTGCCGTCCGCTTGTACCAGGCCGCCCTGCTGCTGGCTGTGCCGCTGGTCTGGCACCTCGCCGGGGGGCAGTGGGTCAGCGAAGATGTGATCAGCAGCCCAGCTGGGGTCTACGGCCAGCTAGTGTCCTGGTTCGATACCGGCGAGGCGGTCTCCGCTCTAGGGGCTACGCTGACGGCGGTCGGCCGAGGTCTGCTCCTCGGAGTCGTTTTCGGTATGTTGGTAGGACTCGCAGTCGCCCTGGCCCCGTCTCTTGACCAGTTGGTCCGACCGCTCATAGCACCACTCTTCGCCCTCCCGAAAACCGCCCTCATGCCACTGTTCATTCTTTGGTTCGGGATCACTCCCCGCCAACGGGTCGTGTTCACTGCGGTCGTGGTCTTCTTCTTCATCTTCTACTCGGTCTACAACGGCGTCAAGGAAGTCCCGCACAGCATGGACAACGCGGTGCGCATGATGGGTGCCACCAGGTACAAGCTGGCCACCAGCCTGTACATACCCGCGAGTCTCGGCTGGCTAATCGCGGGGCTGCGTATCGCTGTTCCTTACGCATTCGTAGCGACAACGACGGCCGAAATCGTTGCCTCGCCAGAAGGGGTAGGCCATCTAATCAGGCTGAGCGGTGACCTCTTCAACACGGCGGGCATATTCGCGGGGATCATACTCGTATCCGTTCCTGCGGTGGCTGCCGGCACTGCAGTCAATGTGATCGAGAACAGGACCGCGCCGTGGCGGCTACAACAAGCGGCCCGGCCGTGACTGAGGAAGTGGGAAACGACAGCATGCCTGGAAGAGAACAAAAACTACCGGCAGAGTTGCAAAATGGGCGAAAGTTCCGAGACGCGAACGAGCCGGCGAACATTACGTTCGAAGAGCTTCAGTTGGCGACCAGGAATAGCGGAATGCCGCTCGAAGCGCTGCGCTATGATCTTACCCCAACCGGCCTGCATTACGTTCTGACCCATTTCGACATTCCCAACATCGACCCTGAGCGGTGGCGGCTGCAGATCCGTGGGAGCGTCTTGCGAAGAGTCGAGTTGTCGCTGAACGAAATCCGCCTATTGCCCGCCGTGCGGATGCCTGTGACGTTGGAGTGTGCTGGTAACGGGCGTTCGCGACTGACCCCTCGCCCACGCAGCCAGCCGTGGATCGAAGAGGCATGCAGCACGGCGGTCTGGACTGGCGTGCCGCTCAAGACCGTGCTGGCCCAGGCTGGCCCACATCCCGAGACGGTCGAGGTCGTTTTCTGGGGCGCAGACCACGGAATTCAGGACGGACATGCGCACACCTACGGCCGAAGCCTGGATCCGGAGCACGCCATGCGGCCGGAGATCCTTCTCGCTTACGAAATGAATGGTCGTCCGCTTGAGCCCCAGCATGGGGCGCCGCTTCGTCTGGTGGTGCCTGGGTGGTACGGAATGGCAAGCGTCAAGTGGCTGACGAGCATCGAGGCGATCGAAGAGCCGTTCAAAGGATTCCAGCAGAGCGTCGCCTACCGATACCAGCGCGAAGAGAATGATCCGGGAAGTCCGGTAACTGCAATTCGGCCGCGGGCCCTGATGGTTCCCCCTGGCATCCCAGAGACCTTTTCGAGGCGGAGGAGGGTCGATTCGGGCCGGGTTTCGCTGACTGGACGGGCCTGGTCCGGTACAGGGAGCATTGTACGCGTAGAGGTAGGAATCGATGGAGTATGGCACGATGCAGACCTAGGAGAGCAGATGGGCGAGTTCACGTGGCGCGGTTGGTCCTTCGATTGGGATGCGCGAACGGGCGACCACGTGCTCAGCTGCCGAGCAACTGACGCGGAGGGAGAGGTGCAGCCACTCGAGCAACCGTGGAATTTCCAGGGGATGGGGAACAACACCGTGCAGACGGTGCATGTGTGTGTCGTCTAGCCAAGAACAAGGTGCAGCCAATGAGCACCACTAACTATCGGGACGGGGATGGAACGTCGTGCAAGAGCGTTCCGAGTGAGCCCGGGTACTCAGAAGAAACCGCCTCATTCACGTGGCCCCCGGCGATGTCTGAGGGCGGAAATCTGGTGGTAGTTGGTGGTCTGGCCGCCGGTCTCAGTGCCGCGTCACAGGTCAGGAGACGTGACCCGCGAGCCGTGATCGACGTATTTGAGCGCAGCAGCCACATAGCATATGGTGCATGTGGGCTGCCGTATTTCGTGGGTGGCAGAATCTCCAATTCTGACGAGCTGTCCGTGTATTCTCGAGACGTCTTCGAACAACAGCGAAATATTAACATTCACACCCAACATGACGTGGAGCGCGTCGATGTAGCGAATAAGCATGTGTTAGTTCACGACGTCGTTCGCGACAAGAAGAATCTGGTCGAGTATGATACATTACTCCTTGCTACTGGTGCCGAGGCTTTGCATCTGCCGGTGCCAGGGGTGGAACTCGATGGCGTGCACCTGCTCCGTACCATGGACGATGGTATTGCGCTGAGGGGCCAGGTAGAGAGAAATCTAAGAGCACGCCAAGGTGCTCGCGGCAGGGCGATAGTTGTGGGCGGAGGATACATCGGTCTGGAGGTGGCCGAAGCCCTGAAAGAAGCCGGAGTAGAGGTGGCGCTGGTCGAAAGCAGGCCCGAAGTGCTATCGAGCGTGGATAGCGACCTTGCGGGCCTTGTCCACGACGAACTAGAGCGAAATGGGATCTCTCTGCACCTCGGAGAGAGTGTCGAAGAGATCGTCGGTGTGGGGCAGGTCGAGGGTGTTCGGACGTCTACGGGGTGGCTTGAAGCCGATACGGTGGTGGTCGGCGTGGGAGTCCGGCCGAACACGACGCTAGGGATTGAGGCCGGCACCGAGCTGGGGGCCGGTGGAGCGATCCGGGTGGATGATCATATGCGGACATCGGTACCAGACGTTTTTGCGGCGGGAGATTGCGCAGACACCGTACACTTGTGTACGGGAGGACGGGTATATATACCGCTCGGTACCACCGCAAACAAGCAGGGAAGGGTCGCGGGGGAAAATATAGGCGGTGGAGCGAGGGCGTTCAGAGGTGTATTGGGAACTGCGATCGTGAAGGTCTTCAAGCGGGGTGTGGCTCGCACGGGGCTGTGCACCGAGGAAGCCCGCGCGGTCGGTTGGAGCCCACAGGTGACGACGATTCGGGATAGATCCCGCGCTCACTACTACCCGGGTAGTGCTCCAGTCGCCGTGCGACTGGTGACCGGGCCCAGGGGTGAACTGCTTGGTGGGCAATTGGTGGGGCCACAGGACTTCCTCATCCGAGTAAACGCATTGGCTGCGGCTATACAGGCCGAGCTCACGGTCGGAGAATTACGAGAAATGGATTTTGCCTAGGCGCCGCCATTTGCGCCGGTCTGGGATCCGGTACTGATAGCGGCGCGAAAGGCATCAGAATCGCCGTCAGTCGAGATTCCACGATTGAACGGGCGTCTAGGCCGAAGAGACGGTGCGGCTAGTTTGGTTGAGGATGGCGGGTGAGAAAAGCACTCGTCTAGGCGCTTGGATATGCGAGCAACGCGATGAAGAAAGTAGAGTCCACATTGATGGAACAAGACAAGGACAGGAAATTTGGCCTGGACACCTTGACCGTGCATGCCGGCCAACGTCCGGACCCGGTGACTGGGAGCCGGGCGGTGCCGATCTATCAGACCGGCGCATACGTCTTCGAGGACACTGATCACGCCGCGAATCTATTTGCGCTGCAGAGATTCGGGAATATCTATTCCCGAATCATGAACCCGACAACTGCGGTGTTCGAGGAGCGAGTGGCGGCGCTGGAGAATGGAATTGGGGCGGTGGCGACCGCGTCGGGACAGGCAGCACAGCATCTGGCGCTGTTCACCCTCATGGAGGGCGGCGATGAGTTCGTGGCTTCTCGCAGCCTCTACGGCGGTACCCATCAGCAGTTCGACGTGAGCTTTCGGAAGGTGGGCATCAACGCCCGTTTTGTGGAGGGCGGGGATTTGGACCAGTGGAAGAAGGCGGTGACGCCGCGGACGAAGGCGTTCTACGCCGAGGTGCTGGGCAATCCACTGATCGACGTGATCGACATCGAACCCCTGGCGGCCCTCGCGCACGAGATCGGAGTGCCACTGATCATAGACAACACGTTCGCATCCCCGTACCTGTGCCGGCCGCTGGAATGGGGAGCGGATATCGTGGTTCACTCCGCCACGAAGTTCATCTGCGGTCACGGCACCGCGATCGGTGGGGTGATCGTCGATAAGGGCCGCTTTCCGTGGGACAACGGCAAGTTCCCTGGTATGACTGAGCCCTCGAAGGGTTACCATGACCTGCGGTTCTTTGAGTACTTCGGCGACTTCGGCTGGCTGATGAAGTGCCGGGCAGAGATGTTGCGTGACTACGGGGCGGTCATGGCACCCTCTACGGCTTGGTTGATGTTGGTCGGGCTGGAGACACTGGGTGTACGGATGGACCGGCACGTGCACAACGCGCAGCGGGTGGCTGAGTTCCTGGAGGGGCATCCCGTGGTGGAGTACGTGAACTACCCTGGGCTGGCGTCGAGCGTGCACCATGAGTTGGCGGGTAAGTACCTGCCGAAGGGTCCCGGCTCAATATTCACCTTCGGCATCAAGGGTGGTCGTGAGGCAGGACGGAAGTTCATCGAGGCGGTACAGCTGTTCAGCCACCTGGCGAACGTGGGTGACGCAAAGTCCCTCATCATTCACCCGGCATCCACGACGCATCAGCAACTGACGGACGAGGATCTACGCGCAGCGGGAATCGGACCGGAGATGATCCGCGTCTCGATCGGGATCGAGGACGTCGAGGACATCATGTACGACCTGGAGCACGCATTAGAGGCGTCCCAGCGGAAGGAGTCGCCGCCACGGGCGTGGGAAGAGGGCCAGGGCCATTCCATCCTCTCCAAGGCGTTCGGCGCGCCCTATCAGGCGTGAACGGCAGCGTCAAGGGGGATTACTGGGGCATGCACTCGCTCGGTAGAGCTGAACGGAGTCTAGGCACATGAGCGCAGTTGGAGAACGTAATAACTATGGATTGACGGTGAGTGATCGTTATGACATTCTCACCTCGTACCGAACTATCGCTATGGTCGGGCTGAGTTCGAACTTCTACAACGCGAGTTCCTTTGCGGCGATCTACCTGGACGCCAACGGCTACGATATCGTGCCGATCAACCCAGCCCAGGCCGGCCGGGAGATTCTGGGACGGACGGTGTACGCGAACCTGCATGAGGCGGCGGCTGGCCATAACCGGTCAATTGAAATCGTCGATGTGTTCCGGCCCGCACGAGAGGTGCCGGAAATCGCCCAACAAACCAGTGAAATCGGCGCAAAAGTACTGTGGATGCAGCTGGGCGTCGTCAACGAGGAGGCCGCCGAGATGGCGAGGAAGGCCGGCCTGGCGGTAGTGATGGACCGTTGCTGCAAGATCGAGCACGCTCGCTTCTTCGGAGGTCTGCGGACCATCGGCCTGAACACGGGACTGGTGACAAGCCGTCTGGCCGTCCCGCTCGCGAAGGGGTGAGCGTGGAAGGTTGACGTCGCAGCTCGCTCGGGGAGTGCACGCGGCAGACCTCGACGACGTCTGCAGGTCGTGTGGTCACCGGCTGCAGCAGCCACTCAACGCTGACAGACCGGCCTTGGCGTGCTCGTCCGCTCGTGACGGGTGCCGCTCGGCGGCCTCCCGCCGCGTGGCATGCCGGTCATGATGGACGTCCACATCTCGTACTGCTCGCTCGGCGACAGCGTTCCGGCGTGACTTGCGGCCGGACACAGTCGAAGCGGACATCATCGACAGCGTTCAGTTCGGCCAGACACGCTGAATGCGTGGGTGGGTGTTTCTGCACGGGTCCGTGTTCTGGTTCACGAACTCATACGCAAGACACCGTTGACACCGTCGCTGGTTGCGGGTCAAACCTGTAAGGTCCGGGGGTGGCAACGCGGGCGCCGGTGGCGTCGCCAGCTCAACCCCCGGACCCGACAAGAGGGCAGGCACGTCATGAAGCCGTCTGGGCCTGGTCGACAACCTGGTCCACTTGCTGCATGTGCAAACGACGACTGTTGGCAAGATACGCCGCAGCACCCGACGCGAGGCACAAGATAATGACATAAGTAGAGATGGCCCAAGTGCCACCCGTCGCCCCTAGCATCGCCGTAGCCACGACGGGCGATGTCCCGTTGACGAGTGCCGTCGAGAGCTGGGAGCTGATCGAAAGCCCGGTATAGCGAACCTCCGTGGGGAAGAGTTCGGAATAGAACGCCGGCATGCCGCCCCACTGGAGCCAAAGTCCCCCCGCAAAAATGAATATGGCAATCCATATTAGGGCCATTATGCCAGTGTCAACCAACCAGAAGAGTGGGAATGCAAAGACGGCCATAAGTACCGATCCCGCGATGTGCACCCTGCCTCTGCCTATCTTGTCGGACAGTACGCCACCAAAAATTGTCAAGAAGATGAACAAGAAGTGAGCACAGACAATGCCGAGCAATACCGATGCTCTAGGCACGTCAAGGGTCCGGTCGATGTAGAAGAGGAGAAAGACGGTGACTATGGAAACGGGTGTAATGCTCAAATACATCGCAAAGGTGAGGGCGAACTCCTTGGGGTGCCGGCGGAGGAGGTGTGCGATAGGTAGTTTGAGCCGACGCTGGCGACGCTTTACTTCTGAGAACAGCGGGCTCTCAGGAACACGGAACCTGATGAAAAGGCTGATGGCTAGCATCACGGCACTGAACAAGAAGGGCAAACGCCAGGCCCATCCAAGAAATGCCGATTCGCTAGAGAGCGTGGTGGTTAACCATATTGCTGCCGTAGAGAGAACGAATCCCAGCGCTGCTCCGGTCTGCGGAAGACTGCCATAGAATCCTCTGCGCTTAGCAGGCGCATGTTCGACCATGATCAGCATAGCGCCGCCCCATTCGCCGCCGATGCCCATACCTTGGGCGAAGCGCAGCGTAACGAGGAGGGCAGGAGCTAATATGCCGATGGTTTCGTATGTGGGCAGCAGGCCGATGAGAACAGTTACGCCACCAGTGAGCGTAACTGTGATGATGAGCATCGTCTTGCGACCCGTTCGGTCCCCAAAATGACTGAACACTAGGCCACCGAGCGGCCGCGAAATGAAGCCGATTGCGTAGGTCGCGAACGCGAACATCGTGGCTACCAGTCCGGAAAAATTCGCAAAGAATAGCTTCCCGAATATCAGACCTGCGGTGGTGCCATATAGAATAAAATCGTAGTACTCCAGAGTTGTGCCGGCGAGACTTCCTAGAGCGATCTTTCGTAACTGCCTTGCCTCGGGAGTGCGTTGCGCCATTGTAACGACCCCTCTTTCGGGAATTGTGCGGCGTCGCGTCGCAGTTCTTGATCAGCCGAGTCAGGTGGTCTCCGCAGTTGTCTAAAGGATCATATGGACGAGCGTCGGGAGAGTAAACGGAACGTGCCGGGTCTGCGCCGAGGCAACAGGCTAGTGAACACGCTTTTCCGTGCCGGTCCACGCCTTATCGCGGAGAAGGAACTTCTGTACCTTACCGGTCGACGTTGTTGGCAGCGGCCCGAAGACTATCCGCCTCGGTGCCTTGAAGTGGGCGAGTAGTCCGCGGACGTGATGGATAAGCTCCTCTTCGGTGACGGTGTGGTCGTCCTTTAACTCGACGTAGGCCTCGGGTACCTCACCCCACTTCTCGTCCGGCGCGGCAATGACCGCGGCCTGTCGTACGGCGGGATGGGTGGCGACAGCGTTCTCGACCTCGACTGACGCAATGTTCTCTCCGCCGGAGATGATGATGTCCTTAGCCCGGTCGGAGATCTCTACGTAGCCGTCGGGGTGCATTACGCCGAGGTCGCCGGTGCGGAACCATCCGTCGGGTGCCGCTCGTTCGGTCGCTGCGGGGTCCTTGTAGTAGCCGAGCATGAGGCTGTTACCGCGGATCGCCACCTCCCCGACGGCCTTGCCGTCGGAGGCTACGTCGCGTCCGTCGGCGGCCAGGACCCGCATGGGTTGCGCGGTGATGGTCTCTACGCCCTGACGCGCCTTGAGCTGTGCGCGTCGCTCGAGCGGCAAGGCATCCCACTCGGGGCGCCACTCACAGAGTGCGATCGGGCCGTGTGACTCTGTCATTCCGTACATGTGAGCGACGTCGACGTGCAGGTCGGCCAAGCGTCGAAGCAGTGCGGGGGAGGGTGGTCCGCCGCCGGTGCACACCTGGATGGGACGGGGCGGAGGATCGACTTCGGCGGCCGGGTGATAGGCCAACATGGTCAAGACCGTGGGCGCGGCGCAAAGGTGCGTGACACCCTCCTCACGCATGAGCCGCCAGATGTCGGCCGGGACCACCTTCCTCAAGCATAGGTGGGTGCCACCGGCAGCGGTGACTGCCCAGGTGAAGCACCAGCCGTGGCCGTGGAACATTGGCAGTGTCCAGAGGAAGACGCTCTCCGGCGCGAGCCCGGCATGCCACGCCATCGCGATAGACTGGAGGTACGCCGCCCGATGGTGGTACATGACACCCTTGGGCTTGCCGGTCGTCCCACTTGTGTAGTTGATCGAGAGCACTGACAGCTCGTCCTCAACCGGCGTAGCCACAGGTGGTGCGCCTGCGAGCAGCTCTTCGTACTCCCGACTCGGACCGTTCGACTCGACGAGCCGGAGCCTGGTGGAGACCAACCCTTCGAGCTGCCGCGCCGCGTCACCCAACTCATAGTCATAGAGCAGGACGCTCGCTCCGGAATGCTCGACTATGTACGCGAGTTCTTCGGGTGACTGACGAATGTTCAAGGTGACCAGGACCGCTCCTGCCAGCGGCACCCCGTAGTGCGCTTCCAGCAGCACACCCGTGTTCGGCGCGAGGACCGCCACACGCGAACCGGCCGTTGCCCCCGCCGAGACGAGCACGCCGGCGAGCCGTCGGCACCGTTGGTAGAGCTCACGATACGTGCAGCGCCGGTCTCCGTCGATGACCGCGATGCGGTCACCGAACACCCGTGCGCTACGCTCCAGAAATGCCGTGGGGGTCAACGGCTCGCAGGACAGGCCGGGCATCGGGAATCGCCTCCCCTCGAGCTCACTGGGTCGCTGACACATGTCATCCGCCAGATTCCGAAACACGGATGTCCGCCTCACCGACGATCGCGACCTGCTCCTCTGGTAGATCGAAGCCTGGAGGACCCGGACCGTGTCGCCGTGCCTCGAGCGCCGCCGTGGCCACTCCATCCTCGACCGTCACGATCCGTCCGGTGCACACGATCTCGTCGCCGGGCCACACGCGGGACGTGAATCGAATCTTCAGACGCCGGATGCGATGTGGTCCTCCGAACCAGTCCGACACGGCGTGCACGAGGAAGCCAGCGCCATGCATACCCATTGCGAACACCGTCGGTGCTCCTGCGCGTCTCGCGTAGTACTCGTCGATGTGAATCGGGTGAAAGTCACCCGATGCTCCGGCGTAACGCACTATGTCGACGCGTTCGATAGGCCCGTACGCGACTTGGTCGCACTGTGTTCTCGGTTCCAGCGGAACACCGGCAGCGGCGGGCGGCGGTGTACTCATGCTCCGGGATCCTTCGCCGTCTCGACCAAGGTGTAGTACGCGATCAGTACCTCGTCGCCCTCGGTGTCTACATAGCGGGTCTCGAGCGTGACGAAGCGCATCTTGCCGCCTCGTCCACCCATCTTCTCGACGTCGTCGCAGATGCGGATGCTGCCCCTGAGAAGCTCGCCCGCGATCGGCAGGCGTGTGAACATATACTCCTGCTCGGCGTGGAGCATGCGCGCGGGGTCGAGTTCCAGCCCGAGTCGCTCCAACCGTTCCCCTAGCGGGACCTGCCATAGATCGGTCACAGTGAACGTCGGCGGGCCAAGCACATCGGGAAATCCCGCGCCGCGAGCGACGTCGGGATCCAGGAAGAGCGGATTGTCGTCACCGACCGCTTGCGCGAACTCCCTGATCTTTCCGCGCTCGACTGACAGCTCGAACTCGACAGATGCCTCAGCCACGCGCATCTCCTTTACCGGCCATCACCGCCACGTGATCCTGTCCTTGGCCGGACTCCTGTTCAGCCCGGCCGCTACAGGTGAGCTCGCGGGTACGTACTCTCCGGACACGTATGCCTCCTGCGTCGACTCACCACAGCTCGTGTGAGGCGAGTTCGGCTCCCTCGGCCATGGCGCTGAGCTTGGCCCAGGTGACTTCGGGCTGCACGCTCATGTAGCCACTGAACGTCTCGAACCCGCAGTCGCTGCTTGCGAGCACCCGCTCTCGACCGACAATGTTGGCAAAACGAACAAGCCGCTCGGCGACCAGCTCCGGATGCTCGACGAAGTTTGTCGTCGAGTCGATCACTCCAGGCAGGATTACCTTGTCCTCGGGCAGCTTCACGTCTTCAAATACCCGCCACTCGTGTTGATGACGTGGGTTAGCGGCCTCGAAGGAGATCGCCGCCGGCCGGGCGGTGAGCACGATGTCGAGGATGTCGCGCAAGGCCACGTCGTATTGGTGTGGGCCTTCGTAGTTGCCCCAGCACAGGTGTAGTCGCATATCGTCGGGTGGGATATCGCGTGTCGCGTGGTTTAGAGCGTCCACATTTTGCGCGATATGTCTGCGAAACTGCGCGAGGGATGGCTCCTCGCGGTAGAACATCTGACGCGATGTCGCCAGGTCGGGGCAGTCGATTTGCAACAGGAGCCCCGCCTCGTGGACCGCGTCATACTCCACCTTCATCGCATCGGCCAGGGCGCCCAGATACTCCTCGTGGCTAGGGTAGTACTTGTTGTGCAGGAACCACGCGATCACGCCGGGGGACGCGGCAGTCATAAACATGCCCGGCACGTCGACGCCCTCGGCCGCGGCCTTGAGGCTTGCAACGTCCTGCTTCACGGCGGCAGTGTCTCGATAGCGCACCTCGCCCGAACACGACGGCAGTTTCATGTCCGCCAGCGTCTCGCCGACGACCCTCTCGTGGAGTTCGGGGAACTCCTCCAAGTCGCGGATCCCGTACGTCCGGGCCTCACCGTCCAACCCGGTCAACCGCTCCTTGGCGTAGGTGGAGAAGCCGACCCTGCCCATCTCACCGTCGTTGACCACATCGACGCGTGCCCCGATCTGATGGCGGACGATCTCATCCACCGCCTCGCGGACTTGGCCGGGATCGATCGCTGCTCCGGTCTTCTCGTGCTCGGCGATGGCCTCACGCAACGGCTTGGGTCGCGGAAGGCTGCCGGTGTGGGTTGTCAGGATCCGCCCATCGCTACGCAGCATGGCTCTTTCCCTCCCTCCTCTCCTCCCCGGCGTGCTGTGCGCGGCGCGTGGTGCCAGCCGACGCGGTTGCCAACTTGAAGGAAGCCCGTCAGCCCCGTGTGGTAGAAGCCTTCAAATGTTGTGCGCGCGTACTCTACCGGCCATCTATCCCGCTCAACAGAACACAGTCCCTTAAGATGGAATACCTGTTGCTATCATCTGCTGCACCTCGTCGTCAACCCCTCACGGGTGCCGCCGTAGCTCGTCGTTGCTCCCCGATAGGCGGGCCGCGCGTGCTGGCCAGCCGACCAGGCGCGGATGGTTGGCTGAGTCCTCTGCGATGCCCTGGGCGTTGTGGACCGAGGTGACCGTCACTGGGAAGGAGTCCGCCTCCGACGAGAGTCGTGGGCGCTCACCTGAGGGATCGATCGTCAACCGCGTTGATTGAGCCACCTTCGGGAGCCAACGTCAGGGGTTGACCGTGCCGCCGCATCGATGGTAAACAGGTGAATTCCACTAGAAGGGACTATGTTCTGGTGAACGGGATAGACGGGGTGGTAAGCCGCGTGTGTGCAGTGTTGGAGAGTTTCCGCCGCAAGGAGGAACAGGTCTCCTTCAACGAGTTGGCAAAACGCGCTGGCCTGGCACGAAGCACCACCCATCGGCTCTTGGCGGATCTGGTGGAATGCGGATATGTCGAGAAGCTCGGTCGGGGCTACTACCGGCTGGGCGTCAAGATGTGGGAGCTGGGCTGCAGGGCCATCAGCGCTCTTCCGGTGGACGAAGTGGCAAGACCACATCTTCAGTGGCTGGCGCAGGTCACCGAGGAGACTGTCTTTCTGGCGGTGCTTCAAGGCCGAAATGTGCTCTACGTCAGTCGATTCATCGGCCCGATGACGGTCTCGGTAAACATCGCGCTGGGACAGACCAGTCCCGCATTCTGTACCGCGACTGGAAAGGCGATGCTCGCATTCTCGCCACCTGCTGTGGTCGACGCTGCGCTCGAGCCTCCCCTGGAAGCCCTGACACCCAAGACAACCACCGACCCAACCGCCATCCGCGCGGCACTCGACGCAATTATAGCGTCCGGAGTAGCGGTCAACTTCGGTGAGGCCACGCCCGACGTCACGAGTATCGCTGTACCGATCCTTGACCACACCGGGTACGCGACAGCCTCAATCGGGGTAGTCGCACCAGAATACAGATTCACGCACGACTCGATCGATAAGGTCAAGCACACCCTGCAGAAGGTCGGACCAGAGATGTCTGCCGCCCTAGGGTGCACCGAGTTTGCCGAGCGACCGGCAAGCAAGGAGTCATGACCATGGCTCCCCAAGGCCCAATGGATTCTGAGTTGCATGGAACCGCGAACGGGATGGACAAACCCGTGACTGGAATGACGACTTGTGGCCGCGGCCAACCGGTGGCGGATGACGAACAGCTTCCGCCCCTGGCCAAGGGTCGCTGGACGAGCAGTCATCTCGTCCGGTGGTGTGCGGCCCAGCAGAACTGGGACAAGATTCATTACGATGCGGACTACGCGCGTAGCTCAGAGGGGCTGCCCCGCGTGGTGATCAATGGTGCGCTCAAACAGCACCTGATAGCCCAATTTCTGCAGGAGCGGTTTGGTGGCTCCGGCTGGGTGTGGCGGATGGACTTCCGCTTCGTCGGGCCCGACTTGGTCAACGAGCACCTCGAAGTCCGGGGCCGCCTTCGTGAGCGAAAGCAGGTAGGTGACCACATCTTCTGCAAGGTCGGCGTCGAGATTTGGAACCCTGACCAGCAGCGGGTGACGACGGAGGGCGAGAGTGTCGTCGTTCTGAGCTCCACGGGCCAACCGGTGCTATCCGGTTTGGGCCTCCCCCGACCGGCTGACGACGCCGTGAGAGTGTCAGTGGATGCTACACCGGCCGATGGCGATGTACCTGTGGAGCTGGCGGATGCGATAGGGCGGACCGTCGAAACGGCCCGTTCACTGTTGCCAGTCGACCTTGGCCGACTGAGGTTGTTCGCCGACGCGATTGGGGAACTAGCTGCCTGGCATTATGACCCCGAGTCTGCGCAAGCGGGTCCCTACGGACAAGTTGTCGCAACCCCTCTCTACCCAATCCACGGAATCGAATTGAAACCCGGCAGCAACCCGTTGAGCCAGGAGACATCTGCCTTTGGCCGCGAAGGTTGTAGTGAGGTCGGACGTAATATCTCTAACCTGTTCGATCTTCCACAGCGGCATTTGCTCAATGGCGGCAGCAAGGTCGAGGTCCACTCGTTAGTGGCTGCCGGAGAGCAGATTGACGCGGAAAGCGTCCTGGTGAGCGCCCGCTGTCGGAAAGGCAGACGTTCCGGGAACATGCTGGTATTCGAGACACTCAACCGGTATGAGACGTCAACTGGTCGGCCGCTGTTGACCGAGCGACAGACGGGAATCCTTCGATGACTCATCCTTTCAGTGAGGACACGCAGACGACCGGTACGCGACCCCTGGAAGGTCTCCGCGTGCTCGACATGGGAAGAGGTCTGGCGGGCCCCTTCGCAGCCACTTTGCTAGCCGACTTCGGCGCGGACGTAGTCAAGGTCGAGCAGCCTGGTGGCGGCGACTTCATGCGCGAGCTGGGCCCACCGCAGGTATGGTGGAAGTCGGTGGCCAGGGGAAAGCGCTCTATCGCTATCGACCTGAAACATCCGGAGAGCGCAGAAGTCATGCGAGAACTCGTGGAGGCGTCCGACGTCCTCATCGAGAGCTTCCGACCCGGTGTGCTGGAGCGAATGGGCTTGGCGCCGGACACCTTGCTCAAGTGGCAACCAAAGCTCATTGTACTGCGCGTGTCCGGCTATGGGCAGGACGGGCCGTACAAGGATAGACCCGGATTCGGTAAAGCAGCCGAGGCCATGGCGGGCCTTGTCTTCCTGAGCGGATCTCCCGACGGTCCCCCAATGCATCCCGGCTTTCCCATGGCGGACATGACCAGCGGACTTATGGGCGCGTTCGGTGTGTTGGCCGCGTTGGCGGCTCAAGACCGTTCGTCAGCGTCCGGCCAGGTCATCGACCTGGCGATATATGAGACCGTACTGCGCCTCCTCGATTTTCCTGTCCCGGTCCGCACCGGCTCGGACCAGGCGCTAGAGCGCGCGGGCAACCGCCAGCCCATGGCATACGCCTTATCGAACATCTATCGTGCGCGGGACGGCGGATGGGTAGGTTACTCGGCATCGTCGTCGACTATCGCGAGGCGGGTACTGTGTCTCCTTGGAGGCGAGGAGTACGCCAATGACCCGCGGTTCACCACCATGCGAGAAATGTGCGAGCATCAGGAGGAAATCGACCAGAAGCTCTCTGCCTGGGTGGCGGAGAGGGACGTGGTAGAAGCGCTGCAGGCTTTCCGGGAGGCGGATGCGGTCGCGTATCCGGTGTACTCTATCGACGATATTCTTGACGATCCGCACGTCGCCGCACGCGAGAGCCTGGTGAAGCTACCGGGCGAAGAGCAGCTAGTCGTCGGCGTCGTGCCACGGTTGAGTCGCACCCCGGGATCCGTAAGGTGGCTCGGGCCCGCCGACGTGGGCCAAGACAGTGCAGAGATCCTGTACGAAGTACTCGGTTACGACGACGCGGAAGTGGCGCGGCTTGCCGAGGCTGGAGTGGTTACGGTGCCCGTCCTAGGAGCGCCGCGATAATACGGCGAGGGTCGCGATGCCGACGCTAAATTGAGTTGCGCGAATATAATGCGCAGCGATACAGGGAGAAGACGTGAAGCGGATTACGCACTGGATCAATGGGGAGCCGCGGATCGGCGTTGGTGATCGTCACGCTGAGGTCTATAACCCGGCCATTGGAGAGGCTACGGGCCGCGTGGACTTCGCCACGGCGGAGGAAGTGGATCAGGCAGTGGCCGCCGCGGCGGGGGCGTTCACGAGCTGGCGCACGACCTCTCTGACAAAGCGGACTAGGACAGTCTTCGCCTTCCGGAACCTGGTCGAGAAGCACCGCGGTGAGCTGGCTCGACTGATCAGCGAGGAACACGGCAAAGTGGTCGCTGATGCCGACGCCGCGTTAGGCCGTGGCCTCGACGTGGTCGACTTTGCCTGCGGCATACCGCATCTGCTAAAGGGCGAGTTTTCGGAGAATTCGTCGAGCGGGATCGACTCCTATTCGATCCGGCAACCAGTCGGTGTGGTCGCGGGAGTCACCCCGTTTAACTTTCCGGCCATGGTCCCGATGTGCCTGTTTCCGGTGGCGATCGCGTGCGGTAATACCTTCGTGCTGAAGCCGTCCGAGAAGGATCCCTCCGCATCCGTGCGACTAGCCGAGCTGTGGGCTGAGGCTGGTCTGCCGGATGGAGTGTTCAACGTGGTCCAGGGTGACAAGGCCGCGGTGGACTGTCTCCTGGAACACGCAGATGTGCAAGCGGTGAGCTTTGTCGGCTCGAGCCCGGTCGCGCGACACATCTATGAAACCGCAACCCACAACGGCAAGCGGGTACAGGCGCTCGGTAGCGCGAAGAACCACATGGTCGTGCTGCCCGACGCCAACGTAGACCGGGCCGCAGACGCCGCCATAGGTGCGGCCTACGGCTCCGCGGGCGAGCGCTGCATGTCAATCTCCGTGGTGGTCGCGGTTGGGAGCGCGGCCGACCCATTCGTGGAGCAGGTGATAAAGCGGGCGGCGGAGCTACGGGTGGGGCCCGGTGACGACCCGCTGTCCGAGATGGGCCCCCTAATCACGGGCCAGCACAGGGACAGAGTCGCGCGGTACCTCGATGCCGGGGTTGAAGCGGGTGCGACATTGGCTCTCGACGGGCGGAACCATCAGATCTTCGGCGCCGAAGGCGGCTTCTGGCTAGGCCCATCGCTGTTCGACCACGTGTCCGCTGACATGTCGATCTACACCGATGAGATCTTCGGACCCGTGCTATCCGTAGTCCGCGCCGACACCCTTGACTCCGCGCTCGAGCTGGTCAACGCCAGCCCTTACGGTAACGGCGCGTCGATATTTACCGGCGATGGCGCCGCGGCGCGTCGTTTTCAGAGCGAGGTTCAAGTCGGCATGGTGGGCATCAACGTGCCGATCCCGGTACCGGTGGCGTACTACTCATTTGGTGGTTGGAAGGACTCACTCTTCGGCGATACCCACATGTATGGGCCAGAGGGTGTGCATTTCTATACCCGCGGCAAGGTCGTCACGAGTCGTTGGGCCGGAATGGAAGCCCAGGGGCGCAGCCTCGGGTTCCCTGCGCACACCTAGAACCGATCGGGACACACGCCGCGGGCCGCTGATGCCCACACCGGCTAGCGAGGCCGCCTCGGGAGGAGATGGTTGTGGCTTACGAATGCATCGAGGTCGACCACGCGGACGACTTCGTTACCGTCACCATGAACCGGCCGAAGCAGCGCAACGCGTTGTCGGTGCGACACATGCAGGAACTCATTGCGGCGTTTCGGGATGTCGGCGAATCAGATGCCTTCGGCGTGGTGCTGGCCGGCGCCGGGCCGGTGTTCTCGGCCGGCCACGACTTCACGGACATTTACCGACATGAGTACGCGGACGTACGGCGGATGCTATGCACCTGTACCGAGCTGATGACGCTCATGCAGCAGATCCCGCAGCCCGTGGTGGCACGAGTGCACGGTCTGGCCACGGCGGCCGGCTGCCAGCTTGTCGCCAGCGCCGACCTCGCGGTTGCCAGCGACGACGCCGGGTTCGCAGCGCCAGGGGGAAAGGGCGGTTGGTTCTGTCACACTCCGATGGTGGCGATTGCCCGCAATGTCGGACGCAAGCGGGCGATGGAAATGGCGCTGTCCGGTGACGTCATCGACGCGGCCACCGCGCTCGGATGGGGCCTTGTCAACTGTGTGGTGCCAACCTCACAGTTGGACTCCGCCGTCCGGGACCTGCTCGAGCGCGTCACCAGGGGATCCGTCGAAAGCAAGGGTGCCGGCAAGCAGGCGCTCTACGCGCAACTCGACCTAGACCAGTCACGTGCCTACACGTACGCGGTTGAGGTGATGGCCGCGACCAGTCAGCTACCCGACGCGGAGGAGGGAATGGCGGCGTTTATGGAGAAACGCAAGCCAGAGTGGAGGCGTGGTCGGTGACCGCAGGTGCACTGCGAATAGGGGCACAGTAGCTACTGTTCTAGAGATCATAAGGTCCATTCGAGGAGAAAGTGCATGGCGGATCCTTACGCAGCAGATTTTCCGAGCCTTGAATTTAGCCGGCCGGACAACCACATACTGAAGATAGTAATGAGCAAGCCCGAACGACTGAACGCGGTTGATCACGGGATGCATCGCGATCTCTCAATGGTCTGGCAACAAGTAGACCGTGATCCCGATGTCCGGGCCGTGCTGGTGTGTGGCGACGGAGAAGCATTCTCTGCGGGTGGAGACCTCGATCTCGTATTTGATGCGGCGGATGACTTCGCCACAAGGGTCGAGCTCATGCGGGAAGTCCGTGATCTGGTATATAATGTGATCAACTGTTCCAAGCCCGTTGTGTCCGCAGTTCAGGGGCCAGCCGTCGGCGCCGGCTTGGCACTGGCGCTGCTCGCAGATATTTCAGTCGTAGGTAAGTCTGCGCGACTCATCGACGGCCACACGCGCCTGGGGGTCGCAGCCGGCGATCATGCGGCGATCATCTGGCCGTTGTTGTGCGGAATGGCGAAGGCCAAGTATCACCTGCTGCTCTGTGAACCGGTGCTGGGCGAGGAGGCCGAGCGGATCGGCCTGGTCTCTCGTTGTGTCGAGGACGACCAGGTACATCCGACAGCGCTCGCGATCGCCCAACGGATCGTGGAAGGTTCGCAGAGCGCCCTCCGATTCACGAAGTGGTCACTGAACAATTGGCTGCGCAGCGCAGGTCCTACCTTCGACGCCTCCGTGGCGTTGGAGTTTATCGGATTTTCGGGACCTGACGTACGCGAGGGAGTCGTCTCCCTTCGCGAGAAGCGCGCCCCTAACTTCACCGGCCCGGCATCGGAGTAGTCATGGACGCTATTTCTATTGGCGTCGTAACCCTTGCCGCTAAGATCAGCAGGACTCGGCCGCGCCGTCGGGTTACAGGTGGGGCGTGCGAGGGAAACGACGAGTGACAAGTGAAAGCCCTCGATAGTAGGAGCAGTTGTGGACGTCGTCAGTGTGCAAACACCTGAGCTTGGCAATCGCAGTTACCTCGTCCACGACGGGTCGGTGGGGGTCGTGATCGATGTCCAGAGGGATCTCGACCGAATGCTTGCCGAGATCGAACGGGCCGGGGTAGACGTCGTGCACGTGCTCGAGACGCACATCCACAACGACTATGTCACCGGAGGGCTGGACCTGGCCCGGCGCACCGGCGCCGAGTACGTGGTCGCGGCCGGGGAGGAGGTCTTGTTCCGCCGCCGTCCGATAGCGAACGGTGAGGAATTGGTAGCGGGTTCGATGACGGTACGAGCGGTGCACACGCCCGGCCACACGAGACACCATCTGGCGTACGTGGTATCAGGGGAGGAAGGCCCTGAGGAGGTCTTCACCGGTGGATCAATGCTGTTCGGCACGGTAGGACGCACCGATCTGGCCGGCTGTGATCAGACCGAGGAGTTGACCCGGCGGCAGTACCGCTCTGCGCGGCTGCTAGCAGATGAGCTGTCCGAGCATGTAGAGATCTATCCTACTCATGGTTTCGGCAGCTTCTGCGCGTCGGCAGAAGGGAGCCTAGCGACGAACTCGACGATCGGGGACGAGCGAATCGCGAACGTGGCACTGGCCACCTGTGACGAGGACGAGTTCGTCGCCATGCTGCTGGATGGACTTCCACCATACCCGCGCTACTACGACTACATGGCTCCTCTGAACAGGCGGGGCGGTGCGACCTGGGACCTGCAGCCGCTACGCGCACTGGACGTGAGCGACGTCCGACAACGTCTCGCCGCGGGGGACTGGGTCGTCGACATTCGCAGGCGCACTGCGTTTGCGCAGGCCCATGTTGCGGGCAGTGTCGGCATCGAGCACGTCGCGCAATTTGCCACCTACTTCGGCTGGTTGCTGCCGTGGGGTGCCGAGGCCGTTCTGATCGGCGCCGACCCGAACGAGCTGAGCGCGGCCCAGCGGGACCTCGCCCGCATCGGTGTCGACCAACTCGCCGGGGCCAGCACCGACAGCCCGGACAGGCTCAGCGGCGATGAGGGCCCAGCCTCCTACCCCACTGTCGACTTCTCGGGCCTGGCAGCGCACGGGTCGGATGGCATCGTCGTTCTCGACGTCCGTCAGCGAGCGGAGTGGGACACCGGGCACCTCTCCGGAGCCACCCACATTCCGATCCAGGAAGTCCCGACACGATTGGGTGAACTCGCCGTAGGACAGGTATGGGTGCACTGCGCCAGCGGGTATCGAGCTAGTATCGCGGCCAGCCTCCTGGAAGGCGCCGGACGCGACGTGGTGCTGATCGACGACCACTGGAAGAACGCTGGCAAAGCAGGACTTTCGATAACCAGTTGACGAACTTCGGTGGCCAAGACCGAGAAGACGGAGGCGGGCACTGCCGCTGGTGCCTGGCCGAGGTCTCGCGGTCAATCAAGCGCTTCCGCGGGGCCCGCACATGCGGCTACGACGTCATCCGGGCGAGACCACTGGAGTTCTGCAGGCGCTGCGACGCGGCGGACGCCACGTTGCGCAGCAGGCAGAGGTCGGTGACGGGGCCGACTCCGCCGGGCACCGGGGTGACCGCCTCCGCCTTGGCCCGCACACCGGCGAAGTCGACGTCACCGACGAGCCGCGCCCTGCCGGCCGGCTCGTCCCGCACCACGTTGATCCCGAGGTCCACCACGATCGTGCCCGGCCTTATATGTTCTGCCGTGACGAGTCCGGG
The DNA here is from genome assembly GCA_009377815.1 of Actinomycetota bacterium. Classification (GTDB taxonomy): domain Bacteria; phylum Actinomycetota; class CADDZG01; order CADDZG01; family WHSQ01; genus WHTI01. The sequence goes on from WHTI01000033.1 coordinate 24,162, forward strand.
AACTCCCGCCGCGACCAGCACCACGTCGGCACGCAAGGTGTGCTGGTAGAGGTGCCCGGCCCGATAGCTGTGCACGTCACACGACACCACGGTGGCGTCGCGGGCCAGGCCGAGCAGCATTAGCGGCCTGCCGACGTTGTCGGAACGCCCCACCACCACGAGATTGCTGCGGGAGTAGAACTCCGCGGGGTCCCGGCCGCTGGCCGCCAGGTAGTGGTCGAGCAGCGCGAATGCCGCGGCGGGAGTCGAGGGCACGTACCGGGCCCGGCCCATCATGAGCATTCCCGCGTTGGTCGGGTGCACGCACTCGACGTCCTTGGCGGGATACAGCGTCCGCTGGACCACGGTGTCGGAGACGTGCGCGGGCAGCGGCCGCAGGACCAACACGCCGGACACCCGCGGTTCCGCGTTCAGCCGCTCGACGAGCGCCACCGTGTCGGCCTCGGACGCGTCACCCGGCAGTGCTTCACCGACGTAGTCGCAGCCGAGCTCCGCGGCGACGCGTCGCAGCCGCCGCTCGTAGACCAGTGCCGCGTCGTCGTCGCCCACCAGCACGGTGGCGAGCCCTGGGCGCACACCGCGTGCCACCAGCTGGCTAACCTCGTCGGTGACCGTTGCCTGGAGGTCCTTAGCGTACGCCCGGCCGTCGATCACCTCTGTCACCATCACCGCCACCGCCTCGTTCAGGACAGGCCGACGATCTCGCCGTGGTCGATTCGGGTCGCCGCTGGCGAGGTGCCGAGTCCCGGCATGGTGCGCATCTCCCCGCAGATCGGGTAGATGAACCCGGCACCAACCGACGCCCGCACCTCGCGCACCGGCAACGTCCAGCCCGTGGGTGCGCCCCTGCGTCTGGGATCCGACGAGATGGACAGGTGCGTCTTGGCGATGCACACCGGCAGCCGCCCGAACCCGGCGCGCTCGTACGTGTCGAGC
>WHTI01000032.1 GCA_009377815.1 Actinomycetota bacterium
CGCCGGCGACCCTGGTCCTCCATGGGTCCCGATCGGCGCAGCGGGCCTCCTGCTGATCCTGCTGGGAGTGTGGGTGTGGTTCCGCCGAAGGCCGGGAGCGGGCGGCTGACCCGCAGGTCCGCATCCTAGAGTCCTGCGTACGCCTGCACCACGGAGTTGTAGTCGTCAGCCTTGACCGCCTCGAACTCGAGGAGCGATCCGCCGTTCAGGTGCACCGTGAGGGTGTCGGGTTTCAACTTGCTGCCGGAGTCGGCGCCGGAGATGTTGGCAACATCGCTCAATGGAACGGCACCGAGGAGCTCTTTTGCCTTGCCCGAGAGCGGAGATCGCTTGAAGACGAGCACGCGCTGATCGGTCAGACCAACGGCAACTTGCGCCGCGTGCTCCACCCCGGCACCTTCGGATTGCGAACGGCCCTCGCCGACCGCCTTTTCCGTCGCCTTCGAGGCAACCGCCATCCCGGCCGCACCGCCCGCGACGGCCCCTGCGGCTCCGGCGATGATCGCTCCGGTCGAACCCTTCGACATCGCGCGGATCCCTGCGATCAGTCGTTCCCCCGGCTGCAGGTGATCGCCCGCAACCTTCGACAGCTTCGGCGTGTAGTCGCCCATCGATCCCCCCTCGTCCTGGCGCCCGTCTCTTGAGAACCTACCCGCACCGGCTCACGCGCACGTCTTCGGTCTTGGGCCCTTCCCTTCCTCCGAGCCGTCCCGATAGACAACCGTGCAGGAGAAACCGTCACCGGACACCGCAAGTGTGACCTTGCCCGGGTGAAAGGGCTCGACGGGACACGCGCCCGGCGAACCATCGTGGGGGTGAATCCACCGGGCCATGGCCCCATCGGTTTCGAAGTCGCCGCAACCGTTCGAGAGCGTCCAGTCGAACGTGAGCTCGGAGGGATCCACGCCATCCACTTGGACCCTGTAAGTGGTGACGGGCAAATCAAAGGTCGCCACCATCCGCCCGAGTCTAGGAAGCACGATCACCGGCTCGTCCGGTGTCACCGACGCGACCGGGCTCACCGCCGGAACGGGGGCGGCTGCGACTCCCTTGTCGCCCGGTGATCGTCGTGCCAGGGCCACCGCGGCGATCAGCACCAGGATGACGGCGGCCCCGGCGATCGCCCTCCACGGTCGGCGTCGAGCGGGAACCGCAACCCCGGGACGGGGGCCTTGCCTTCGACCCTTGTCCCTTCGAGACCGCGCCGCTCCGAGGGCCCCTCGGCCTCCGATCCCAATCTCCGGCGCGAGGAGTTCGGTTGGCGATCCGAGTTCATCGAACAACCCCGGACTCCGGGTCTGGCGATGAGACGCAAGCACTGCGCCGCGAGGCGCACCGTCGAGGTATCGAGTGATCAGGGGATCGAGCGATCCGTCATCCAGCCGGGCGAGGAAGCAAGACAACAGCGGACTTGGGATCGAGGCATAGCCGACCCGACCGGAAGAGATCAACTCGAAGACCGTTACATCCCAGGTAGCGAGGGTTGCCCGCACCGCGTAGCCCGGGCGGACCCGAGCACCTAGTATCTCGGCGAAGACAGTCCCGGACGGTGCCATCCTCGCCGCCGGTGCGTCGTCCGGACCTTCGCAGGGAAGCGGGAGATCGCCACGCACGACGCGATCGATCGAGTCGATCTCTTCTGCAGCCACGTCACCCACCAGCGGACGGACCGTGGCCCAGGTGCGCTCGAGGTGCTCTCCCGCGCTGACCGTCTCTCCCGAAACGTATTCGAGGTCGGCGTCTCGACCTTTCTCGTACAGGTCGACCCCTAATGCGCTCCGGTCGACGTACCAGCCGGGCCGTTCGTGCAGTGTCTGTCTCCGGAATCTGAGTGCGGGAGGGGACGAGCCGAGCGCTGCCGCTCTAACGCTTCCGAGAGCGAATACCGAGGCGTTCCGGAGGGCTCGGCCGGTGACGTATTCGCCACACAGCTCGATGCGACCGGGCCGGATCCGAACCCTCACACCGGGGGAATCGCGCCGATCCATCATCAGCATCAGGGCCGGAGAAAAGTGGCCGGCGTAGAACCGCGCGATCCGGTGCGATCTCCGCCTCGCCAGCGAGACGCTCAGGTGCGTGGAGTAACCGGCGACATCGACGTCCCCCGGCAGAACGTTCAGGAGATGTTCTCTACCCTTCGCGCCCCATCCCTCGAGCACGCGGGCAAAGCCGCCCGCCGCTTCAACCGGAGGGGTTGCAACCTCGGCCTCCTCGGCGTCTGCCGTGATGACTCCACCCCAGCGACACCGGTAAGCGTTCGGGTCACCGGGATCGAGCCTGCGTCCATCGATCGGAAGGCGGTGCATCAGCGCGCGGAAATCTATGGGCCTTCCCGATCGGGTGACCGAGTATTCGTGCTCGAGGCCGACCAGGGTGCGATCCGACGACGGCCTTCCGAGCGCTGTCCTCAGGTCCGTTCTCGGGAACACCGTCAGGCCCCTTCACCCGGGGCGGCGATCACGACCCGGCCCCTGGTTCCTCCTCCTGCCCCTCTCCGGCGGCCTTCTCGATCTCGTCGACCGACAAGGACCCGGCTAGGTAACCCTCGATGGCTCGGACCAGCTGGTCCTTGCTGTAGTCGCCGAAGGTGTCGGCGACTCGCTCCTTGCCCCACCCGAGGAGCGTGCCGAGATAATCGACACTCTCGTCACGCGACAACTCCGTGATACTCCGCCCGCCGAGCGAGGCGGATCGGGCCGCCATCCCTTCGGCACCCTTCTCGCCCATATCTGCCTCCTCTTTCGACCCGTCGCGGACGATAAATGTGACATGCGCGGGTGAACCGAGCAAGCAACCCTGCGCGACGGTCGTAGCCGTCCCTGGAACCCCGGAAGCACGATCCCGCAGGCAGTTCGCGCTGATTGCACCACTTCGGCCGACTTGAGCTGGGAGAGCCATTCTTCTCCTCCCAGGTGGCACATATGACCACTTCGCAGGATCAAAATGGCCGGCGGAGCGCCCATGGGCCGGCGATCAAGGGCACGCGATGGTGCTGGCGCATGGGCCATCCGAGTTCTGATCCCAGTCGGCGGTGTCCGTTTCCTCGTCCGGAGGATCGGGCGCCCCACCGTCGAAGGCGTCGAGCCCGATGTCACCGGTCAGGTGATCCTCGCCGGCGCCGCCGTTCAGGATGTCGTTGCCGGGACCTCCGTTGATGGTGTCGTCGCCCTCGTCGCCGTACAACACGTCGTCGCCTTCGCCTCCGAAGATCTCGTCACCCAGAAGCCACCCGTTGATCTCGTCGTCGCCCGGCCCGCCATCGAGATAGTCGGCGAGGATCCAGCCGGTCATGATGTCGTCGTGATCGGAGCCGATATAGCGCTCCATCTCGGAGAACGTCAACTCCATCTCGACGAAGTCGGGCTCGCCGGTGAGCCACTTGCCCTCGCCCACGTCCAGGATCGTGGCGAAGTAGATGTTGTCGCCCATCCAGATCGTGTCGGTTCCTTCGCCGCCGGTGAATGTGTTGGTCCCGCGACCGGCAAGGAACGTGTCATTGCCGGCTCCGCCCACGAACGTATTGATCGTGTCCCATTCATCAGAGATCGTGTCGTTGCCTGAGCCAAGCAGAACGATCTCGGTATCGGCGTCGGTGTGATCGCCCTCCCCCTCCTGGCCATCATCGTAGGTTCCAACCCCCATGGTGATGTTCAGATCGGAGGTCCGCGCCGAGTAGTCAAGCGTGTCGGTGCCGGCGTTGCCATCGATGTCGTCCCCTCCGAGGGGGTCACTGAAGAGAAGGTCGTCATCGGGGCCCCCGGTCAACGAGTCGTCTCCAGGTCCGTCGTCGAGACGGTCATTGCCAAGCTCACCCCTAAGCAGATCGTTGCCCGCACCCCCGAACATCTGGTCGTTTCCGTTGGCGGTCGAGCCTAAGGAGCTGCCGCCGTTATCTCCCCACATCGAGTCGTTGCCGTCGTCACCATGCATCACGTCGGTGCCATTTCCGCCTTCGACGAGGTCATCACCCTCGCCGCCGAAGATCTGGTCGTCTCCTCCATCGCCGTAGACGTAGTCGTCGCCGGTACCCCCATAGACCTCGTCCTCACCCTCTTCCTCGCAGGTCGTGTGTGTGGGCGCGCCGGGGTTGGGGCAATCGCCCAGGACGCGATCGTTTCCTGAATCGCCCTGGACGTAGTCGTCGCCATCTCCACCGGTGATCGCGTCGTCCCCGGCGCTGCCGACAAGACGGTTCTTCGCGTCGGTGCCGGTGATCAGGTCGTCGCCCAGGCCACCGATCGCGTTCTCGGTCGAGGTGATGTTGTCGTCCTCGCCGACCTCACCGTCATCGTGCAAACCGTTGGGGGCGAGCGTGATGGTGACCGGATCCGTCCGGGTCACATAGGTGACCGTATCGGAGCCGGATCCACCCTTGATCGAGTCGGTCCCGGTACCGCCGTCCAGGATGTCCGGGAAGGATCCCCCATCGAGTTTGTCGTTGCCGGGGCCGCCGAAGAGGAGATCGGATAGTCCCCCACCCTTCAGGGAATCCTTGCCGCCACCGCCGTAGAGGTTGTCGAACCCACCGCCCCCATTCAGCGAGTCGTTCCCGCTCCCGCCGTCGAGGGTGTCGGTGCCGTTGCCCTTGCCGCCTTTCAACGTGTCGTTGCCCGGGCCCCCGCAGATGATGTCCCGCTTGCCACCGCCGTCGATCCTGTCGTCCCCACCCAGGCCGACGATCACGTCCTTGCCCTTGGTGCCCTTGATGACGTCGTCACCGCTCGTGCCGACGATCGTCGCCTTCTTGAGCCTGCATCGAGGTTTCTTGGCCTCCGCCGGCCCGGCCACCAACAGTGAGAACCCCAGCGCGAACCCGAGCGCGACAACGAACATCAAGCGCGACCGTGAGAGTGTGCCCATGACCCCTCTTCCGAAGACGAGCCATGATTATGGGCTTCGTTGCTCCGCTCTCACAAGGCCTCAGAGACGAAGTGGGTGTTATGTCCCTCTATCCGTCGACCCGCAGCTTCGGGCTACAGGATGCCGCCCAGGGGGCCGTCGTCGCCCAGGAGGCAGAACGGCTTGTAGTTGGCCGGCACCGATGCCTTCGGGAGAAGCAGTTCCGCCTCGGCCGCCGATAGCCACCTGCCAGGGTTCGCGGAAGCCTCCGCCGAGGCCGTGTAGCGATAGATGTCGAGACCACGGGCGAGGTCGTTGCCGTAGAGATAGAAGCTTCCATCCGCTTCGATCGCCGGGGTCTTGGCCGACCACGTATCGCCGTCCGGGAGCCGGTACCAGGCGAGCTCCATCATCCCGACCCCCTGTGTGCCCAGTGACACCCCGGTGAGGTTCGAGAGATCCACGACCCGGACGCCACCGTTGTAGTAGGCGATCGTCATGACCGCGTTGCTCGGTCCCTGCTTGTGGATATCGAAGACGTGCGCGGTGCAGGTTCCGAGGACGTTGTCGGTGGTCAGGCCGACATCGTCGATGTTCCAGTAACCGACCTTGATCGGAAGAGTCTCGTCGGTGACGTCCCAGACGTGGACCCCACCGTTCGGGCATTGCCCGGTCCCGGTGGCGCCCGCGACCTCATCCTCGATGACCAGGTAGGTGTGATCAACGCCGTCGGCGTCGGTCAGGGTCACCGGGTCGGCTTGGTGGTGAACGTTGATCATCGGGTCCACGATCGTGGAGAGGATGACCGGGTTCTCCTTATCGGTGGTGTCGATCACGTTGGTGTGAGAAAGAGCCGCCGAGTAGGCACGTGTGCCGTCCTCGTTGAATGTGATGTCGTGCGACTCGCTCCCGAGACCCGGGATGAAAGGAAGAGGAAGCTCCCCTACCGCACGCGGGTTCGAGAGGTCGGTGATGTCGGAGATCTCGATGGCCGGCTCGGTAGACGTGATCAGATCGGAGTTCGAGTTGTAGATGTACTTCCCACTCGGATCGACCGTGTGGTTATGCGAGCCCTGAGCGAATGGGACCCACGAAACGGTCACGGGGTTGGTCGGATCGGAGATGTCTGCGATGAAGCTGCCGAACCGCTGCCCTTTGGGGCTGAACCCTAGTTCGGTTGCCTCGGTGAAACAGGTGGAGCCGACTCCCGGCGTGTAGCCGGTGTCCATCGTGTAGCCGACGTAGGTCTTGGTGACGGGCTCGCCTTCCTCGGTTAGCTCCTCACGCTCGAAGACCTGAACGTCACCCTGTTGGACGACGCAGTCGTAGACCCCGACGATCTCGGCGGCGGTCGGATCGGTGATGTCCACGATCTGAAGGCCGTTCTTGTACGAACCTGCAAGGGCGTAGTCCCGCCCGGCGATGGTCGCGAACTCGATGTCGGTCCCGCCATTCGTGATGTTGGACCCCTCGGCGGTCTCATACGAGAGGTTCTTGACGAGACTCAGGTTGGGGCTTCCCTCACCTACCGTTTGGGCCCTCGCGGCCGAAACCGTGGCGGGCAACGCAAGCAGACCAACGGCAGCGGCTATCGCAGCGGCGAGACGTAGGGCACGCATCGAGAGTTTCCTTTCGTCGGGGTCGAACCTCGAGGGAGGGTTTCTCCCCATAAGAGAGGAATCCTTCCCCTCGGTCGGGCAGCCTCTCCAGGAGGTCCTAGGCGGTCGCGGGAACCCGCGACTTGATCAGGCCGCTCAGGGCGACGAGGCTCAGACTCGCCACGGCCAGGAACCCAAAGCCGAACCTCAAGGAGGAAGCACCGGAGATGACGCCGACGATCGGGGGCCCAAGGAGGAACCCGAGGTAGGCCACGGTCGTCACCGTCCCCACCGCACTCCCCCGCGCCGCTTCGGAGGCGGAGCGTCCGGCGAGACCGAACAGGGTCGGAGCCACGACCGCGCTTCCGAGGCCGGCAAGGACGAAACCCGTCAGAGCCCAGGGGATCGACGGACCGAGGGCCGCGATCATCAGGCCGGTCGCGGTCACGCTCCCCCCGATCACCAAGATGCGCCTATCGCTCACACGTGCCCCGAAGATGTGAGCGATCGTCCGCCCGCTCACCATCGCCGCCGCGAACAGGCCCGGGCCGAGCCCTCCGATCGCGGGACCGGCTCCAAGCGTGCGCTCGAGGTGGACCGCGCTCCAGGACTCGATGCCTCCCTCGATCACGAACCCGAGTCCGCACAGTCCGCCGAGGATCAGGAACCACGGCTCGAAGCGCAGGCGAAGGCGTTCTCGTTTGGGGCGGAACTCGGCACGCGACGCGCGATTAAGAGGAGCAGCCAGCGACACGATCAGAGCCAGACAGCTGAGTATGAGCATGTGTCCCGCGTCCGCCCTGCGCGCGAGCCCCACCGACACGCTGGCCAGAAGGAAGAACCCGGAGAAGACCGCGTGAGCGAGGTTCATCAATCGTCGTCCGGTGGCGGCCTCCCAGTCGGTTGTTGCCGCGTTCACCGAGATGTCGAGCATGCCCGACATCGCTCCGAGGAAGATCAAAGATCCGAACAGAAGGGGCGCAGAATCGACCAGTCCTGGGATCAAGGTGGTCAGCGCGAACAGGATCAGAAGCGGCGGCACCGTCCGCTGGCCGAAACGGTCGTAGATCGGGCCCATCATGAGCATCGCCGGGAAAGCCCCGACGCCCACTCCGAGAAGCGCCAGCCCGAAGACCGAATCGGAGGCATCCACGACATCCTTGATCTCCGGGAGCAACGCGGACCAGCCGCCCCAGAAGGTCCCGAATACGCCGAAGGCGGCCAGGAGTCCCAGCGCCCTACGGTCGATGAGGGGACCTCTCGGCACTCGAGTTCATCACCGTGTCATACCGCATCGCACGAGCGCCCCGATCGTGAGGAAGGGCCCGGTAGCCTCTCCGGATGATCGAGACCCCAGCGTTGATCGGGAAGCGCGTCCGCCTGGAGCCGTTGTCCCGCGATGCCGTCCCCGGCTTGGTCATCGCCGCTTCCGGCCCCAGGGACTCGTACGACTACGCACTGGTTCCCCCCGACATCCAGGGCATGACCTCGTACGTCGACGACGCCCTGGCCGATCAGCGGCAGGGCGAGTCGGTTCCGCTCGTCATCTTCGATGCCGTGCGAGACGAGATCGTCGGGAGCACTCGCTTCATGGACATCGTCTATTGGGGGCCGGACGAGGGCGTTCCCAGTGCGGTCGAGATCGGCAGCACGTGGCTGGCCGCTTCCGCGCAGCGGACCGGGATCAACACCGAGATGAAGCTGCTCATGCTGGGATATGCGTTCGAGGACTGGAAGGTTCACCGAGTAACGCTCAAGACCGACTCCCGCAATCAGCGATCGAGGGCCGCCATGGAGCGGATCGGTTGTCGCTACGAAGGCATCAGGCGGGCCCACATCCCGGCCCTCGACGGAGGCATCCGCGACACCGCCTATTACTCGGTCCTCAGGGCCGAATGGCCTGAGGTCAGAGATCATCTCGCCGCCCTGATCGCCGCTCACGCCCCCCGATAGCGCCGGGTAATCTGTCCCGAAGCTTTACAAGGTAGGTGATCCGATGGTCGGGACAGCTGCGGGCCTCATGGGGCCTCTAGTCACATCTCTTGTCGGTGAGGACCCTCCGGTAGTGCTCCGTTTCTGGGATGGGAGCTCGCTTGGCGACACCGGCGCGCGGACCATCGTCCACGTCCGCTCCCCGGACGCGTTGAAACGCTTGGCCTTCGCCCCTGCAGAGTTGGGTCTGTCGCGGGCGTACGTTGCCGGCGACATCGACATCGATGGAGACATCTTCGACGTCCTCAACCTTCGCGACCGGCTCGGCGCGCGCAACGAGCGCGTCGACCTTCCCACCGACCTTTCGATGCGGTTGCGGACCTTCCGCGCCGCCTGGCGGGCGGGAGCGCTCGGGCGGCCACCTGCTCCTCCCCGCGAGGAAGTGAGACTCAGGGGCCCGCTCCACTCCCAGGCTCGGGATCGCGAGGCGATCTCCCATCACTACGATGTCGGCAACGATTTCTACCGTCTCGTTCTCGGACCCTCGATGACCTACTCGTGCGCCTACTACCGATCGCATGACCTGGGACTCGAGGACGCTCAGAGCGCCAAGTACGACCTCATCTGCCGCAAGTTGGGGCTCAAGGAGGGGATGCGTCTCCTCGACGTCGGCTGTGGGTGGGGCGGGATGCTGCTCCACACAGCGCAGCACTACGGCGTCGAGGGGGTCGGCATCACGTTGTCCAAGGAGCAGGCAACCTTCGCCGAGAAGCGGATCGCGGATGCGGGGTTCGCGGGGCACCTCGAGGTGCGGCTGCAGGACTACCGCGATGTGTCGGACGGTCCGTTCGACGCGATCTCGAGCATCGGCATGTTCGAGCACGTCGGCCTCGCGCGGCTCGGCGATTACTTCGGGACGTTGTATGGGCTGCTCGCCGAGGGGGGCAGGGTGCTCAACCACGCGATCTCACGGCCCGGCGGTGATCCCGGCTTTGGAAAGAATTCCTTCGTCGCGCGCTACGTCTTCCCCGATGGCGAACTCCAGGAGGTCGGGCGCGTCGTCAGTGCGATGCAGGAGCACGGGCTCGAGGTCCGCGATGTGGAATCCCTCCGAGAGCATTACGCGCGCACTCTCAGATCATGGGTTGGGAACCTCGAAGGCAACTGGAGCGAGGCCCAAGCGATCGTGGGCCGCCCAAGAGCACGCATCTGGAGGCTCTATATGGCGGGCTCGGCGCTCGGGTTCGAAGCCGGACGGATCAACCTCCACCAGGTGCTCGGCGTGAAGGCGGAGCGCGACGGAACCAGCCACATGCCGCTGGTCCGGAACTGGATCTGATCCGAGCCGGATGGCGAACCTGAGCCTGATCACGGCAGTCGCACGCGGCTTGCGGAAGCGCTGTCCCCGTTGCGGCGGGAAGGGCATCTTCCGCTCCTGGGGCCAGTTGAAGGATGCCTGCCCGACCTGCGGCTACACCTTCGTGCGGGAGGAGGGCTACTGGGTCGGCGCGGTAATCGTCAACACCGCGGTGGCGATGGTCTCGTTCTTCGTCCTGTTCATCGGGACGATCCTGCTGACCCTGCCGGACATCCCCTGGGCGCTCCTCCTGGGCATCGCCCTGGGCTCGATGGGCCTGATCCCGGTGGTCTTCTACCCCACCTCGAAGACGCTGTGGATGTCGCTGCACGTCCACTTCAACCCGGGGGCCGACACCCTCTGAAGCCTGTCTGAGTTAGCCTGACCGTACGAGCGATCACTATCCGAGTAGACACTCACAAGGAGCGCGACCATGGACTGGAAGCGGAGCGGCGACTACGAAGACATCTGGTACGACACCGCCGAGGGCATCGCCAAGATCACGATCAACCGACCCGAGGTGCGCAACGCGTTCCGCCCCAAGACCCTCTTCGAGCTCGCCGACGCCTTCAACGTTGCCAGGGACGATCCGACCGTGGGAGTCATCATCTTCACAGGGGCCGGTGACAAGGCGTTCTGCTCCGGCGGGGACCAGCGGATCCGCGGTGACGACGGCTACATCGACGACCACGGGATCGGCCGCCTCAACGTGCTCGACCTGCAGATCCAGATGAGGAGACTCCCGAAGCCGATCATCGCGATGGTGGCGGGCTACGCGATCGGCGGCGGACACATCCTTCACCTCGTCAGCGATCTCACCATCGCGGCCGACAACGCCCGCTTCGGGCAGACCGGCCCCAAGGTCGGTTCGTTCGATGGTGGCTACGGCGCGGGGCTGTTGGCTCGGACCATCGGTCAGAAGAAGGCGCGTGAGATCTGGTACCTCTGCGATCAGTACGACGCGCAGGAGGCGCTCGACATGGGCCTCGTCAACAAGGTCGTGCCTCTCGCGCGGCTCGAGGAGGAGACCGTCGCCTGGTGCCGAAAGATCCTCGAGAAGAGTCCCCTCGCCCTCCGCATGCTGAAGGCCTCGTTCAACGCCGACACCGATGGACTCGCCGGCATCCAACAACTGGCCGGCGATGCGACGCTCCTCTATTACATGAGTGAGGAAGCGCAGGAGGGACGCAACGCGTACGTCGAGAAACGCAAGCCCAACTTCGACCGATTCCCGAAGCGTCCCTAAAGCATGGGACCGTTCGTCGAGGCGGCCCGCCCGAGGACGTTGCCGGCCGCGATCGCGCCCGTGCTCGTCGGCACCGCCGCGGCCGAACGTTTCATCGCCTGGCGGTTCGCGGCGGCGCTCGTCGTCGGCCTGTCGATCCAGGTCGCGGTGAACTACGCTAACGACTACTTCGACGGCGTCAAGGGCGTCGACACCGAGCACCGCGTCGGGCCGCGGCGAGCGGTCGCCTCAGGGTTGATCAGTCCCCCGCGCATGAAGGCGGCGATCACTGTGACCTTGGTGGTGGCCGCGGCCGCCGGAGCCGCGCTGGCGTGGGCGACCACCCCATGGCTCCTCGGCGTGGGAGCCCTCGCGTTCCTCGCCGCCCTGGGCTACAGCGGGGGCCCGAAGCCGTACGCCTCGATCGGGCTCGGCGAACTGTTCGTGTTCGTGTTCTTCGGACTCGTCGCAACCATCGGATCGACGTTCGTGCAGGACGAAGAGGTTGCTCGCGTCGCGGTGTTCGCCGCGATCCCGATGGGGTTGCTCGCGACCGCGATCCTCGTGGCCAACAACATCCGCGACATCGATACGGACAAGGCCGCGGGGAAGGCCACACTCCCCTCTCGCCTCGGGCGCGACAAGGCACGGTCGTTCTACCGGATCCTCTTGCTCGGCTCGTTCCCCTTCGTGCCGCTGATCGCCGGCGTCACCGGATCTCCATGGTCGATGCTGCCGCTCCTCTCACTGCTCCTCGCCATCCCACTGCTGAACAAGGTGAGCGCCGAGGGTCGCGATCTGATCCCGGTGCTGATCGGCACCGCTCGCGTCGAGATGGTCTTCGGGATCCTGCTGGCGGTGGGTCTATGGATCTCATGACCGTCACGTTTCGCATCCCGATGACCGCCAGGTTCCGCCGCGTCACCGAACGCGCCGGCGTCCTTCTCAGGGGGCCGATGGGCTGGGGTGAGTTCTCGCCGTTCCCCGAATATCCGGACACCGTCGCCCACCGGTGGTGGCTGGCGGCCCTCGAAGCCACGGTCGCCCTCTGGCCCCCGCCCGTGCGCACCAGCATCCCGATCAACGTCACCATTCCGGCCGTCGGTCCCGAAGAGGCGCACGAACGAGTACGAGCCTCGGGATGCACGACCGCGAAGGTCAAGGTCGCCGAGGGAGACGATGCCGCGCGCCTCGAAGCGGTCCGCGACGCACTCGGGCCGGAGGGGAAGCTCCGTATGGACGTCAACGGTGCCTGGGACACGGCGACCGCGATCCGCGAGATCAGGCGGTTCTCGCACCTCGATCTCGAGTACGTCGAACAGCCGTGCGCCTCGACCGAGGATCTGGCGGCGGTCCGCAAGGCCGTCGACGTACCGATCGCCGCCGATGAATCAATCCGCCTCGCCGACGACCCGATGGAAGTCGTCACCGGAGAAGCAGCCGACATCGCGATCCTCAAGGTCCAACCCCTCGGTGGGGTCACGCGATCGCTGGAACTCGCCGAGCAGCTTGGCCTCCCGGCGGTCGTTTCCTCGGCACTCGAGACCTCGGTCGGCCTTGCCGCCGGCCTCCATCTCGCTGCCTGTCTCCCGGAGTTGCCCTTCGCCTGCGGTCTCGGCACGATCGGTCTCCTGGAACACGACGTTGTCGCCGACCCGCTCGTTCCGGTCAACGGCGTCATGGAGCTGCGTCGTCCGGAACCCGAACTCGGCCTCGTCGGCGATCCACCCGGATCCGACGAACTGATCGACCGTCTCCAACGAGCGATGGACGCAGGATGAAAGCAGCCAATCCTTCCCACGCGCTGGCTCTCGTGCTGGTCGACGAACTCGTCCGCAACGGGATCGAACATGCGTGTCTGGCCCCCGGCTCGCGTTCCGCTGCACTCGCCATCGCGCTGGCCGATGACGAACGTATATCCCTCCATGTCGTGCACGACGAACGATCCGCAGCATTCCTCGCTCTGGGGATAGCGCGCTCCACGCGGAGACCGGTCCCGGTCGTCTCCACCTCGGGAAGCGCGGCGGCGAACTTCTATCCTGCGGTTATCGAAGCCGCCCACGGGCGCGTTCCGCTGATCGTCCTCACCGCCGACCGGCCTCCGGAGTTGAGGGCGACCGGCGCCAACCAGACCACCGATCAGATCAAGTTGTACGGCGATCTCGTGCGGTGGTTCCACGAGATGGGAACCCCCGAAGCCGGCGCCGGCGCACCTCGCTACTGGCGTTCGGTCGTCTGCCGAACCATAGCGGAAGCGACGCTGCCGGTCCCTGGACCCGTGCATCTCAATCTCGCGTTCCGCGAACCGCTGGTGCCCGACGAGACGGGCGATGACTTCCCGTTCGATCTCTCCGGCCGACCCAACGGAGCCCCGTGGACGGCGAGCGCCGGCAGCAATCTGCCCTCACCCGCGATCGTCGGGCGCACCTCGGCCCAGGTCGAACGGGCAGAGCGTGGACTCGTCGTCGCCGGTGGAGGCACTACGGATCCCGCCGCCGCGGTGCTTCTGGCCGAGGCTGCCGGCTGGCCCCTGCTAGCCGAAGCTCAATCCGGGGCGCGGACCGGTCCGAACGCGATCTCGACCTACGACGCGCTGCTCCGCAGCGAGGTCTTCGCATCCGAACCTCCCGATCTCGTCATCAGGGTCGGTCGGACCGGAACCTCCAAGGCGCTCGCCCGGTATCTCTCCGACGCGATCGAGCAGATAACGATCGATCCGGCCCCCTTCGAGACCGATCCCGAACGGACCTCGAGCGCGGCCATCGCGACCGATCCCGGCCTGCTCCTGCGCGCCGTCGCGGGCGGACTCGGTCCGCGCCCCCCGGGACGATGGATCCAGCGATGGCGAGAGGGCGAGCGCATCGCCCGAGGAGTCATCGATGACGCACTGGCCGGTGATCTGATCACCGAGCCCCGCACCGCACGCGATCTCGCCCGCTCGATCCCGAGCGGCGGCACCCTCGTCGTCGCGTCCAGCATGCCGGTAAGGGATCTCGATTCGTTCATGGCGCCCCGCTCCGGATTGCGGATCGTTGCCAACCGAGGAACCAGCGGCATCGATGGTTTCGTCTCGACGGCGCTCGGCGTAGCGCTGGCGTCGGATGGGCCGGTGGTAGCGCTGGCCGGCGACCTCTCGCTGCTGCACGACCAGAACGGATTCCTGCTGCTGAGCTCCGAGCCCGTCGACCTCACGATCGTCGTCATCAACAACGACGGGGGCGGCATCTTCTCGTTCCTGCCTCAGGCCCGTTACGAGGAGACCTTCGAGCAGGTCTTCGGAACGCCGCACGGTCTCGATCTAGCAAAGCTCGCCGCCGTCTATGGGATCGATCATCGCCCGATCTCGGCCCCCTCCGATCTCCCCTCGGCCGTTGCCGAACCCCACACAGGCGTCCGGATACTCGAGGTCCAGACCGATCGCAAAGCCAACCTCGAGTTCCACCAGGAACTCGTCGAGAAGGTCATCGGCGCGCTCGTCTAGCCGCATCCCTTGCCCGTTGGAACACCCTGGTCGTCCGCGCCGTCTTAGGGCTGAACCCACGAGATGGAGGACGAGACCATGGCATCGAGGAAGCGAGTTCCACTGCTGCTCCTGGCACTCACGCTCCTGCTGTTCGGTGCCGCCTGCACTGGGAGCGAGGACTCGGGGGCCGGAGGCGACGGCGGGGGCAATGCCGACATGCCGGAGGCCGTCGAGGAGAGGCCCGCCGCCGGTGGCGGGGACGAGGTTTCGGACGGTGACGATGGCGGAGCCGGCTACGGGACCCAGGGCGATTCGGCGACGTCGCTGCCGAACATCGGGCCCGCGGTGATCAAGACGGCCAAGCTCAAGATCGAGGTCGAGGACGGCTCGTTCCAAGAGTCGGTGCAGGATGCCATCGCGGTGGCCGAACGCCACGGCGGGTTCGTGCTTGAGTCCGTAGTCGGGGGCAAGGACTTGGGCACCGGCTCGGTTGTGCTCCGCATCCCGGCCGAGCAGTTCGAAGCGGCGCTGGGCGAGCTGAAGGACATCGCGGTCGACGGTGGGATCGAGTCCGAGAGGATCTCAGGTCAGGACGTCTCGCAGGAGTACGTCGATCTCAATTCCCGCCTCCGCAACTTCGAGGCCCAGGAAGAGGTGCTTCTCGGACTGATGGAGAGGGCCGCCACGGTCTCCGATTCGATCCGGGTCCAGCGCGAACTCACCAACGTCCAGCTCGAGATCGAACAACTGCGAGGACGGCTCAACTTCCTGAAGGATCAGACCCAGTTCTCCACGATCACGCTCGGCATGAACGAGGCGGGTGTCGCGAAACCCAAGCCCGCGGGAACCATCGATAAAGCATGGGATCAGGCGAAGGAGGCGTTCGGAGCCGTGGTTTCCGCGGTGATCATCAGCACGGGTTTCATCGTTCCGATCGCGCTGTTGGCCCTGATTGCCCTGATCGCCGTGAAGTTACTCCGCCCGGTGATCGCCAAGGCCCGTTAGGGCAGATCCCCCAGAGCGGCACGCATCGCACGTAGCTTCAGGCGGGTCTCGTCGAGTTCGGCTTCCGGGACGGAGCCCTCGACGAGACCCGCTCCCGCGAACAGCCTTGCGCGCGTGCCCGACACCTCTGCGCACCGAAGTCCGATGCCGAACTCGCCGTCGCCGCGAGCATCGATCCACCCGACCGGCCCCGCGTAGCGCCCTCGGTCGAGTCCTTCGAGTTTGCGGATCAGATCGAGGGCGTCGTCACGAGGAGTTCCGCAGACGGCTGCGGTCGGATGCAGTCGCGCGATCATCTCCAGGGTTCCCACTTCGTCGCGCAGCGTTCCCTGGATCCAGGTCGCCAGGTGCTGAACGTTGGCGAGTTTGAGTAGGGAAGGCGACGCGTTCTCGGTCAGCGTGTTGCAGAACGATCCCAGCAGCGAGCGCACCGACTCGACCGAGAGACGGTGCTCGCCGGCGTCTTTCGGGGATGCCAGGAGTCGCTCCCCGATAGCGCGGTCTTCGGCGTCGTCGGCCGAGCGAGGTGCGGTTCCGGCGAGGACGAGCGAGGCGACGTTCTCACCGGTACGACCGAGCAGGAGTTCGGGCGTCGCTCCCAGGAAGCCGTCGACCGCGAACGTGTAGCACTCGGGGTACCTCTCGCTGAGGCGGCCGGTCAGAGCGCGCTGATCGAAGGGCGACTTCGACCACACCTTCAGGTCACGCGCCAGCACGACCTTGTCGATCCGGCCGGCGGTGATCTCACCGATCGCCGCATCGACCGCTTCGAGCCACGCGACCTCATCGATGCTCGATCCGGCGTATCTGATCTTGTCGGTCGGAGCCACGGGCACGCGTTCAAGCTCCTGATCGGGGACTCCGTCCATGCCCGAGCGGGTGGTCCACGCGCGTCCGTCCCGGATCGAGAACACGAACTCGGGCACTATCAGAACGGAGGCCGGGGAGGTCGGATCGAACGAGAACGACGCGAAGGCGATCGGCCCCGAGCCCGGGACACCGAAGGGGTCCTCTATCTCGGCGGATCCGAAGAGATCGTTGAGCCAGCCGGCCGCTCGTTCGAAGCGATCCTCGCCGGACCCGATCTCGAAGCGAGCCGCCTCGCCCCAGGCCACCGCTCCCTCACCGTCGTGCAACCAGGCGCATCCCTCTGAGGTGGGGAGCAGATCGAGCAGATCCCCGGTGGGCACGAACGATTCGGTGCGAGAAACCAGGACGCTCACGATCTAGTCCCGGTGATGATCTGTGCCGCTCCGAGCCCCACCAGCTTAGAGGTCGCATCCGGGAAGCCCGTCGCTTGAACGAGCTTCACTAATTCGGTCCGCGGCGGGAGGTAGGCGGTCGACTTCGGAAGGTACGCGTACGCCTTGCGATCCGATAACAAGCCCCCGATGAAGGGAACGACCTTGCGGAAGTAGATGCGGTGTCCCCACCGGATCAGCTTGCGCTCGGGCTCGGCGACCTCGAGCACCGCGATCGTTCCTCCGGGCCGGAGGACCCGGTGGAACTCGTGGAACAGCGCTTCGATGTCGACGACGTTGCGAAGCGCGAACCCGCAGGTGATCCCATCGGCCCCGCCGTCGAGGACCGGGAGCCGGAGGCCGTCGGATTGCACCAGCGGCACGTCGGTCTTGGCCGCCGCCAGCATCCCGTACGAGAGATCGAACCCGATCGGATCCAGCCCGGCCTTGCGTGCGTCGCGACAGAAGTCCCCGGTCCCACAGGCGATGTCGAGCACGCGTGAGCCGTCCTTCAGCCCAAGCGACTTCACCGCGCGCTTGCGCCACCGGGTGTCGAGGCCGAAGGTCATGATCCGGTTCACAAGGTCGTAGCGCGGTGCGATCGTATCGAACATCGATCTGACCGCGCCGACCTTCTCCTCGCCGGTCGGGAGTGGATCGTTGGTCCCGGTCACGAGCCTCCGCCGATCTCGATCTCGAGGCCTTCGCTCTCGATGCGATCCTGCGCGACCTTGAGCAGGACGCGCTGGAAATGGTTCGCGACGAGAGCCGAGGTCGCCGGCAACATCTTGTTGAACGCTTCGACGAGCCGCTCCCCCGCATCGTGATCGTCGCCAGCCGACGCCCTGATGGGATCCCTGACGAAGGTGATGAACATCTCGACCGCTTGTTCGGCGACCGCGCGCATCGCCTCGTCATGCCGGCGTGCGAGATCGAGCAACTCGCTCAACGGAAGACCCGCTTCGAGGAGAGACAGCCCCGAGGTGACCGCGGACGCATCCGATGCCGTGTAGCGAGGCTCACCATCGACCATGCGGGCCGAGATCAGGCCTTCGCGCTCGATCGCGCTCAGGAGCGCGGCCGAGACACCGGTTCGCTCGGCGAGTTGCTCGACGGTCAGGAGTTCGCCGGACGCATCGCCCGGAACCGAACCGGCGATCGCCGACACGAGCGCCTCGTCGGCCTCATCCGCGTTGCCTGCCAGCAGCCGCTTGATCGAGGCGAGCGTGAAGCCCTTGTCCTTGAGATCGCGGATCCGCCCCAGGCGATCGAGATGGTCGTTCGAGTACCACGCGAGCCGGCCCTCCCTCTCGGGGGCCGGAAGGAGACCCTGCGCTTGGTAGAAGCGCACGGTGTCCACGCTGAGGCCGCCGCGCGCGGCGAGCTCGTCGACCCGGTATCTCATGAGTCCTGACTCTACGAGTGATAGCTCGCATAGTCGAACGTCGGCCCGGTCGACGCCGCCCCGCTGCGAGGACTCAGGTACCGGTCACCGAGAACCACGCCCCGTTCGGCGAGGTGACGAACACGATCGGAGCGAAGCAGGGTGACGGCAGGGCCACGGTGGCCTCGATCTCCGCATCGCCCGAGGCCGTGGCCGGGAACAGATCGGTGGACACGTTCACCGTCGTGGCCGCTCCGTCGGTCGCCGACAGACAGCTCACGATCGCCTTGAACGACGGGATGGGGTTGGTCCCCTGCTGGGCCTCGGGAACCGGTGCCCGGCGAGCCAGGACCAGGCCCTCGACCTCGACCTCCAGCTTGCCGTCGCGGTGAAGCTCTCCCTTCGCGGAATCGATCTCCCAGGGAAGACCGCCACCCGGGACTTCCCTGATCGGGTTCGCCGTCCCGGTGTACGGCTCGACGACCGGGGCCATCACGTCGAACCCCAGGACCTCGCTGTGACGCTTGGACGCCGAACTCACCACCGGCGTAGCCACCGACGCCGCTAGCGCGACTGCGACCAGGGCAAGGATGTATCGCTTCATCGTCTCTCCTCCGCTAGGACGACAGATCCAGGTACACCCCGGTCATACGAGCGGGATCCGGGAGAGGTTCAGACACTTCTGACCTTTTTGTGCCGATCAGCCGAGAAGCTCGTCCAGGGTCCGGTAGAAGCGTCCGCGGGGCACTGCCTTGCAGCCGGCCCCCTCAGCGCGCTCGGCTCGCTCCGGGGCGACGTGCGAGTAGAAGCCGACGACCCGATCTGGCATCTCGCCTGCGGCGCGCGCCTCGACCAGAGCATCGATGACATCTTCGCCGCCGCGATCGAGATCGATGACGACCAGATCGATCTGATCGGCCGTCAGCGCCGCCGCGAGCCGCGCGGTCGTCGCGATCCGGACCTCGTGCCCGCTCTTCTCGGCCTGCGACCGGATGCGCTCCAGCGCGAGCAGGTCGGCGTCAACGACGAGGAGCCTCATCCCGCGAACCTAAGCCACTATGCTGCCGAGAAGAGCGAGCAGTTCGAACCATGAGGGTCGGGGGGCCGATGGGCGAGCGCACCGAGCGCGTGAAGATCAAGGGGTGGCGCAAGATCGCCGCGGCCACCTGGAGCCACCCGAACGACCCGCAGATCTACGGTGACCTCGAGATCGACGCCACGCCCCTGCTGGATTTCATGGAGGAAGCGCAGCGGGCGACCGGCGTGAAGCTCACGATCACCCACATGGTGGGCAAGGCGATCGGCCATGCGCTGGCCGAGCACTCCGAGCTCAACGTGCGGCTCTACCGCGGTCACTTCGTGCCGCGCGAGAGCGTCGACATCTTCTTCATCGTCTCTGCCGAAGCCGGTGCCGAACTGTCGGGCGTCAAGGTCGTGAACACCGACAAGAAGGCGGTGGTCGAGATCGCCAATGAGCTGGCCGACCGGGCCAGCAAGATAAGGACCGGCACCGATGAGGAGTTCGGTAAGACGAAATCGATGCTGGCCAAGACCCCGACGAAGCTCCTGCATTTCTCCATGCGGGTGGCCGCGTGGATCACGACCGATCGCGACAAGGACCTGAAGAAGCGTGGACTTCCGCGGCAGCCCTTCGGCTCCGCGATGATCACCTCAGTTGGGATGTTCGGCATCCAGCACGCCTACGCACCGCTGTCTCCCTACTACCGCATTCCGTTCCTGGTGCTAGTGGGCGAGGTGACCGACAAACCGGTGGTGGTCGACGGCGAGGTCGTGGTCCGCCCGATGCTCACCCTCGCGGCAACGATGGATCACCGCTACGTTGACGGGTTTCACGCCGCGAAACTCGCCCGCCACGTCCGCGAGTACTGCGACGAGCCGAAACGCTTCGAGCCTCCCCTCGAGTAAGCGTCGACAGGGCAGACAGGTTCGGGTCGTTATGCTCGACCGATGACCGACGTCGCGATCGAAGTCAAGGGCCTCAAGAAGACCTACGGGTCCAACGAAGCCGTCCGCGGCATCGACCTCACCATCAACACGGGGGACGTCTTCGCGCTGCTCGGCCCCAACGGTGCCGGCAAGACAACCGTCATCGAGATCCTCGAGGGCTACCGGCATAAGACGTCCGGCGAGGTCTCGGTCCTGGGACACGATCCCGAGAACAAGGAGAAAGCGTTCCGCGAGCGCATCGGGATCGTCCTGCAGGAGACCGGGGTCGATCCGTTCCTCACCGTGGCCGAGACGATCGACCTCTATCGCAGCTACTACCCCCACCCCCGTCCCGTCGACGAGGTCATCGAGGTCGTCGGTCTGCAAGAGAAGCGGGACGAGCGCGTGAAGAAGCTCTCCGGAGGCCAGCAACGACGCCTCGACGTTGCGATCGGTCTGGCCGGAGACCCCGACCTCCTGTTCCTCGACGAGCCGACGACCGGCTTCGATCCCGCGGCTCGCCGCAACGCGTGGGACATGATCAGGAATCTGAAGTCACTGGGGAAGACCGTGCTCCTCACCACCCACTACATGGATGAGGCGCAGAACCTCGCCGACCGGGTTGCCATCATCCGTCGCGGCGAGATCGTGGTTGAGGGAGAGCCCGGGATCCTCCGGGGACGGGATACCGACACACGGGTTCGATTCGCTGCCCCCGCCGGCGCGTCTCCCCCGCTCGAGGCGGTGGCCACCTCCGATGGTCTGCTCGAGATCAAGACCGCCGATCCGACACGCACGCTTTACGAACTCACCTCGTGGGCGGTCGAGAACGACGTGCGCCTCGAGCGCTTGAATGTCTCCAGTGCGTCGCTCGAGGATATCTATCTGGAGCTCACCGCCGATGAGTGATCTCGGACTGCTCTTCCATCAATTCAGGTTCGAGAACCGGTCGTTCTGGCGGAATCCCGCGGCCGCGTTCTTCACGATCTTCTTCCCCCTGATGTTCCTCGTGATCTTCAACGTCGTCTTCGGCAACGAGGACATCGCCTCACCGACCGGAGAGACGTTCTCTGCCTCCAACTTCTTCGTGCCGGCGATCCTCGCCTTCTCGGTGATCACCGCCACCTACACGAACGTTGCGATGAGCATGACGTTCAAGCGGGACGACGGGCAACTGAAGAGGGTACGAGGCACGCCCATGCCCGCGTGGGTCTATCTCGGGGGCCGGATCTCTCACGCGGTCGCGATGGCATTCATGCTCTCGGTCATCACGATCGCGTTCGGCGCCGCCTTCTACGGCACCGAGATCCCGACCACCACGCTGCCGGCCCTCCTCGTCATCCTCGTAGTCGGGTCCGGAGCCTTCGCCGCGCTCGGCCTGGCGATCACCGGCTTCATCCCGAACGCCGACGCCGCCCCCGCGGTCGTCAACTTCTCGATCCTCCCGTTGCTGTTCCTCAGCGATGTGTTCATCAAGGTCGAGGACCCACCGGTGTGGATGGATTGGGTCGGTAAGATTTTCCCGGTCAAGCACATCTCACTCGCTCTCCAGACCGTGTTTAACCCGTTCGAGCCCGGCTCGGGCTTCGAATGGGATCACATCGGAGCCGTCGCGCTGTGGGGCGTGATCGGCGTCGCCATCGCCGTGCGCTTCTTCACGTGGGAACCACGCAAGTAACGAGTTAGGAGTCCGAGTGCACCCCAACGCCCAGAAGGTCCAGGCCACCCTGACATCGCTCGGTCACGACACCGAGGTCGTCGAGTTCTCCGAGAGCACCCGCACCTCCCAGGAGGCCGCCGCCGCGATCGGAACCAGCCTCGCTCAGATCGCCAAGAGCATGATCTTCGCGATGGGAGACGAGGGCGTGATGGTCGTCACCTCGGGCGCCAACCGCGTCTCCACCGACAAGGTCGGCGCGCTCCTCGGGGGCGAGATCGGTCGTGCCGACGCCGACGGTGTTCGGAAACTCACCGGCTTCCCGATCGGCGGCGTTCCTCCGGTCGCCCATCTCGAGGGCATGACGGTGTTGATCGACGAAGACCTGACGAAGTTCGATGAGGTCTGGGCCGCCGCCGGCACTCCCAACGCGGTGTTCCGGACCACCCCCGCGGCCCTCGCCGAGATGACCGGGGGGCGCATCGCCGACATCAAGGAAGAGCCCAAGTGATCGACCTCTTCAGCGACACGACGACACGACCCACGCCGGAGATGCGCAAGGCGATCGCCGGGGCCGAGGTCGGCGACGAACAGCGCATGCTCGACCCCTCGGTCAACGCCCTCCAGGACAAGGTCGCCGAGATCCTTGGCAAGGAGGCGGCGCTGTTCCTTCCGACCGGGACGATGTGCAACGCGATCTCGTTCCTCGTCCATTGCCGTCCCGGTGACGAGATCCTCATGCACTGGACCGCTCACCCTCTCAATCACGAGGGCGGCGGGCCGTCGGCGCTCGGCGGCGCGGTGATCACGCCGCTCCAGGGCGACCGCGGCATGTTCACCGCCGCCGACGTACGCAACTCGATCCGGTACCACGACCGTTACTCGCCGAGGACGAAGGTGGTTTCGATCGAGCAGACCTCCAACGCGGGGGGCGGCTCGTGCTGGCCCCTCGATCTCATCAAGGACGTCTGTGCCGCGGCCGACGAGCACGAGCTCATCAAGCACCTGGACGGCGCCCGCCTATTCAACGCGGTCGTCGCGACGGGAACCTCGGCGGCCGACTTCGCGGCGCCCTTCGATTCGGTGTGGATCGATCTGAGCAAGGGACTCGGAGCCCCGGTCGGCGGGGTGCTCGCCGGAAGTGAGGAGTTCATCGCCGAAGCCTGGAGGCACAAGCAGCGCATGGGCGGTGCGATGCGTCAGGCCGGCATCATCGCGGCCGCCGGCACCTACGCGCTCGATCACCACATCGACCGGCTCGCAGAGGACCACGACAACGCGAAACGCCTGGCCGAGGGCCTCGCCGGCATCTCCGGGATCGAGGTCGATCCTGGAACGATCGAAACCAACATCGTGTTCTTCGACGTCACCGGAACCGGCTACACGGGGGCCGACTTCGCGGCCGAGATGGAGAAGCGAGGCGTCTCGTTCAGCGATATCACGGGCAACTTCGTCCGCGCGGTAACCCACCTCGACGTGAACCGAGCACAGATAGACGAAGCCCTGACCGAGATCCGCACATTCCTGAATTAGTCGAAGTCGCTCGGATCAGTACTTCGAGGAGATCTCTTTCAGCTTCGAGCGGCGGTGGAGGGCCTCGATCACGCGGACGGTGCCGGTGCGGGAGCGCATGGTGATCGACTGCGTGACCGCGTTCATCCCGCGGTACCTCACGCCGTTGACGAGTTCGCCGTCGGTAACTCCGGTCGCCGCGAAGAAGACGTCCTCACCGCGAACGAGGTCGTCGGTGGTCAGGATCTGCGAGAGGTCGTACCCGGCCCCCAGCGCTGCGTCGCGCTCCGCGTCGTCGCGCGGGTAGAGGCGGCCCTGGATGACTCCGCCGAGGCACTTGATGGCGCACGCCGCGATGACGCCCTCCGGGGTGCCTCCGATGCCGACGAGCACATCGACACCCTCACGACCGCGCGCGGCCGCGATCGCCCCGGCGACATCGCCGTCCATGATGAACCTGATCCGTGCGCCGGTCTCGCGGACTTCCTTGACGAGCGTGTCGTGACGTGGACGATCGAGGATCATCACCGTGAGATTCTCGACGTCGGTTCCCTTCGCCTTCGCGACCCTCTTGAGGTTCTCGGTGATACCGGCGTCCAGGTCGATGACGTCACTCGCTTCTTCACCCGCGGCGATCTTCTCCATGTAGACGCACGGCCCGGGATCGAACATCGAGCCGCGCTCGGCGAGAGCGACGACCGCGAGCGCGCCACCCATCCCCTTGGCGGTCAAAGTGGTTCCGTCGATCGGGTCGACCGCGATGTCGACCACGGGAGGCTCGCCGTTACCGATCTCCTCGCCGTTGTAGAGCATCGGGGCATTGTCCTTCTCGCCCTCGCCGATCACCACGACGCCGTCCATCGAAACCGTGTCCATCATGAGACGCATGGCATCGACGGCGGCCTGGTCGGCGGCTTCCTTGTCGCCGCGGCCCATCCAGCGCGCTGCGGCCAGGGCCGCAGCCTCGGTCACCCGCACCAGCTCGATCCCCAGGTTCCTATCCGGAGCTTGGTCGGGGGGCTGGGCCGGCATCGTTGCCTCCTGTGGCGGGTTGATTGTTGCCCCAAGGGTAGCGGCTCGCCTCGTGAGGTGGCTCTCCTAGCTTTTCCCACCCGTTTTGCCCCGTTCTATAGCCTTTTCCGACTCAAGGGGGCGGGGAGGGCGTCCGATGGGAAGGTATGCGTTCTCCCAGGATCTTCCTGATAGCCGTGATAGCGACCGCCCTGGTGGGGGCGGTGACGCCCGCCGCATCGGCAGGCGAGACGCCGTCGTGGGCCAAGGAAGCGGTCCGCTACGGCAAGGACCACGGCTACATCAGGGACTTCCGTCCCAACAAGGCGATGACCAGAGCCGATTTCAAGGCCCTGATGAAGGCGGCGTTCGGCGGGGGTTACAGCCGCAGCAAGGGCAAGGTCACCGCCGCCGAGGTCAGCCGGACTCTAGTCAAGAAGCTGGGAAAGATCGAGATCGCCGACCGCCTCGACCGCCTCGAGTCCCCCGACAACTGGAACCCGGACCGGCCATCGTGGTTCGGCTCCGAGATCGTCGCCCGCGAGATGGGACTCCGGCACGATCGCCCGGTCAACGAAGACCAGCACGAGGCATCGGCCGGCGAGAAGATCCGCCAAGCCGACATCGCTTACGCGGTATGGCGGGCCTTGACCTCACCGTCGACCTACGGCGCCGATGCCCTTGCGGATCTCGAGCTCGAAGACTTCGACGCCAAGACCCGCAAAGTCATCGAGTACGCCTTCACGCAGGTCGGCACTCCCTACGTCTACGCCGGCGAGTGGGTTGAAGCAACCCCGTCCGGCTACCCCTACGGAGCGCAGACGCACGGCGGTGTCGACTGCTCGGGCTTCATCTGGTACGTCCTCCAGCGCAAGTCCGACAACTACTCGCCTATCGACCGCCCCTACAAGGGGTGGTCGATCCCGGAGCGGTCTTCGGCCGAGATGGCCAAGGCGACCGAGAACCGTCTCGGCTACGGAAAGATCAAGCCGGGTGACGCTCTCTTCTTCGCTCCGCAAGGAAAGGACTCGAAGCCGAAGGACGTCTATCACGTCGGCCTCTACCTCGGTAAGGGATGGATGATCCATTCCTCCAACGGCCGAGC
>WHTI01000451.1 GCA_009377815.1 Actinomycetota bacterium
GCGACGCTCTCTGCGAACTTCCTCGCTCCGGGACTGAAGCGACCCGTCGTGACGAACACGCCGCGGCTCGTCTGGGCTCCCTGTAGTGCGCCAACGAACGCCTGAATCTCTGGCCGATTTACTGTTGCGCCTTTGTCGTACCGTTTTGCCTGCACACCCACGAGTTCGAGCCCGAGCGCATCTTGGCGAACGAGGCCGTCCAGTCCAGAATCACCCGGCTTACCAGTATGTTCAGTCAACGCCTCACGGCCACCGTAGCCCATAGCGGCGAGAAGCCGTAAGGCAAGACGCTCTAGGAAGACGGGCGGCTGAGCACGGCTGAGCAAGGATGAGATCGAGTATTTCACGCGCCAGGTCGTCATCAGCAACCGCAATGATACTACCCACAGCTTCTGCCGGCGACAGCTGGGTCGCAGTTGAGGTTGCACTGGTGGGGAATGGGTCGGATTCGGTTTCAGCGACCGCCTTTGGAGTGCGGAACTCCTGGTACTCAGGGAACGTCAATAGAATGTTCAGGTCGACTCTCTCCGGGTTTACATCTAACACTTCCCTTCCCGAGAAGTGATTGTGTAGTACCCGCGAGATGACCTTTCTACTAATCCGGCCTTACCCATATGAGTCAGCGCCCAGCCGACTCGATTGGCGAAGCGAGTTTGCTTCCCGCTACCGAGAAGCTCAGCGAGGTCCTGATCGCTAACGTCGAGCGCGACCGCGACGCTCGTCCGAATGTCTTGCACCGACACCGGCACGTCGGTGTCAAGGGCGACGAGGGTAGGACGCATGATCGTCTGGAAGTCCGGCACGCTCACGGTGGCGGAGGTACGCGCCCGGCTGTACTGCCCATCCCGTGCTGCCAAGAGGCCGGACAGCCGCTCGCGGTCGACAGCCCTCGGACCGTTTACCAACAGGAGCAACAGCCGCCGGCGCCCAGCGACGTGCAGGTAGATTTTACAGGGCGGGGGGCTCAGGTTGACCAGCTTCGCCACGGTTGATGATCTTATTCGGTCGCCGGGCCGCCAAGGGCGAACCTGCGCGGGGGCCCCAGCCCCACGCGGAACCGTCGCTTCGCGACCGCCTACGGCGGCCCTTGGCAACCCGA
>WHTI01000242.1 GCA_009377815.1 Actinomycetota bacterium
CTGGTTCGTGGTGACGGCGAATGCGTGGATGAACCAACCGCGCGGGTTCGACATCGTGAACGGCGAGGTCACGAACATCGATCCCTGGGCCGCGATGTTCAACCCGGCCACTCCGGTTCAAACGACGCACATGATCCTGGCGGCGTTCATGGTTGCCGGCTTCGGCGTCGCGAGTGTCTATGCGTACGGGATCGTGAAAGGTCGTAACGACCGCTATCACCGGCTGGGGTTCGCCATCCCGTTCGTCTTCGCTGCGGTCGTGACCCCGTTCCAGATCGGCGTCGGGGACTGGGCCGCCCGCTTCCTCGCGGAGAACCAGCCGGCCAAGCTCGCCGCGATCGAATCCCTGTACGAGACGCAGAGGGGCGCCCCACTCTCGATCGGTGGCATCCCGATCGACGGCGAGCTCCGCTACGGGCTCGAGATCCCTAAAGGCCTGTCGCTCCTCGGTAAGCACGATCCGAACGCCGAGATCCTCGGGCTCGAGGAGTTCCCCGAGGATGAGCGCCCGCCGATCGCCCCGGTGCACATCGCCTTCCAGCTGATGGTCGCGATCGGGTTCGGCCTCCTCGGGCTCGGCTTCTGGCTCGCGCTCGCGTGGAAGCGCAAGCGAACGTTGCCGACCTCCAAGTGGTTCATGCGGGCCGCCGTCCTTGCGGGGCCGGCCGCCGCGATCGCGCTTGAGTCAGGCTGGATCGTGACGGAGGTTGGGCGTCAGCCGTGGATCGTGTACGGGATCATGCGCGTCGATGAAGCGGTGACCAGCGCTCCCAATATCCGCTTCGGCTACTACGCGCTGATCGTCATCTACTCGGTCCTCACCTGGGCGACGGTGTTCATCCTCAGGAGATTGGCGCGACGTCCCGAGGCACCGCAGGAACCATGAGCATCGCCGAACTGACCCTCGTGATCATGTGGATCGGGCTGAACGCCTACGCGTTGTTCGGCGGCGCCGACTTCGGTGGCGGTTTCTGGGACCTCGTCGCGGGCGGCGCCAAGAGGGGAGCGCCGCAGCGGAAGCTGATCGAGAACTCGATCGGGCCGGTGTGGGAGGCGAATCACGTCTGGCTGATCTTCTGCCTGGTCGTGTTGTGGACCGGGTTCCCGAAGGTCTTCTCGGCGGTGACTTCGTCGCTCTACGTCCCACTCACGCTCGCCGCCTTCGGGATCATCCTGCGCGGGTCCGCGTTCGCGTTCCGGAAGTCGGTCGAGGAGATCGAACTCAAGAGGATCTTCGGGGCGACGTTCGCCTTCTCGTCGGTCTTGACCCCGTTCTTCCTCGGGACGGTCGCCGGCGCGGTCGCATCGGGTCGCGTTCCGGCCGGCAACGCACAAGCTCATCCCGTGTCGAGTTGGATCAACCCGACCTCGGTTCTAGGCGGCACCCTGGCGGTGGGGATCTGCGCCTACCTCGCCGCGGTGTACCTGACCGCGGACGCCCGCCGCACCGGCTCCGAGGAGGTGGCCGAGGGCTTCCGGACGCGCGCGCTGTGGACCGGGGTCGTGGTCGGCGTCGTGGCTCTTGCCGGCATCGGAGTGCTGGCGAACGATGCCGAGCGTCTCTTCGACGGGCTCACCGGGCGCGCACTCCCACTGGTCGTCGCTTCGGGGATCGGGGGCCTGTCGTCGATCGTGCTCGTGTGGCGCCGCCGCTACGTCGAGGCCCGTATCGCGGCGGCAGTCGCGGTCTCCGCGATCCTCTGGGGGTGGGCGGTGGGTCAGTACCCGTACATGCTCGAAGGCGCGGTGACGATCGAGGAAGCCGCCGCCCCCGACGTCACCCTCAAGGCGATGATCGTGAGCCTCTCGGTCGGAGCCGTCCTCCTGATCCCGTCGTTGGCCTGGATGTACTTCCTCTTCCAACGCGACCGCTCGGAGACCTGAAGCCATCCCATCCAACGAAGTTCTCCATGCCAGTCCCCCTATGCGTGACTGGCATGGAGAACCTTCTTTCTTATCCACGTGAGTCGGCTATAGGACCACTGACGTGGATAGGAACGCGGGTTCAGCAGTGCTTGTCGGTGTTCTTAGCCTCGAGACGGGCCACCTCCATCGATTCGGCGAGCTCGATGATCTGCCAACCCTCGAAGGTCCCCGTGATCCCATAGCGCCCCGTCGACCCCGTCGGTGTTACCGGCCACATGACGTGGCTCCATACGGCCTCCGGGATCTGGGTCAGCAGAGCCGGTTCTCCGAGCACGTTCGTCTCGATCGCGTTGGTTCGATCACCGCAACCATCGAATCCCGCCATCCCGTAGGAGAGGATCAGGATCTTCCGGTTCCTCCGGATGGTCATGCCGCCGATGCGAAGCCCATCCACCCGCCGCCATTTGAGGTACTTGGGATCGGCCAGCCACCGGTTGAGATCGGGGAACCAGCCAGAACCGCTACGAGGTAGGACCACCGGGACATCCACGTGCGCCTGCAGAGTTGCGGCCGCTTCCTCGACGGAGAGGTAGCGCGCCTTGCGCCATGACGTCTGCTCCTCGGGCTCGGGTGTCGGAACGTAGAGGGGAGTCGAAGCCGGAACCGCCATCGGAGACCGCTCTCGATCAGGACCCGAACAACCGGCGAGCAGGATCCCCGCCAGTGCGATCGCACCCATCCTTCGTCCCATACCGAGTGGACGCCCCCCCAGGACCAATGGTTCACCGTCTTCTCATCCACGTGAGTCGGTCTATAGCCGACTGACGTGGAAAGAACGTTCGCTCAGAAGTGGTTCGTGACTTTCACCAGGCGGAGATCCGATCTAGTCAAGGTGATCAGAGCCGGCATCTCCAGCCCATCCCAGAGTTCGAACACGTCGATCTCATTGTGGTTGGCTACGAACGCTGAGATGACTCGGCCGTGCGCCACCACCATCACGTTCTCCGCGCGTTCGAGCCTCGGGCGGAGCGAATCCTCGAAGCGTTTGGCGGCGGCATCCATCGACTCGTTGCCGATCACGACCTCATCGGGTCGGGCGAAGGCATCCTCCACGAGCCTCACGAAGTCCGCCTCCGTCTCGACCCATTGGGAA
>WHTI01000350.1 GCA_009377815.1 Actinomycetota bacterium
AGGATGAGGACTGACCCACAGAGACAGACCGCCGCCCTCGTTGAGGCTGGCCTCGCTCTTGCTTCCGAGCTTGATCTCGATGCCTTGTTGCAGCGCATTGCCGATCTTGCGAGAGACGTCGTCGGTGCGCGCTATGCCGCGGTCGGCGTGGTCGGTGACGACGGCCTCCTGCTGCGCTTCGTGTACTCCGGCATCGACCGAGAAACGGCCGACCGGATCGGCGACCTCCCTCAGGGTCGCGGACTCCTGGGAGTACTCGTCGAAGGCGGGCGACCACTGCGGATGAGGAAGATCTCGGATCATCCCGAGTCCTATGGTTTCCCTCCCAGCCACCCACCGATGCATCCCTTCCTCGGGGTTCCGATCATCGTGCGCGATCAAACCTTCGGTCGGCTGTACATGACCGAGAAGCAGGGCGCCGACGAGTTCTCGAAGGACGACGAGCGGATCGCGATGACACTTGCCGCACAGGCCGGCGTTGCCATCCACAACGCCAACCTGCTGGAGGAGATCAGGGCACGAGGTGAGGAGCTCGCGGTGCTCGAGGAGAGAGATCGCATCTCCAAGGAGCTCCACGACGGCGTTATCCAGTCGATCTATTCGGTCGGTCTGTCACTCCAGGGAGCGATGACACTGGTCGATCGCGATGCCGATGCGACCAAGAAACGGATGGACGATGCCATCGCCACCTTGGACAATGTCGTGCGAGACGTCCGCTCCTACATCTTTGCTCTCCAGCCGAAGGCGGTAGAGGAACGAGGGCTCAAGGCAGCGATCGAGGAACTCGTTCGCGACCTCGAGGTGAACGCACTCTCGGAGACGACCGTCCAACTATCGAGTGAGGCTCTCGACTCGATCCCGAAGTCCGCCAAGGGCGATGTGATCCAGATCGCACGAGAGATCCTGTCGAACGTAGCGCGACACGCTCAGGCTCACGAAGTCTGGGTCGCTTGCGCGGTCACGGGCGGCAACCGATTCGTGATGACCGTGGAGGACGATGGAGTCGGGTTCGATACCGAGAAAGTGCAAAGAGGCCACGGTCTATCCAACATGCAGGAACGCGCGCAGCGGCTCGGCGGTGACCTCAAGATCTCTGGACGCAAGCCCAAGGGCACGGTCCACACTTTGATCGTCCCATTGGAGGGGAGTGAGTCG
Organism: Actinomycetota bacterium; assembly: GCA_009377815.1. Classification (GTDB taxonomy): domain Bacteria; phylum Actinomycetota; class CADDZG01; order CADDZG01; family WHSQ01; genus WHTI01. The sequence continues at coordinate 1,156 of WHTI01000350.1, forward strand.
TGACTGACATGCTCAGAGTGATGCTGGTCGATGATCACGAGGTCGTGCGCCAAGGCTTGCGGGCGCTTCTCGAGGCGGAAGACGACATCGAGGTCGTTGCCGAAGCCGACAACGGGCCGGTGGCGGTCTCTCTCGCCAGCGCGCATCGTCCGGACGTTGTTGTGATGGACGTGCGGATGCCGGGCGGTTCTGGCGTCGAGGCTTGTCGTGCGATCCGCGACGAGCGTCCCGAGGCCCAGGTCATCATGCTGACGTCGTTCTCGGACGACGAAGCGCTGTTCAACTCGATCATGGCCGGCGCTGCGGGTTTCGTGCTGAAACAGATACGAGGGCGGGACCTGATCGACGCCATCCGCACCGTGGGCGGTGGGAAATCGCTTCTCGATCCCGATGTCACGCAGCGGGTGCTCGAACGTCTTCGCAAGGCGAAGTTCGATGAGAAGGATCCCAAACTGGCGCGCCTGTCGCCTCAGGAGGAGCGCATCCTCGACATGATCGGGGAGGG
>WHTI01000168.1 GCA_009377815.1 Actinomycetota bacterium
CAAGGTCACCAAGAACCGAGGGCACTTCCCCACCGACGACGCCGTCCTCAAGATCCTCTACCTCGCCATCAGAAACATCGGAACCCAGAGAGGAGGTGACCTCGGCACCGGGACCCAAGGATGGAAACAAGCCCTCAACGCCCTCGCCATCGCCTTCCCCGGCCGCCTCGAACCAACCCCATGAAACCACTACCTCACACAAAGGACTTGACAGGCTCTCTGGTTCACGTCTCCGGGCACGAGGTTGGTGGCGTGGGATGAAAAGGCGACATAACGACCATCGGAGGAGAGCGACGGGGAACTGGAAGACTTGTTACCTTCAACGCCGTTGCTGTCGATCGAAACGCGGCTGGTAACCCCGCTGGCCGTGTCATGGACGAACACATCGGCAAAACCGTTGGCGTCGCCGGAGACGAGGTTGTCGGCCGTGGAGGAGAAGGCGACATAGCGACCGTCGGCCGAGATCGACGGGAAGGAGGACGTATCGTTGCCCTGGTTTCCGGTGCTGTCGACCGAGACCCGGATGGTGTCGCCCTGGTCGGCACCGACCGTTGCTGCGAGCAGGGTAACCACGGCGGTCACCACTGCCAGGATGGCGGCGCGTCCCCCGATCCGGTTCTCCTCCATCGTCATGTCTCCTGCCTTCTTGTGGATGAAATCGTTGCGTTGGCGGGTCAAACCGGTCGCTAACTACCCACTTTCACCCGCGACCCAGGTTGGCGGCTAGGACCAAAAGTGGACCAGTGACTTGTTCAGGTTTGAGTCCCTTGCGCCCGTTGGGGCTCCACGGTATTGAAAGGCGTGGGGACAGAACATCGGGAAAACTCCCCATTCTTCCGATCCCGGCCATGGGGGATCTCACCTGGGGCTCGCCTCGGAGGCTGGTCTTCGAGACGTGGGAAATGTGCTTCACACCTGCCCCTAGGTCCGACGCCAGGGATCAGCATCGGCGACTCCAGCAACGCCTCCTTGGTGGCTGCGAGTCAACCCCCTCTCTCACGCCCGTCTGGGCCGTGTCTTGGGCAATACGATCTAGGGTTCTGGAAGGGGAACGCTGCTGTTCCATGTGTCTCTGTGCATCTTCCAGACACCGTCCTCCTTTTTCCAGAGCACCATGATTTTCCCGCGGTCCACCAGGTCGTCCTTGCTGAACACGGAGAACTCACCCACTTCCAGGGCGTACTCGCCCATCGGAATCACCTCCTGCGTCACGGGCCGCGCCTCGGTGATGCCCAGTTCAAAGAAGCTCTCCCAGAAGTCGGCTATTGAATCGCTGCCACTCACCGCATCAGCGTTGGGTGGAAGAATCTTTCCGTCTCTCGTGTAGAGCGATGGCGGGGTGGCGCTGTCGGCTTCGCGTACTGCCCGTTTGAACTTCTCGTTCCCTTCGTGAATCCCTGCTGTTGCATCCATGGTTCACCTCCGCGACAGTCGACGGGATGCTCATGTGATCATGCATCGACAAAGGTTGCGATGTCATCCGTAGAGAGCACGGATTTGTTTTGGCATCATGGGGTCATGGACCTGCTCCACGATCCGCGCGTGGCGGCCGCGGGGGTCTCCGGCCGCGAGGCGGAGGTGCTGGCCGCAGTCGGTCGGCGCCTCACCAACCGTGAGATCGCCGCCGAGCTCTTCATCTCGGTGCGTACGGTGGAGAGCCACGTCGCGGCACTACTGCGCAAGCTCGCGGCGCCCAGCCGGAGTGCGCTGCTAGAGATCGCGATCGATGCGGCCAGTCGCGCCGCCTTCCCCCGGCCGACCACGTCGTTCGTAGGTCGGGTTGATGAGCTGCAGACTGTATCGCTACGGGTGGCTGAGCACTCTCTTGTCACGCTTCTCGGCCCCGGAGGGTGCGGTAAAACCCGGTTGGCACAGGAGGTGGCAGCGAGATGGCCCGGTGAGGTACGAATGGTCGACCTGGCGACGCTCGGGCCAGCGAACGTGGAGTCGGCTCTTATGGATGCGCTCGATCTTGGCACCGATTCCGTGCCAAACCTCGCGGGGCGGGCGCAGATAACGCTTGCCGGACGGTCCATCCTGCTCGTAATGGACAACTGCGAGCATGTCGTAGACGCGGCAGCCTCCGGCGCAACGAAGCTCCTCGAAGGAGCACCCGAGCTCCATGTTCTGGCCGGCTCCCGTCGGCCACTCGACTTGCCTGCTGAGAGCATCTTTCGGGTTGCGCCACTGGCCTTGCCAATCGGCCATGACACAGACTCCGTCAGGGCGAGCCCGGCGGGACAATTGTTCATGGAACGGGCCGGCTCGATTCGCGCCAGTTTTGTGATCGACGAGTTCAACGCCGGGTCTGTTGCCACGATCTGTGAGCGCGTCGACGGCTTGCCGCTGGCGATCGAGCTGGCGGCGGCCTCCCTCAGGTCAATGAGTGTCGACGAGTTGGCGTCAGCCCTCCACCACCGCGGGAGCCTACCGGGACGGGGTGGCAGATCTCTACGGCATCGTACGATGCACGCCGCTATCGAGTGGTCATGGTCGCTCCTTAGCGACGACGAAGCCGCCCTGCTTTCTCGCCTCGCTACCCTCCCAGGGGCCCTCTTTCTCGAAGAGGTGGTCCGCGTTGAGCCGCTGGGATTGCCTCCTGTGACTGACGTGTTGAGCTCGCTCGTGCGACTCGTGGACCAGTCGATGGTCATCGCGCACATCGCGCCGGGGAATCCGACACGCTACGACCTGCTCGAGACCATTCGCGCCTTCGCCGTCGCACGCATCGCCGACGATGACGCGGCAGAAGTCCGCCAGGCCTTCGCCCGTGTCGAGCGCGATGTGCTGGCCGCGGCCGCGTCAAAATCGCGGACAGGTGATCTAAGGGTGTACCGGGATGAGCAGGATCGACGGAAAGTCCTGGCTGCGTTGTCTTGGTCGGCGAAGGAGAGCCCGACCGTGGGACAGGATCTCCTCGTGTCGATCGCCTCACATTACGAGCTGGATCCCTCGCGCACCCTGTTGGAGGGAGTACGTGATGTCGTCGAGAGCCATGCGATTCCCGATGGCTGGCAGGCGAAGGCCCTGGCCTGGGCTGGACTGTTTCTCAACTATCTCAGCCTTGACCTCCTGCAGAAGTGTGCCCAACTCGCCGTCGAACGAGCTGTCGGCGAGGAGGACGCAGCCTTCGCCGATTGGGCCTCGGGTTTCGCCCACGCCTATCGCGATGAAACGGAGGCGGCCTTGACCGCCCTGGCGAAGGCGAGCGCGTATTTCTCGACGGCAGGGAACGAGTGGATGGTTGCCCACTGCAGCATGGCCCGCGGGTTAGCAGAGACCGATCCAACCGAGGCGGTCGCCGCCTTCGAGCAAAGCATGCTCACATTTCTCAAAGTCGGAGCACCTTGGCATGCGAACAGCGCTCGGATGGCCCTTGTTCGCAGGGCGCTCGAAGCCGAAATCAACGTGGGTGGGGCCACACGGTGGCTACAAGCCAGCCTCGCATATGCGCAGCACCACGGAACCCGCCACGACCGCGCCCATGCCAAGCTTGCCGAGGCCCAACTATCGGCTCTCCATGGGCGAACAGATGACACCCTCTCACTAGGTGCACAATCGGCGCAGACGTTCCGCCAAATCGGCGATTTGCGCTGTCTGGGTCGAGCCCTGATGCTCATGGCGGCCCTCGAATCGACGCCGACTAACGCCCTCCGCTTGAGCGGTGAGGCACTCGAGGTTGCACTGCTTCAGGGCGACCGCCGGGGGCAGGCGACAGCCATCGGCGGCGTCGCAGAGACGGCGACAGCCGCCGGTGACCTCGTGTTGGCCGCGCGCGCCATTGGCGCAGCGGCGAGTATCACAAGTAAACCACCCCCAGCCGAGGGAGTAATCAAAGAAGAGTACGCCTCATTTATGCTCGAAGGCCGAGCTGGTGGGCCGATGCTCGTCTTGTCCCATCTCTAGCCAGCTATCCACCTCCGCGGCGGTCAACAAACCTGGCGCGTCTGGATGCGGGTGGCGATGTGATCCGAGAGGTGGTGGCGATCAGCTGGTCGGCGTCGGTCCCCCGCGCCCAGTCGCGGGCGTCCTCGCCTAGAGTGCCCGTGGTGACGGATCTAACAGTCGAATCCGAGGGGGCGCGTCTTGCGGTGACCGACGTTGGTGAGGGCGAGCCGATAGTGGCCTTGCACGCCGGGGTGGCGGACCGTCGTATCTGGGAACGATGCACCGACATGTGGGTGGGTGCGGGACACCGGGTCATCACCTTCGACCAGCGGGGCTTTGGGGACAGCGTGACCGACACAGAGCCGTACGACGCAGTCGATGATCTCACCGCGGTCATGGATGCTTGCGGGGTGGGATCGGCTGTGTTGGTGGGCAACTCCATGGGGGGTCGGCTGGCTATTGACGCCGCCCTTGGCACACCGCAGCGGATCTCGGCGCTTGTTCTCATCGCCCCCGCGGTGGGTGGGACGCCGCCGGCCGAGCCTGATGACTCAATCGTGGAGATCGTGGGGCATTATGAGGCGGCCGAGGAATCAGGGGACATCGATGAGGTCAATCGGGTGGAGGCTCATTTCTGGCTGGATGGTCCCACCCGGCCCGAGGGTCGGGTGAGTGGCGCCGCCCGTGACCTCTTCTTGGCCATGAACCGACGTGCCCTCGAGCTTGACGAGACGGTGGGCGATGTCGTAGAGCGCGGGCCGGCTTGGGATCGACTTCACGAGATCGACGCTCCGACATTGATCCTGGTGGGGGAGTACGACGCCGGTTTTGTGATGGAGAGGTCGAAGCACCTTGCGGACACCATCCCCGATGCCGCCCTCGTCACCATCCCCGGATCGGCCCATCTCCCCCCGTTGGACGCACCCGGGGTCCTTGCCCCCCTCGTCACCGACTTCCTGGCTGGCAACCGCTAACTTCACGCTCCCATATGGATTTGGAATCACTGCTCCGGGCGTTCGTCACCGTGTTCCCCGCCGAACTGCCCGACAAGAGCATGTTCGCAACCCTCGCCCTGGTGACGCACTATCGGCGACCGCTGGCGGTATGGCTGGGGGTGAGTGGGGCATTTGTGCTTCATGTCACCGTCTCCGTCCTGGCCGGGGGGCTGCTCGGGTTACTTCCCGATCGGGTGGTGGGTATGGTCACCGCCGCACTGTTCGGAATCGGGGCGATCATTCTGTTCCGAACGGCCCGACGGGGATCGGACGACCAACCCGATGATGTCGAGGGTCCGAGCACCGACACCGCACCCAGGGTGACGTTGGCGGCCTTCGCCCTGGTCGTCGTGGCCGAATGGGGCGACCTCACCCAACTAGCGACTGCCGGTTTAGCCTCGCGGTCGGACAGCCCCCTCTCGGTGGGGATCGGGGCTGGGCTGGCTCTGATAGGGGTCGCCGCCCTCGCCGTCACCCTGGGGAGCCAGCTGGTGGATCGGGTGCCGATTCGGCGTATCAACTACGTGGCTGCTGCCGTGTTCGCCGGAATCTTTGTGGGGACGGTCATCGACCTGTTGTGAGCTTCGGCACGGTCAGGGCTCGGTCTCCAGTGGCCACGGATTTGGTGTGCAACCGTCCATTGAGACC